>NZ_LJJB01000007.1:1801822-2155462 GCF_001420695.1 Brevibacillus choshinensis | reverse complement strand
GACCAACGACTGGATTCATTGTATCGCTCCTTTTCCAAGATAATTTGCCGGTAACCCCTAGTCCTGCTTGTAGTATCATAGCTTCGCTTGTTATACGAGATCTAAGTCCCAACCAGCCTCAAACATGTTTCTACAAGTAGGGGGTGAACAGTTTAGCGGACGGGGTCAATGCCCCACGGGCAGGGACGTTCTACCCCGGCTACCGTAATCGTAGAACTATATAAAAAATGGTCAACCAGTAAAAACTGGCTGACCTCATAATACGAAGGGCAGGTTAGTTGAATACCTAATCTAATTTCAAGTACGTACGTTATGTTCAACCGACTGTTATTATGCTAGATATGTATTGTTTGAATAGTATAAAATGTTTTATGACGTTATTAAAAAAGGGCTGGGACCGAAGCTTACGACGTTGCACAGGCAACCTTGGCCCAGGCCCGTAGCTTGGCCGATGCCGAGGCAGCCATTACGGCCTTCCCCGTACGCTACAATACCCTCAAAGACATCGAAACCACTGAAAGTGAAGACCTTGGTGAAACGCTATGGCAACTAAGCCAGTCTGACCACCTAATCGGCCAGACTATTCCAGAGGTCATGGCTCAACGCTGGTTTGATGCAGCGCGCGATTACTGAATGAAAGTGAGAATAATGAAAGAAATTTATGGGATCCCTACCTGTAAGGGATAGCCAATTCAACTTTAAACGCGAAGAGAGGAAAAGGTGAAACACTTTGAAAGCAAATCGGATGGAAGCGTTCAGCGATGGCGTGCTGGCGATTATCATTACGATCATGGTGCTGGAATTTAAAGTGCCGGAAGGCCATGACTGGTATGCGCTGATCGAGCTTGGCCCAAAAATTTTAAGCTACATCTTCAGTTTTGTATATATCGGCATCTACTGGAACAATCATCATCATCTACTGCACATGGTTCGAACGATGAACGGGCGTTTAATGTGGCTCAACTTGCTGCTTCTTTTCTGGTTATCCCTTGTGCCGTTCACAACAGCTTGGATGGGTGAAAGCTATTTTGCAGCCACACCAACGGCGCTGTATGGTATTATTTTACTACTCGCGGCCTTCTCGTACTGGCTGCTTCAGCGCGCGATTATTAGCCAGCATCCCGGCGATTCCTCATTTGTTCTGGCGATGGGCAGAAACTTGAAGGGGAAATTATCTCCCGTGCTCTACTTGATCGCGGCCTTGACCGCATATGTGAGTCCTTGGATATCCGGTTTCTTTTTCCTACTTGTTGCGGTGGTCTGGTTCTTACCGGATAAGCGAATCGAGCATGCACTCCGAGGCCATCAAAATTGAACAGGTGTTCTAGTTACTCGATAATTGAGCTAAAGGGCACGTAGTTGAATGATAAACATCCAGGCCGCCGAGTATTTGGACGCCTTCAGGGCATGTTTACGAAGGCTTGACCATAATCCCAGGATTGAAATTGGTTTGATTCAACGAGCCAAAAAATTCGTGGTGATGTGCCTCTGCGGATTTTTCGCCGATAGGCCCTTTAAGCTGAACCGTATCACAAGTTTAAGATGTTATTGAACTAACGTGTTCAATAGCGGAACAAACACAAACAGAGGCTGCCGGTGTTATTCGGCAGTCTCTATTAAACTAAAGGGAAGGATAGCATATTTACTGATTATTTTCTGTTAAGTATAAAGTGATAAAATAAGCGTTTAAACAATTGTCGGGGTGGGGAAGCATGGATATTTTTATCCGAAATGCTAATCAAGATGATTACGAGTCGTTATTATCCTTGTTTTGGCAAGTTCATCATTTGCACGTTATGGAACGATCAGACCTATACAAAAAGAACTCGGTTCCAGTGGGGGAAGAGTTCTTTAATAACCAACTAAAAGATGATAAGCAGCATATCTTTGTGGCCACTCTAGGTATTGAAATAGTCGGTGTCGTTGTTTTGAAGGAAGAAGAAATACCTGAAAATTCATTTGTTAATGCGAGGAAGGTCTTACTTGTGGACAGTTTATGTGTTGCTGATACGATTAGGCAAAAGGGTATCGGAAGTAAACTCATGCAACATGTTTTTGACTTCGCAAGAGGTTTGAAAGTTGATAGTATTGAATTGGGGGTCTTAGAGAAGAATCAAAATGCAATCCATTTTTATGAATCAATTGGAATGACAACAAAAAGTAGAAAAATGGAGTTTAGATTAAGATAACGGGTTCGATAGCTCAACAATCCATACATAAAGGCAGCCGTTAACAACCGGCTGCCTTTTCTAGTCTAAAGGGCAGTTTTGAATAGAATTAGCTTAATTATGTTTCTTATGACGATACCAGTAAGGCCGCTGGTGTTGGTCAAATTTCATTGACATCACTTCACTTGATTTTATAAGATGATCTAATGCCCTAAACTGATCGCAAAGGATCATTTCCCTGAGGAGGTTAATTAGATGAATGTTGTGGTTACTGAATATAACGAGAATTGGCAACATAAGTTTAGCGAGGAATCTCAAAAAATTAAGGATATCTTTGGTGATGAGTTAATCGACATTCATCATATAGGTAGTACTTCTGTACCAGGATTAAAATCCAAACCAATCATTGATATTATGCCAGTAGTAGAAGATATTGAAAGAATCGATTCGTTTAATGTTCAAATGGAAGCACTTGGTTACGAATGTATGGGAGAGCTCGGAATGAAAGGAAGAAGATATTTCCGAAAAGGCGGGGATAATCGCACGCATCAAGTGCATGTGTTTCAAGGGGATAACAAGGAAGATATTAATCGCCATTTGGCGGTAAGAGATTACCTCCGGACACATACCAGTGACGCAAAACGGTATGGCGATTTAAAAGAAAGTCTCGCCAAACAGTTCCCAAGGGACATAGAAGCCTATATGGACGGTAAAGATGCGTTTGTTAAAGATCTAGAAAGAAACGCACTACAATGGTACGAAATGTGAAAAGAACATTAAGCTAACGGGTTCGATAGCTTTTTAGGGTTCGCGATGAAACTGAAAAATGTTAAACGCTACTGACAAGATGGTGTCAGTAGCGTTTTTATATCGTTACATCAGATGATTATTAGGGAGTTGTTTTTGCTTATCGAAATGCACTATCGTCATCATATTCTGCAGATGGACCGTTTAAAAATTTTTTAACATGTAACCTATAAATCATGGAGAAGGAAGGGACAGGAACGATGACGATCAATCTAAAACACCAGCAAAGCCGTTACTGGATTGGAGTTGTATCTGCTTCTCACGTAAAACTGGGGGTGCAGGGTGGATTCGCACAGCTCTGCCATGGCAAGTCGACACCATTACGGCGGATGTCTTCAAATGATTGGTTGATATACTACTCCCCACGAACGGACTTGTCGAGGGGAGAGGCGCTTCAAGCATTTACCGCCATTGGTCTTGTTGCGGATGACAGAGTCTACGAATATCCGATGTCCGATTCCTTTGTGCCATATCGTCGGAATATCCGCTATCTCCCGTGTCGCGAAGTGAAGGAAGAATACCGCCCTATTGGACCAGCTTACCTTTACACACGGGAATCGAAATAGGGGATATAACTTCCGCTTTGGCCATTTTGAGTTCGGGATCGAAGATTTTCGGACGATTGCTGGCGCAATGCTTGGCGATACGGATAACATTCAACATATTTCGAAGTCACATCATTAAGCGGAACCTTAGTCAGCATTAAACTAACGGGTTCGATAGCGGAACAAAAACATCAGAGGCTGCTGGATATGATCCGGCAGCCTCGTTTACTATTTGGCGGGATAGTTGAGAAATGAACCTATTTAACACAAGCTCAATTAAGTTAAATGAGCGACAAAATAAAAACCCGATCAATTAATCGGGTAACGAACAATTGAGTATTAATTTACAAGAAACTCGACAGCTATTGTTAGACACATTACAAAGATGTAAATGTAATTCTGGATCTTGTTAGACAATACTTACACCTCCAGAAATAGCATTTACCAAATCATACCATGAAAACCACATCAATATCCATAAAACGAATAATCAAATCAGATTAACAAACTGCTCAATACGTTAAATATCGTTGAATTGCCCATCTTTCATAAGATGGGCAAGATTGGAGGGCTTTTTATTCAAGAACCGGGCGTAGGAAACTTCTTTCAAAACTGATAATGCACTTCGTTTGCTCGGCAAGGATAAAGGCTTTCTTGCAATCTTCATCGACAAGGATTTTCTTTCGGTAATCTTCGTATTCAGCCAAACTTGGGAAACTGAAAAGGGCATAGGCGATGTTATTTGCCCCTTCATGAGGTAGAAAATAACCATGATGCTGTCCACCAAACTTATTAACGAGAGGAATCCACATTTTTGCATACTCTTCAAAAACATCAACCTGGTATGGATCGATAACATATTTCAAATAACAAGTGACCATTTTTCCACTCCCAATACTGTTATTTTGCTTAATCTTACTGTATATCCGGGAATAAGTGGAGAAATGATTGTGGAAGATCGGAATTTAACAAATTGTGTAGGGAGGTAAGGTAAGTTTATAGGCATCCGACGTGAAAACATCATCGTAAATGGAAACGTCGTTCCTGTTGGCATCGTTCGATTCTTGTTCGGCGCCACTCTCTTGATCCGGGTATTTGCCAACGGAACCCTGCTGTGCGAATTCCCGGCTACCATAATGACCGGGATTCCTTGATAGATAAGGAGTGCTGGTCTAATACTTTATTATCACTAAACAGCAATGCCCCAGTTGAGATTCAATTAGTTGCTGCCGTTACTCTAGGTTAATTTTTTACTGCACGTAGCTCTGTCATAGGGCTTTCCGGAGGGCTATACAAATCTATGATAGAAAAATTTAGGAGAGCCCACTGTGCAGGGCTCTTTTTCATTTCCAAAAAGGAGGCAGTCAATATGGCGAGGACTATGCAAAACCAGTTCTTTCGATTATACGAACACGACCTACTGCTATGCTGTTCAGGACAAAATTTGGGTGACCGATCCAGTGAGGAGCCCGCGAGAGTGTTTATACCCATTGGGACAGGGAGTTTGAAGCTCGTAGGAACGGGCAATGCCTCCCGTTTGGGCTGTAGAGGCCTTGGAGAGGAGTGGGTAGGGCGTATGTAAACTATAAAGCAAATGCACAACTGCCTAAGGTCTAACTTAGGAATGCATAGCTTAACGCGAAATATGGATTGCTCAAGATTGGTAGTTATGGACATTTGTATTCATTCCAATGGCTGATAAACTTACATAATCTTTCAATAAATAGGAGTGATAACTATGGATGGGGTACGTTACAAGATAAGAGAAGTGTTGGACAAGGGCAAGATCGAGACATTTCTACAGCAAGCTCGCATTGGACATCTTGGGATGGTCGATGGTCATCTGCCGTATGTGGTTCCGCTCAATTTTGTTTGGACAAATGGGAAACTTTATTTCCATGGAGCCACCGGCGGGAGACGAAATCAGGTTATGGGTACGAATCCGGAGGTCTGTTTTACGGTTTGTGAAGAATATGGAACGATTACTGATCCGGTGCCAGCCAAGACAGATACAGCGTATATGAGTGTCATGATTTTTGGTAAGGCACAGCCCATCGTCGATCTGGATGAAGCTTCACACATGTTGCAAGAAATGATTCATAAGTATGTACCTGGTTACTATAATCGGCCGTTATCCCAGCAGCACGTGGACAAATACCGATCAGCAGTATTCGGTGGCCCGGTTCAGGTGTACCGAATTGATCCACAGCAAATCACCGCGAAAGAAAATCTGATTGAAGAAGAAAAAATGTTCAAACCAGGAAAAACCGTATAATCGTGGATTTGCCAGGCAGGAGCAGAAGGAGGGGTAGAGACATGGGCCATCTAGTCAAAGAGAGTCTCGATACCGTGAGGCAGCAGATGGAATTGGCTTGCCAAGCCTCAGGGCGCAAGATCGAGGACGTGAAATTGTTGTTGGCGACCAAAACTGTACAGCTTGAAAAATTGCAAATGGCTATACAAGCGGGTGAGACTCTATTTGGGGAAAACAAAGCGCAAGAACTTCGGGACAAATTTCCACTTATGCAGCAGTATAAGCAGGTGGAATGGCATTTTATCGGACATCTGCAAACGAATAAAGTCAAGGACGTTGTCAAATATGTTACGCTCATTCATTCTGTAGACCGTTTGAAATTGGGGCAGGCCTGCTCCATCAGCTCGTCAAAGAGAACAAGACCATGGATATTCTGGTGCAAATCAATACGTCCTATGAAGAAAGTAAATTTGGAGCTCCGCCGGAAACGGCACTGGAGTTAGTGGAACAATTATCCCAGTTCGAAACGTTAAACGTGAAAGGCTTAATGACCATTGGAAAACTGAGTGCTACAAACGACGAGACCCGGCACTGCTTCCGATTATTAAAATGGATTCAAACACAAATTAGGGAGAAAAAATTTCCGCGTGTAGAAATGGATATCCTCTCGATGGGCATGTCCCGTGATTTCAAGGTGGCCATCGAAGAAGGAGCTACCATTATCCGCGTAGGGACAAGCGTATTCGGCCAACGTTACTTGCCGGCCGCCTATTACTGGAACGAATACGCGCGCCAGGACGATTAGGAGAGAGGCAGGAGAACAATTATGAACACAGCATTCCCCTCGCTGCGCGGCCGCGATTGGATATCGCCGACCGTAGCCGCATTAATATCTGTCATTGTCAACTACGGGGGCACCTTTATTCTCGTGTTTCAGGCAGCAAAAGTCGCGGGTTTAAGTCCCGAAATGACCGCTTCATGGATTTGGTCGATCTCCATTGGCGTGGGTGTCACCGGGATCTGGCTCAGCTATCGATACCGGGAACCGATTATTACGGCTTGGTCAACACCAGGCGTGGCTTTTCTCGTTTCGGCATTAGCGGTAACCCCTTATCCGGAAGCAATTGGTGCTTACATGATCTCTGCAGCAGGATTTATTGTTCTAGGATTATCGGGCATGTTTGAATGTTTTGTCCGGCTGATTCCTCCAAGCATCGCTTCCGGGTTGTTAGCAGGCATTTTACTACAGTTTGGCATTTCAGCCTTTGGAGGAGCGAAAGTTGACCCATTGCTTGTCGTTATTCTGTTTGCCGCCTATGTCGTGCTAAGACGGTTTACTTCCCGGTATGCGATTGTAGGCATACTGGCAATCGGACTGATGTATTTGATTGGTATGGGGAAAGCGGATTTCAGTACGATCCAATTGGCAATCGCAACTCCGGTATTTGTCGTTCCGGAGTTTTCGTTACAGGCTATACTGGGGGTCGCATTGCCACTGTTTATTATTACGCTGACGGGTCAATACATGCCTGGAATGCTCGTATTGCGAAATGATGGATTCAAGACGAGCGCGAATCCGATATTGACCGTAACGGGTTTGGGTTCGCTTCTTACAGCGCCATTCGGCTCGCACGCTTTTAATGTAGCAGCCATTACAGCAGCGATTTGCACAGGGAAAGACGCGCATGAGGATTCGGCAAAACGTTATATTGCGGGGATTGCCTGTGGCATTTTCTACATTGTTGTCGGCATATTTGGCGTGACGTTGGCTGCTCTGTTTTTGATTCTTCCTGCTACCTTCATCGCGACGTTAGCGGGTTTGGCATTGCTTGGTACAATTGGGGGTAGTCTAGCCAACGCTTTAACGGATCCCAAGGGACGAGAGACCGCATTGATTACGTTTTTAGCAACAGCTGCGAATGTGACATTGTTTGGCGTCGGTGGAGCATTCTGGGGACTTGTCGCAGGTTTGGCGGCACATCTATTGATTCATGGGAAATTTCAGATAAAGCCATACAGGGCGAGGGGAGTACAACAAGCTGAGCAGAAATAATAGGAGGTGCGAAAAACGGATACAGGTACAAAGCGGGTCAAAAGAGTGATGGCGGAGATGCTTGTATTATAAAAGCATCTCCGCAAGACGATAAATGCCTTCTTCAATGGCGGCTTCATCTACTTTCGCAAAACCCAGCACCCATCCTTTTCGATCACTTTCCAAACAATACGTGCTAAGCGGATAAACACGGACTCCCTTTTCGAGCGCTAGGTTCGTCACGACCTCTTCGTCAAACGACTTATCCGCTTCAAGAAGCATATGCAACCCCGTTTCTACGCCGCTTAGTGTGAAGTGTTCGCTCAGGCCTGTCGTGATGATGGCCTTCGTCATGGCTTCGTGTCTGCGCCGATATACATTTCGAACTCGTCTCATATGGCGCATGAAATGACCATGCTCGATAAAATGAGTAAGCGTTAGTTGCTCCATAATGGGAAGATGGCGATAGGTTAATGCATGGACTTGGGCAAGCTGACGAATGGCCTCTTTGGGACCAATGATTGCCGATATTCGAATACCAGGCGCAACCATTTTGGAAAAGCTCATCATATACAGCGTGTTCTGAGGTCGCAGACTGAACAAGGTCGGAAGTGGGTCGCCGCGATATCGAAATTCGCTGTCGTAATCATCCTCAACAATCCAAAAACGGTGTTTGGCAGCCAGGTGCAGCAATTGTTGCCTGCGAGGCTCCGACATAATCACTCCAACCGCACACTGGTGCGATGGCGTAACAAAGACAAGTTTGGACCCAGGGTGAATACGGTCTACACATAGCCCGTATTCGTCGACCGGAACGGAGACAACTTGCATACGCCGATACTTCATCGCCATCCAGGCAGCAGGGAAGCCAGGATCTTCAACTGAAACGGTTTCCCCTTCATGTAAAAGGGCTTGGGCGATCAAATCGATGCTATGTTGTGCGCCTGAGGTTAACATGATTTGATCGATATTCACATGAACGCCCCGTTCAAGTGACAAATAGCGTTGAATCTGTTCTCGTAGCGGCAGGAATCCATAGGCATCGCCATAAGCCCAACTGTCCAGGTCTGTTTCTGAAGAAGCCTGTAAAAAAGATTGTCTCCAACTCTTTTGAAATGGTTCGTCCAAATAGGGCTCGTGGGGACTGAAATCGATCTCAGCTTTTCGATTATCTTTGTCTCCGAACCAACTGTGCAAATGACCGACTGCAGCGTTTAATAAAGGTAATTCGGGGAGGACAGGTCCTAGGGTCGCAGCCTCTTCGGAAGGACGAGTTGCATATGTCCATTCGCTCACTCTTGTCCCGCCGCGACGAGAGGTTACGGTGTACCCGCGGCTGAATAACTCCTCGTAAACAATCTGTATCGTTGAACGGGAAACGCCAATCAATAGGGCGAGTTCGCGGGATGGGAGCAGCAATTCGCCTGGTTGCCATTTTCCCGTTGTAATATTATGGATCGATTGGTCCAGAAGTTGCTGCCAGATGGGACGTTCGTCATCTCGGTTTACTTTTAGCATTCATTCACCTCCAGTGTTTTTACTGGAATTATGGATTGCTCTAAACACTGATTTATGGATATTTAATAACAATCCATTGATTGGTATACTATCATGACAATAGTTGTTTTTGCAACACGACAGAATTAGACAAACGAATTTTATATCTAACTAGGGAATGAGGGGATCGAGAATAATTCAATCCTTTTTTTCGTAGGGCGAAAATTAAGAATTCGATAACGAAATATGCAGACAGAAAGGAAGATGTTCATGAAATATTTGGAACAACAAGACAAAGCAGTGGCCAACGCTATTCGGCAAGAACTTACACGGCAGCGGGATAAAATAGAACTGATTGCATCGGAGAATTTTGTAAGCCGGGCTGTCATGGAAGCTACAGGTACGGTAATGACCAACAAATACGCTGAAGGGTATCCAGGAAGAAGATATTATGGCGGATGTGAGTATGTCGATATGATCGAGGAGCTTGCCATTCACCGTATCAAAGAGCTTTTTGGTGCTGAACATGCCAATGTGCAGCCTCATTCCGGCGCACAGGCGAATATGGCGGTTTATTTTGCTTCAGTCAAGCCTGGTGACACGATTTTGGGCATGAATTTATCCCATGGTGGCCATCTTACACACGGGAGTTCGGTGAATTTTTCTGGAAGATTTTACGATTTTGTTCCTTATGGTGTCGATGAACAAACGGGGCGCATTGACTTTGACCAAGTGCGAAAACTCGCTCATAAGCATCTTCCGCGCATGATCGTTGCTGGCGCTAGCGCCTATCCACGAACGATCGAATTTGAGTTGTTCGCCCAAATTGCTGCCGAAGTTGGGGCCCTTTTCTTTGTGGATATGGCACATATTGCGGGTATTGTCGCGGCGGGCTTGCACCCTAACCCGGTGCCGCACGCGCACTTTATTACGACGACAACGCATAAAACGTTGCGAGGACCAAGAGGCGGTGTCATCATGTGCCGTAAACCATGGGCGCAAGCCATTGATAAAGCGATATTCCCTGGGTCACAAGGCGGCCCGCTTATGCATGTCATCGCGGCAAAAGCGGTTGCGCTAGGCGAGGCATTGCAACCGGATTTCACAACGTATATGGAAAAAACTCTTGAAAATGCTAACGTATTGGCGGAAACACTAATTAATGAAGGGTTAACCGTTGTATCGGGAGGAACAGATAATCATATTGTATTGGTTGATTTGCGTACGATTGGACTTACGGGCAAAGAAGCTGAAACAATACTCGATGAAGTAGGGATTACGGCTAATAAAAACGCTATTCCTTATGATACGGCAAGCCCGTTAGTAACGAGTGGCATTCGCTTCGGGACGCCTGCTATGACATCTAGAGGATTAGGGCCCAAGGAAATGAAAGAAATTGCCCAGCTTATTGGACTTGCCTTTAAAAATCCCAAAAGTTCGATGGTTAAAGATCAAATATTGGGAAGTGTACGTGAGATTACGTCCCAATTTCCTTTATATGGGGGGCTTTAAAAGTCTGATAGCACGTAAATTCAATTCATTAAAGGAGTGACAATCGAGGACCTACGAGTATAATTTCAATGCCGGCCCCGGAGCATTGCCTTCGGAAGTATTGCAAGCAGCACAGCAAAGGATTAAAGAATTGTTGACTCTTTCTTCTGATTACGACGTTTTATTTCTACAGGGGGAGCAAGCGCAATTTTCTATGGTGCCGATCAACTTTTTGCCAGAAGGAAAAACAGCAGGGTATGTACACAGCGGAACATGGTCGGGAAAGGCGTGGAAAGAAGCGCAGAAAATAGGGAAGACCCTCGATTTGGCAAGCGGAGAAAAAGAGCAGTTCAAACAAATGCCTGATCTAATCAGCCTGGATATTCCGAAGGAGTTGGTGTATGTCCACCTCACTTCAAACGAAACCATTGGCGGTATACAATATAAGAGTTTTCCTGATACCGGGAATATCCCGCTAGTTGCGGATATGTCCAGTGATATTATGTCCCGTCCCATTGAAACATTGATTCATTACAATAAAGTGTTGTTCTGAACAACAAAGTATTATTCTTGAATAATAAATACAAAAAAGTGGTGTTTTGATGATAAAAGGAAACTCTTCGAGTCCCGATCAGAATTCTAATGATCGGGACAATTCTTTTACATATTGAAGTGATTATTGTTCACTGAAAATAATGTTTTAGACTCATAAAATATAGTATTAAACTGTGAAAATATAGTTGTAGACTAGGAAAAATATGATTTAGACTAACCTGAGTCATTAAGCTAACGGACAGGATAGTTTAATAAAATGCGGTCGTAATCTAATAAAACAAGGAGCAGTTTACCTAAAGCGACTGCTCTTTGTTTTATAGACTCAGTAAAAGGCATATTGCGAAAGTCGTTTCTAAAATGTTGAAAGTATCCTAAAATATAGAATAAAGGAGGATACATGACGGGTCTATCCAAAGTGTTTTGGGGGATATTACTGGTCTTTCTCGATTTCAGGTTTAACGGGTTTGATGTCTTGCCGGATTTCATCGGTTTTATCCGAATATTGATTTTTTTTCAACGTGAAATCGACGGATAATTGACAGACTATACTGAACTTGAAGCAATTTCAGCATATTGCCGTGACAATGGAATCAAGATTCATCTGGACGGTGCGAGACTGTTCGAGATTTTGCCCTATTATCAAAAGTCAGCTGCAGATGTCTTTGCCTTATTCGATAGTGTGTATCTTTCCTATTACAAAGGGATTAGCGGCATAGCGGGTGGGATCCTTGCAGGGGAAGAGGCTTTTACCAAAGAAGCAAAAGTATGGAGAAGTCGCTACAGCGGAGACTTAATCAGTCTGTATCCGGGAACTTGCATGAATGTACCATCAGTGTAAGGAGTAAATACGAGACCAGACATTTCTGTATCGAATATGTTTCATGTACATTTTCAAGTAGCGAAGGAGAAGCTGAGCATGTTTTGCTCGATATTTTATACACAGACAGGGCCATGAAGAAACTCACGAACGAAGGGGTAGAAAACAAATGACAATAACCATGGATTCAAAAGAGTTCATCAATCGCCGTCAAAGCCTCGCGGAAAAAATGCCTGATCACAGCGCACTTGTACTATTTTCAGGGGTTGTCAAGACACGCAGCAATGACGATAAATATCTGTTTACACCGAACCGCAACTTCTATTATCTAACCGGCATCGCGCGCAGTAACCTCATTCTCATGATCACGAAACGCGCTGGCACCGTGACCGAAACGTTATTTCTTCAGCGCCCAAATGAAATGGAAGCGAAATGGACAGGAGCCGTCTTATCGTATCAAGAGGCGAAAGTGCAGTCTGGTATCGAACACTTCGACTATCTCGATGAGTGGACCCAATCATTTGGTACCTTTATGAGGCGCTGCGAAGGCAAGGGCTCGCTCTATCTTGACTTGCATCGCGTTCTGTGGAGCGATGAGCAGACCCCTGCAGAGACTTTTGCTGAAGACGCGCAGAAGAAATACCGGACCCTGCAGATTCACGATGCTGGCCCATGGCTGAAAGAACTGCGTATGGTGAAGAGTCCGGCAGAGATCGAAGAAATCAGTCGTGCTATTGCGATCACGGATGAAGCAATCAGGCGCATGTGGTCGCAGGCACGTCCTGGAATCATGGAATATGAGCTAGAGGCGCACTACGATTTCACGTTGAAGTCGCATGGTGTTCGCGAGCTTCCTTATTTACCCATTATTGCTAGTGGAATCAATGCTACTGTCTTGCACTATGAAGCGAATAATCAGCGTGCGGAAGATGGTGACTTGGTCCTCCTCGACCTCGGTGCAGCATCGAACTACTATGCGGCTGATATTTCGCGAACGTTTCCCGTGAATGGTCGCTTTACAGAACGTCAGAAAGAGATCTATCAACTCGTGCTCGAAGCAGAAATCAAGACCATCGAAGCAGTGAAGCCTGGTGTTACACTTCAACATTTAAATGAAGTCACGAAACAAGTCTTTACAGATGGTCTGCTACGTCTCGGTCTCATCAAAGAGAGCAGTGAGCTGTCCAAATATTACTATCATGCCGTGTCTCATCACCTTGGGCTGGATACGCACGATATCCCGGATTACAGTACTGCCATGCAACCTGGTATGGTGATCACGATTGAACCTGGTCTGTACATAGAGGAAGAAGCGATTGGCATTCGGATTGAAGATGATGTGTTAGTAACAGCAGACGGCTGCGAGGTGCTCTCATCGCAGATCCCGAAGGAAATCGAAGAAGTGGAATTGTTGATCGGGAAAAAGGAATAGCGAACGCTTACGAGCGAATAGATTCATCGATTACGGTCACTAGCTTCGATTCCGAACTCTCGTAGTTTTCGATATAAGGTGCTTCTAGCAATCCCAAGAATCCGTGCAGCCGCACGCATGGAAGGGGCTTCGGATATGGCCTGTTGAATCGCTTCCCGTTCTCTGTTTTTTAGAAGCGGTGCTGCGTTATCAACACGTCTAGTCGTTGCCCCTCGTTTTTTACATTCATCAGGTATATGCGCCACGGTTACAGTTGTTTCTTGCAGGGCGAGGAGAAAAGTTCGCTCTACCACATTACGCAGTTCACGGACATTGCCTGCCCATGTTTAGGCGAGCATCGTAAGCAAGGCATCATCACTCTAAGATGTAGGACCAATGCCATGATGGCCATCAGCTGTGCAAGAAATTGATTTGCGAGCGGAGCGAAATCTTCTATTTGTTCGCACAAGGACGGGATGCGAATTTTCGCGATGTTCAATCGGTAGTAGAGATCAGCACGAAAGCGGTCGCAGGTCACTTCATGCGCTAGATCCCAATTCGTAGCGGCGATAATCACTTTCCGTTCTTCTAATACCCTCAGTAACAACACTTGCAAGTCGAGGGGCATCTCACCGATTTCTTCGAGAAAAAGTGTTCAAAGAAAATTGGACTGAGAAAATATTGTATTAGACTGACGATGGGGCATTAAGCTAACGGACAGTTTTATTGAACAAGTTGTAAATTTAACATTTTAAAGTAAGAGCATTTCTTTGTAATGAGAAATGCTTTTTATTTTTTTGCTTAAAATAAAAAGTATATTCCATTAACAATAACAATATAATAAAAAACGATACTAATTTATTGTAAAACAATAAAACGTGTGTTAAAGTCATTTTGTAATTAAATTAGTGAGGTGCTCTTTATGAAATGGGGAACAACAATCTTTTTGAAGATGGCTGTTATTCTTATTGGAATCCCAATTCTTGCTTTGTGCATATTTTTAGTGCCTAAGATCGGTAATTTTACTGGAGAATTGTATCCAGAAATCGCTTATATGAAATCTCTCGTTTTAATCGATATGTACGCGGCAGCAATACCTTTTTACTTTGCTCTGTATCAAGCTTTTAAACTTTTAAGCTATATTGATAAGAACCAAGCATTCTCGGAATTATCCGTAAAGGCTTTAAAGAATATAAAATACTGTGCCATCACAATCAGTACCTTGTACCTGCTAGGTATGCCACTCTACTATCTCATGGCGGAGAGAATTGACCCTCCAAGTTTCATACCAATCGGATTGGTCATTATTTTCGCCTCTATGATGATCGCCGTTTTTGCTGCTGTTCTCCAAAGACTTTTACAAGAAGCTATTAATATAAAATCAGAAAATGATTTAACGATCTGAGGTGAATATTATGGCGATTATCATCAATGTTGATGTGATGTTGGCAAAAAGGAAAATGAGCGTAACAGAACTTTCGGAGAGGGTTGGAATTACTATGGCGAATCTTTCCATTCTGAAAAATGGGAAAGCAAAAGCGGTTCGTTTTTCAACATTAGAAGCGATATGTAAGACTTTGAATTGTCAGCCGGGTGATATTTTGGAGTACAAAAGCGACGAAGCCACTCAATAAAAACAGACAACAAATTTATTGAACTAACGGGTTCGTTAGTTGAACAACAACAGCGGCAGTCTAAGACTTTATTATCAGGGTCTTAAACCACCGCTTTTTCTATTAATGGATCAGTCTAAAACTTATTTTTCAAAGGCTAACGAATTTTCAATCGAAAAACCGCGTCAGATCAACACCTAAAGTCTAAAACATTAATATCATCAGACAGTAGCCTAAATTTTACACGAATGATGACACTCGTTGAAGAGAGTCTTTATTTTTGTAATCAAATGTGAGGATTACCTTCTGATCCAATATTGTCACCTAGTTTTTTAAAGGGGCGCTAATGAAGCGAGTGTTTGTGACCGAGGTTGTAGCAGAGAATGTTGAATTCCTGGGTGGCAAAAGGGACTAAAGCAGTGATGCTGATTTGGGCAGCTACGCTGGTCAAGGAAGCCCGAGTCGGCCCCATGATGCAATCGATGATCCATTCGGTGGTGCGGGTAAGCCAATCAATATCTCGGACGATGATCTACCATTCTGAGGAGTTTCTTAATGTGCATTCTATAACCACTTAAAAACTCCTTATTTTATAAGGGTTTTTTGTTTTTTTGGAGTGTGCAATCTACAACTTCTTTTTTCGGTTAGTAGTAGTGATTATTGCTACCGTTAAAAGGAAATGTGCAATCTATAGTCTAATCCTTGTTATATAGATAATTTCACATACTTAAGGATGTGAAATCTTTGAGTGGTCTGGAACTAGGGGAAGGAGAAGCCGTATAACAAGGAGGGGTTTCCTTGAAAATCAAAAGAACTTTAGCATCCTTTGTGTTGGTTGATTCCAACATGAGGATTATTCCAGAGGTTTTAGATTTCACGAATACCTTGCTTCAAAGAGGTCTTTCCATTAATACGGTTGCTAGTTATCTAAGGGATTTAAGAATTTTCTATGAGTGGTTAGAGTCTGTAGGAATAAACTTTTATGAAGTTAAACCTAGAGATTTAAAAAACTTCGTTCTCTTCATTGATAATAGGCATGTTGCAGGTAGGGCAGGCTCTTCAACTATAAACCGGTATTTAGCTACATTAAGCTCCTTTTATCGTCACCATGAATCATTAGGTGGATGGGTAACTGAGAATCCTGTAGTCAAGGTTAATGGAAATGTGAGTTCAGAAGCAAATAATGGTTACTTACGACATACAGTTAAGTCCATAAAAGCAGGGCTGGTTCACTACTTTAAGCGTAAGAAGAAAAAGAGCAGTATTGATAGGAAACGCTTATTTGAAGATCAAGCACTCACTTTTTACGATGTCGTTGGTGATCATTGGAGCCACAATGAAGATTTAAAGATGAGAAACCAGTTGGTTTTCAAAATCCTTTATGAAACAGGAATGCGAATTGGTGAACTTCTTCACTTACAAGTAGAGGATTTTGATTATCCTGACCCAACAAGAAAAACGGGTAACATCTACTTGATTAGCAGAGAGGAATCAGATGGAGACAGACAGCTAAAAACAGGAGAAAGAACCATCCCAGTTACAACAGATCTCCTTACAATGAATGGTTTGCATGTACGCAAAAAGGGAGAGGGCTTATCCGTATTAGACTTTGGAGGTAGCTATCTCATGTTGGAGGATAACGGGGTTGCTTCACTAAGCGGAGAACCCGATAGTCACTCGTTTTAACGTCAATAACTTTGGCGAGGCTATCTCAGAGTTAGAGCTGCGTGGAGTCTTTGTTGATGTCAAGAAATTTGATTGGGGAACGATTGGAGTTATTATTGACCCCGAAGGAAATCGGATTAATTGAAGGATTAGATTTAAAGTGACATAAAGTAGCATGTTGCACTAACGGGATCAATAGTTCAATGAGGCAGTCTTAATTTTTATTATTCAGTTTAGATCAGTGGATTGGTTCATTACGACGTAAAGTCTAAAACAAATTTTTAAATACCTGGTGATTTTGAAGACCGGGACTCCTTGTACCATAAGGGGTTCCGGTCTAAGACTCAATCCATGTAAGAAGCGACCCCACGCATATTGCGGATGATTGAGAAAACGGTAAATGACATCTTTACCAGGCAACGATGATCCCTGTTCGCTCTGTAACAAGCGAAACCAGTTCCGTTGCTGAAAAACAAGCAAAAAAATCGTTTGGAAGACAGCCAAGCAAGAGAATCCAAGACTTTTGGTAATGCCCGCTTGGCGCAAAAAAGTCCCGATTCGAAGGGCAGAAAATGCTTGAGACAATCTGGTTTGTGCTTTTTCAGACAGGGAGATGTGCTGTACCATGGGAGTACGCACCTTTCTGTTTGTAGTTGGGGAGTCGTTCGCTTCCACTCTACTAAACGGAAAGGTGTTTTTGCGTCAATTTAGCAATTATTTTGTCAGAGAACCCAGTAATGGCAACGCAAGCTTTTTCAAGCTGCGAAAGTTGAGTTAATCATTCAAGATTTATGGAGTTTTTCAAACTTTGTTGGATTCTTCAAACGATCTAATTTATAAGCCATTATTGCTAGCTGCAGCTTCATCTGATCGTCCGGTGATTTTAGGTCAAGGCTGGTAAGCTTTTCGATTTGCGTCAATCTGTATCTCAAGGTTTGACGATGGACAAAAATTTCATCTGCGGCGATCTGCATGTTCTTGTGATGCAGATAGACTTCCAACGTACGAAGTAGAGCGTCCCCTTGAAGACTGAATAACGGACCAAGAAGATTTTCATAGAAATCACGAAGGTCCATGCCTGCTTCTACCATCTGTATCAATATGTGATAATGCCCTAAATCGTCGTAGTGAACCATTGTTTTGGATTCAAGGAGCAAGTCCGAAAAATGAATGGAATATTCCGCCTCTCGGGCACTTTTGGGCAATTCCTGCAAATCGGAATAGACTCGGCCAATCCCAATCTTTATCACATCTTGAGGGAATAAACGTTCCCATTTATCATGTATCGCTTGGGCCAATTGTAAACTGTCCTGTTTGTTGGAATTGAATTTGTCATTCTTTACTTCTGCTAACACAATCAATGTATCTTGTTTTTTCTTTATTACAGTTTGCCTATTTTTTAGTTTCATCAATTGATCGAATAATTGGACAGCAATGGTTGCCCTCTGGATTGAAGCAAATTGAAAACGAATAACCGCATGTTTTAAAGTCAGGTCTAAACCGAGTGTTTTCCCCCGTTTAAACGCTTGCGATTGATTAATAAAGCTTTCGTTTAAGAGCTCTTCTAGATAATCCCCTTGCAGTCGGATTCGAGTTTCTTGTACCGCCTTTAGCTTTAAGATTTCAATTGCATAGACGGTAGCAGCATGCTCAATTGCAATGCTGTCAAGCTTTTCCCACTTTTCACTTTCTTTCATTGAAACGATAAATCCATAGTGATCCTGACTCGCGACAATCGGTTGGATGTGAATGACATAATCTTGTTTATGCGATACAAAACTCTCATTGGATCTAAGCGTGCACCTGCTCAAAAGCTCTTGCAAACGAATGACGTCTTCTCTGATTGTTATGCACTCCGCCCCTGATACGCTCAACGTGTGATGAATGAGGCAATGCTGCGCAATCTCGGATAAATCATTGATGACGATAACACTACCTTGGATCAATCTGGACAGAGTTTGCGTGATGGGGAGCAGCCCCTGACTACATAGGACGAGCCGGGTAAACTTTTCGTGGATGCTATGGGAATACTCGAGCAGTTTCATCTGACTGTTTACAATTTGCTCCAATATTTCTTTTGTGATCATCGAGAAATTAATCTCAGGAGAAATTTCTAAAAGTGGCATGTCATGTTTATTGGCGATTTCAATAAACGATTCAGGAACCTCTGGCAGACGGAACCCAGTATATAATGCGATGCCCGACAGTTTTTTCATCGATAATAACAAGTGAAAGACCTCGCGTTTCTCGTCCGATTCCATAACACCAAAGCCAGTCGTAATGAGTAATTCTCCTTCCTGGAGACGGTCGATGTCGTCCGGAACAAGAACTTCAACAATGGTTACCCATTTGATTGTATTTCGTATGCCTTCCTTTCCAGCCACGAGTTTTGCTTTTTTCATGATCGGCAACTGTAGCGCTTCCTGGATGGTGATCCCCATAAATTACCCCTCACTTATTGATTGGTTTTTATCCAAGATGAATAAAAACAATGGACTACTTTTATCAATCCCGACAATTGTTGTTGCTACTGTTCCTCCTCTATGATTAGGCTAACAAGGGCTGGGGCTAAGGAACATTTTTTCGTTAAAGCCTATTATAGTGCCAGTTTATCAAAGTCAACAACCGTAGGCGTGAAATGTAAACTTTGGAAAACCAATCTTAGAACGAAGGTAGGGGAAAGTTAATATGATTCGGGAAGTTATCAATGCTGAACGAGAATTTTCTATTCGAACCCCAAAGTCAATGGAGAAATACCAGGCTGCTCGACGAGTCATGCCTGGTGGTGACACACGCTCTACTGTTTATTTTAGTCCATATCCAATCACCGTAAGTAATGGGAGTGGACCGGAATTTCAGGACATCGACGGGAATCATTACTTGGATTTTTTGAATAATTACACGGCAACGATTCACGGACATGCACATTCGAAGGTTGTAGAGAAAGTGAATCAGGCTTTGAGCTCAGGGACTTCCTATGCCAGTGTCATTGAGGAACAGATCTCTCTCGCCGAAATATTGTGCGCAAGGGTACCAGGAATCGAGCAGATTCGTTTTTGTAACTCCGGTACTGAAGCGACGATGTTTGCAATACGCGTGGCCCGTGCTTTTACGAATCGGGCTGGGATCATCAAAATGGAGGGGGGCTATCACGGAACTCATGAAACCGCGCAAATAGAGCTATTCAATACGCAGCAGGCTCCCGTCTCGATGGGGATTCCCGTGCGAGTGGCACAGGATGTTTATGCCGTACCATTCAATGATCTCGAGGCGATGGAACAGCTTCTGATTCAACGGGCTAAAGAAATCGCGGCTATTCTGGTGGAACCTGTGATGGGGGCAGCCGGTGTAATTCCTCCACTATCAGGATATTTAGCAGGCCTACGGGAACTGGCTAATAGGTATGACGTCCTCCTGATATTTGACGAAGTGCAGACTTTGCGCTTGAGCACAGGTGGGGCTCAAAGCAAGTATCACGTTACTCCAGATTTGACCGCATTGGGGAAGATTATCGGTGGAGGCTTTCCCGTAGGGGCGTTTGGGGGAAGAGCAGACATTATGTCTCTATTTGATCCAGCGAATTTGAACCATCTTTCACACGGTGGCACATTCAACGGGAACAGGATTACGATGGCCGCAGGGATTACTTCGATGGAGCTACTGGATCAGCAAGCGATTGACCATTTGGAAACATTGGCGAAGAAATTGCAGATGCAGATGCAAGAGGCAATCCATCGACTTTTTGTCCCTGCGTCTGTTACACGCTCCGGCTCACTGCTAAATGTGCATTTTACAGAACAACCGCCAATCAACTACGCGTCTACTCATCGTTCGCGTAAAGACTTCACGCAGTTATTTCATATAGAGTTGCTGAATCGCGGTATCTATACTGCACCAAGAGGGATGTGGAATCTGTCAACAGTTATGACTGATTTCCATATCGACCAGGCTGTGAAGGCATTTTCCGACTCCATGCAAGTAATTGCAAAATGTATTGAATAAAATTCTCTTCAAATTCTTTATCCTACTCTTCGAAAAATGAGCAAGGTTAAGATTTTAGTTTATCTTCCGTATGGTAGTTCTTAAATAAGTGGCTCACTTGATACATGAACCATAGATAAGGGGAAATGAACGGTGAAGAAAATGGAAAAATCCGTAGGTATACTAGTGACTTTACTGCTTTCTACGTTACTTTTGGCGACAGGTTGTGGCCAACCCGGTTCCAATTCCAACGAAGGACCGCAGACAACAAACGGTAATGCAAGCGGACAAGATTCCGCTTCTAGCATTACAAAGGAGGAGGGCGTGCTTACATTCGCTTCTTCCGGTGAGTATCAACCGTTCAGTTATTTTAAAGATGGTCAATTGACTGGGTTTGATATCGAGATTGGAGAAGAGATAGCCAAACGGCTGGGACTGAAAGCAAATGCTGTAACCTCACCGTTCTCTGGCATCATCGCTGGGGTGCAACAAGGTCGGTATGATGCCGCTATCGCCAGCCACGTCATCACCGAAGATCGAAAACAAAAAATCGACTTCTCTGATTCCTACTATCTTTCAGGCGGACAACTGTTCATCCGTCCTGACAGCAATATTACGAAACTGGAAGAGCTAAAAGGGAAAGAGGTGGCGGTTGCTCTCGGAACCACACACGAAAAAATAGCACGTCAATACACCGAGAACATAAAAACCTACGACAGTGACGTTACTGCTCTACGCGCACTGGAGCAAGGGAAACATGACGTGGTCATCACTGACAACATTGTTGGGGAACTTGCCATTAGTCAAAGGGGCCTGAAAATTAGGAAGAGCGGTGCTGCTCTGACAGAGGAACAGCATGGTATTGCAGTTCGAAAGGGTAACACAGAACTATTGAACAAGATTAACGACGCTCTGAAAAGAATGCATGAAGATGGAACTTATGAGAAATTGAGCGAGAAATACTTCAAACGCGACATTAGCAAAAAAGAGTAGGTTATACAATTAGCCATCAGGTTGAATTCTGGAAATCGATACTATCTGCATTCTGATAAAGTTCCGATTCATTGAACAGGAGTGAAGGGTGTCGGATTAGAAAGCCCTATATGGAGCACGTTGAGTTTCGTCTATTTAATGAAAGAGCAACCAGTAATATGTATTGCGATCCTTGGCGTGAGCGAAGGTTTGCTTGGAGAAATGGAGAGTGAAATTTAATAAGTTTTAAACTTGCCAGTCAATGCGAATGCTTGTGTCATTACGTTCATTTGATCGTAAAGGAGAATATTGATGCAAAAAGAGTTCGTTACATCCCAGTTTTCTTTCCATGTAGAGAGCGTTGAATTGCATGGCAAATCCGCCGTTGATGTGGAAAGAGATTGCTGATTTTCTGGCATCTGTAGCAAACTAGGTTCAATTTGCAGCGAATAAAAACGCTTTGATGACGAACGTAAAGTAAATTTACAGACTACAGACGGAGGTAGAGTGAAACCGAATGAAAAACGTAGGATTTCGTATTCATAGACAAATTGAACGTGCCTACTGCTTCCCCGAATCGCTACTGGCCAAAAGTGGTGTGTCAGTGGACGAGTTTACAAGTATGCTGGTGCAGTTCAAGCAGTTGTTGTCACGTATCCATCAAACCAATGAGGAGGCAAAAGCATGACAACCATCCAAAACCGGCAAATCTTGCTGGCAAAGCGTCCGGCAGGAATGCCAACGGAAGAGAATTTTTCGTTCGTGGAAACGGCTGTGCCCAAGCTGCAAGCAGGTCAGCTTTTGGTCAACACGCTCTATCTGTCTGTCGATCCCTATATGCGTGGCCGAATGAACGACCGCAAAACGTACGTCCCTCCTTATGCGCTCAACGAGATGATTACGGGGGGCGTCGTAGGCCAGGTTGAAGAGTCGCTGGCAGAAGGTTTTGTACCAGGTGATATCGTGCTAGGCAACTTTGGCTGGGCACTCTACAATGTGGCAGCCGCTGCCTCCGTGAAAAAAGTAAATCCTGATCTGGCACCGATCAGTACGGCTCTCGGCGTATTGGGTATGCCAGGCTTGACCGCCTATTACGGATTGCTGGATATCGGCCAGCCCAAAGAAGGCGAAACGGTGGTTGTCTCTGGTGCGGCAGGGGCTGTCGGAATGCTTGTCGGTCAAATCGCCAAAATTAAAGGCGCCCGTGCCGTCGGTATCGCAGGCTCGGATGAGAAAATCAATTATCTGGTCGAAGAGCTTGGCTTTGATGCTGCGGTGAACTACAAAAAAGGGGATCTGCGGCAACAGTTGAAAGAGGCGTGCCCGAGTGGAGTGGATATCTATTTCGACAATGTCGGCGGAACGGTTTCCGATGCTGTGCTCAGCCTGATCAACAAAGGCACGCGCATCCCGCTTTGCGGTCGGATCTCCCTGTACAATCTGGAACAGGCTGACATCGGCCCGCGCATCCAAACCCAACTGCTTATCAACAGCGCTCTGATGCAAGGCTTCATCGTCAGCAACTATGCAGAGCAAGCAGAAGAAGGCTTAAACCAGATGGCACAGTGGCTAAAAGAAGGAAAAATCAACTACACCGAAACTATCACCGAGGGCTTTGACAACATCCCCAAAGCATTCCTCGGACTCTTCTGTGGCGAAAACACCGGAAAGCAACTGATCAAAATCGCAGATCCTGCCCGTTAACGGCGGGATTTGCGATTTTCAATTCATTCTCTATCTTTTAACTTTTAACTTTTATCTTTCATTCCCCTCCCCAGAATTAACAGAAAAAAATCAAATACTGATTATGTAATTACCAGGAACTATTTAGTAATTTTGCATCTCTATAGTAACAATAGTGAGGGAAGACTCAGTAAACAAAGGACGCTTATAAAAAAGAAATCGCGGGTTCCATATTTAACTACCTATCCATACTAGTAGGGCTACGCTCAATAGACCTGCCCACCCAGGATGCCTTCCCTTCGTACCGATTAAGACCAACACGGAGCCCTCGAGCATAGAGGCAGCAACCGTATTTTCAAGTACCGTGTATGTCCCACCGAGAGATGAATGTCGCGCAAGCCATAGCAGGAGGAAAGTCATTTCCCACCCAAACACAGTAAGTGCATGCCAGGTGGCCCACAGAATACGCACGTTAGATTCTCTTAAAATACTTCCACCATCAGTCGGTATGAAGCCGTTACGCCTCTACTTGCGGAATAGTAAGACCTCACCCAGTACAGTATGGATAAGCCCAACTACAAAGGCAATGATTGAAGCACTAAAGAAGTACCAGTTCTTCTTTAAGTCCCCGCATTAGCAAACAGATCGTGGGGTACACACCCGTCATCACGATTCAAACGCAGGGTGTCCAATCTCTTAAACTGAAGTATATCGATTTCCTCGTACCGGGCATCGTCGCCATGATGAAAATGAATAACAATTTGAACGGCGTTGCTGGCCAAATCGCATCTTGGCGTGAGCGGGGTATCCTTCGACGTCTTCAGAGTACGCCTCTCCACTCTAGGACCTTCATTGCAGCGCAAATCACGGCCACACTACTGTTAAACGGCGTGCAGGCGATTATCGCGCTTTTAATCGCCAGCTTGATTTTCGGAACGCAGGTGAACGGTTCGTGGACGCTTCTGTTAATGTTCGTCGTACTCGGAACACTGACGTTCATGTCGATCGGCTTTATCATTGCCGCGCTCACAAAAACACCGGAAAGCGCAGGCCCGATCGCAGGCTTCGTCTCCTTCCCAATGCTTTTTCTTGGCGGTGTCTTCTTTCCAATCAAGAACATGCCTGACTGGCTACAGCCCGTCGTCAATTTGCTACCGATTTCGCATTTGTCCACAGTACTGCGCCAAATCATGAATGTCGGAGACTCGCTTGCCGACGTTTGGCGTGAAGCTGCATTGCTCGGTGGCTGGATGCTTGTAGCCTTCCTTATCGCGAGCCTAACATTCAAATGGGAGTAACGAAAAATTTTGTTTTTCCCAAAATACTGTACGGAGTATTCGTGTAGTAGATCTGAATTAGACTAACGGGGATCGATAGCTTAGTAAAAACATCAGAGGCTGCCGGAGATGATCCGGCAGCCTCGCCTCGTTAAGCTATTCGGCAGGATAATTCAATAAGACATTGTTAGTTACTGGCACTATAAGTTGGAATTTTCTCTCGAAATAGGAGAGTTTTTTTGCTGTGCCTATTTCCGGATATTCATTTTCGTATAAATACTTAGTTAGTAAAATTTTTCAAGTCCAAGACATTATTTTCATTTAACACAAAGAGTAAAGTGCGTTTTAATTTTTCTTAATTTAAGAAAATTCGAAATTATCCTTGATAGGCGGAAATGCTTTATGATTTAATAGGCGTAAGCAAAAAACTAAAATGAAAATGTGTTTCCATCTAGTGAAAACAACTTTGGCTAATCGGACAAAACTGATCTAGCGATGGACAACGGTTCTGTGTTTCATCCAAAAACTTGAGGAAAGGGGGAAATGGAACAACATTACATAAAACCAGAAAGAATGAAGCGTTATTTCTGACAGAATTTGTAGGAAAGATCGAGAAGGGGGCTCTAATGAAAAAAACGGTAGGGTTTTACAAGAGGTTTTTTCTTTTAACAAGCGTCACTCTCATGCTTGTTATGGCAGGATGTGGACAGTCGACTCAACCTGTTGGCGACCAGTCCGGTACTCAAACCGGAACACAAACCAGTAATCAGACAGCATCTCAGGAGAATTCCCAACCAAAGCAAGGGGGGAGACTCATAGTCGGTACGGGCGCTGATTTGACAAAACTGGATTTACATACTTCCACAGTTTTGTCGGATCGCATTCCACTTTTGCATGTACAGGAAATGCTGGTGACGATTGATGAAAATATGAAAGTGATTCCGATGCTGGCCAAAGAGTGGAAAGAGGCTCAGGATGGAAAAACAGTAACCTTTAGCCTGCGTAGAGGTGTAATGTTCCACAACGGAAAAGAGCTGAAGGCGGGAGACGTGAAATATTCGCTTGAGAGGTTCATGAAAGAAGCTCCTCGTAAGGGTGAATTTTCCATGGTTCAATCGATTGAGACTCCCGACGATTATACGGTTGTGTTTCATCTAAACGGCTCATCCAATGTATTTATAGGATCGCTAGTGAATCCGTTTAACCCGGCTGTCATCATTCCAATAGGTTTGGCGGATGATCAAGGGGGCAAAATCACCAATCCGATCGGGACCGGTCCGTTTCAATTCGTCAAATGGGAGCAGGGAAAACAGTTGGTGTTAAAGCGCTTTGATGGATACAAGGCTGCGGAAGGAACCGCTTCCGGTTTTGGAGGCGAAAAGAAGGCTTATGTGGACGAAGTCGTCTTCAAAACTATCTCCGATCCGACCGTTCGCATGACGGCACTGGAAACAGGCGAAATTGATCTGGCTCTCGATGTTCTTCCGAAGGATGTGAAGTATCTAGAAGGCAAAAACAATCTTGTCGTTGCCAAAAAGCCTTCCTTGAGCTGGGGAATGCTGCAGTTCGGGATGAAAAAGCCTCCGTTTGATAATCCGAAAATACGTGAAGCGGTTGCATATGCGATCAACAAGCAGGAAATCGTCGATGTAGCGACCTGGGGGTTGGGTGAAGTGGCGCCGTCACCGGTATTCCCCAATACCGAGTGGTTTTCTGAGACGCACGCCAACGATTACAAGCAGGATATCGAAAAGGCCAAGATGCTTGTAAAGGAAGCGGGCTACAAGGGTGAACCAATCAAAATTGCGACAAGCAAAGCTTACGATCATCATGAAAAAACGGCGATGGTACTCCAAAAACAATTAAAAGAGATCGGATTGAATGTTGAAGTTGAATCATTTGAATGGGCATCGTTCATCTCCGGACCGTGGACCACAGGGGATTATCACTTGTTGAACGGGCATATTAGTCCACGCCCCGATCCAAATCAAATCTACTATTCCTATTTGCATAGCAGCTCGAGCTACAATGGTTACAAGAATCCTGAAATGGATCGATTGCTCGATCAGGGAATTTCGACCATAGATACACCAAAACGAAAAGAGGTATATAACCAAGTACAAGAACTTCTCCACAAAGATTTATCTTTCATGTCCCTCTACTATTATCCCGTCATCGAAGGGTATCAATCACGTGTCAAAGGGTACACAGCATGGAGTGCAGGGTACCCCAGACTATGGAATGTATGGCTAGAACGATAGAAAGGTTTGGGGGCATAGCTCCAGTAGTGCCACAGGTTATACACCATAGATGGAAGGAGGAGCTGACAGCTTTCTGTTAGCAAAAGCGTAATGGCCGCATATGTGTTGAGAAGATTGTTAGCGCTGATTCCTGTTTTATTCGTAGTTTCTGTAACTGTATTTATTCTGATTCATCTCATTCCAGGGGACCCTGCTGCAGTTATGCTGGGTTCCCAGGCAACTCCCGAGCAACTGTTGCAACTGCAGCAGAAGTTGGGCCTGAACGAACCGCTTCCCTCTCAGTTTTATCATTGGATCACCAATGTGCTACAGGGGAATATGGGACAGTCGCTTGTTTCCGACAAAGACGTAAACACACTGATTGCCGAAAGGATGCCAGCTACGTTGGCGTTGACGCTGTATTCACTGGTTGTTTCATTGCTGCTAGCAATTCCGCTGGGTATCATCGCCGCTGTGAAACACAGTAGTTCATGGGACTATTCAGCCATGATCATCGCACTGATCGGCATTTCCATTCCGAATTTTTGGGCGGCGCTAATCCTGATCATCGTTTTTGCCCTGCATCTCGGTTGGTTTCCAGCTACGGGGTACGTGGAGTTTACCGAAAATGTGTGGTTACATCTCAAACATCTGACACTGCCAGCGATTTCGCTTGGATTTATTCAGGCAGGGGTCGTAACGCGAATGACGCGTTCTAGCATGTTGGAGGTGCTCCGGCAGGATTATATCCGTACCATCCGGGCTAAAGGCGGTTCGGAACCTGTTATCATCCTTAAGCATGCTCTGAAAAATGCTATGATCCCGATCCTTACGATCGTCGGGCTAAATTTTGGATTGTTGCTTGGTGGGACAGTTGTGGTAGAGACGATATTCAGCATCCCCGGTATAGGCAGTCTTGTGGTTAATTCCGTGTTCAACCGGGACTATCCGGTGATCCAGGGAGTTATTCTCTACATCGCCTTCATCTATGTCATCATTAATTTGGCGGTTGATTTGTTGTATGCCTATTTCGACCCGAAAATTGATTACAGCAAAGGGTGAATCGAGTGAGTTTTCAGAAGTCAATACGAAAATTTTCGCGGCGAAAAACTGCTGCTGCCGGATTGGTCATTGTTTTTGCGGTTGTCCTCCTCTCGCTAGCGGCGCCGATTCTTGCTCCATATGACCCGATTAACGATACCGATTATTCAAGCAGAGTCGCCTCGCCAAGCAGCGATCACTTCTTCGGAACGGACGAATATGGCCGGGATATTTTCAGCCGAATCCTGTACGGCGCTAGAGTATCGATTGTGATCGCAACAGGGGCTATCCTGGTGTCGTCTGCCATCGGTACAATGCTGGGACTGATCGCTGGATTCTATGGAGGTATAACAGACGGTGTTCTGATGCGCATTGTTGACGGAATAATGTCGTTTCCGCCGATTCTCTTCGCGATTGGATTGATGTCCGCTTTGGGCTCTAACCCCACCAATATCATTATTGCGTTAGCTGTAATATATACGCCTCTGTTTGCTCGTTTGATCCGGGGCTGTGTTTTATCGATCAAGGAAAAAGATTATATCGATGCGGTGAAGGTAATGGGCGGTTCCGATTTGAGGCTGATGATCAAGCACATCCTTCCTAACTGCCTGTCACCGTTATTGATCCAATTTACGACCTACTTTGCCTACGCCATTTTGGCGGAAGCAGCGTTAAGTTTCATCGGGCTTGGAGTACCACAGCCTGAACCTAGTTTGGGCAATATTTTGTATGATGGCAGGCAATATATGAGAGAGGCTCCATGGATTTCAATTTTTCCTGGGATGGCCATAGCCTTTACCGTACTCGGGCTAAACCTGCTAGGAGACGGACTGAGAGATTATTTAGACCCACGCATGAAATAGCAGACGAAGAAAGGATGAGACGAAAATGATCGTAGAAAAATATCTCTTTGCCGAAATGACATGGCCGGAAGTAAAACAGGTTGTCAAGGAAAAACGGGTAGCGGTAGTCCCAGTCGCCATGATTGAAGAACATGGTTATCACCTGCCGGTTGATACGGATTTGGTTCTCGCCAATGAAGTGTGCGTAAGAGCGGGCGCCAAAATTCCTACGGAGATGGTGGTGATCCCACCAATCAATCATGGTTATGCTCCACATCAGATGGATTTCCCCGGAGTGATCTCCATTAGCAGCGAAACATTTATCAACTATGTAGTCGATGTGTGCAAAAGTCTCGCTCATCAGGGATTCGAACGTATTTTATTATTGAATGGACATGGCAGTAATGTATCGCTTCTGCAAGTCGCCGCCCGTCTGACCAACCTGGCCTATCCCAACGGGCTCTGTGCATCAGTATCCCATTGGGATTTTCAGCAGGTGATCGAATGTGCCGAACAGGTGAGGGAGTCGGAAAATCCCGGTGGTATGAATCACGCATGCGAACTAGAGACATCGATGTACCTGGCTATTCGTGAAGACTTGGTTCAGATGGATAAAGCGGTTCGGGACATGGATAAATATGATCACGCAAAATATTTCTGGCTCGATATAGTGGGACGGGGAGAAGGGCGGCCAGTTGTCACTATGCCATACTGGAGCTCCATTTCCGAGACAGGCACCCTAGGCGATCCGACTAAATCAACAAAGGATAAAGGGGAAGCGCTTTTTGACGCCGCAGTGGACGGTCTGGTTGAGTTCGTAAAAATTTTCAAACAACGTAAGGTCCATCCGAGAGTGAACCATCATCTGTAAAGGGAGACGGACAGATGTCAGAAAAACTGTTGCAGATAAACCAATTGCGGGTTTCGTTTGATACGGAAGAGGGTACCGTTGATGTCGTGAACGGAATCAATTTGACTGTTTATAAGGGGGAGACTTTGGGAATCGTTGGGGAGAGCGGCTGTGGAAAAAGCGTTACATCGCTTGCGATCATGGGGTTGATTCCATCTCCTCCCGGTCAAGTAACCGGCGGCGAGATTTGGTTCAATGGAAAAAACCTGGTGCAAGAGAAGCAACACAACCTGCGTGCCATCAGAGGGAAGGATATCTCGATGATATTTCAAGAACCGATGAGTTCATTGGACCCTGCATTTACAATAGGCAGTCAAATTGATGAAGTGATTACCTTTCATGAAAAGAAATCCCCTGCCGAAGTAAAGCGGTACTCGATAGAGCTTCTGAAGATGGTAGGCATTCCGAACCCAGAACAGCGGTATTACGAATATCCACATCAGTTATCGGGTGGGATGAGGCAACGGGTGGTGATAGCGATGGCGGTTGCCTGTAATCCACAGCTCTTGATTGCGGATGAACCGACGACTGCACTGGATGTAACGGTACAAGCCCAAATTCTCGATTTGATGAACGAATTACGAAAAAGGTTGAACACTTCCATTATCATGATAACTCACGATCTAGGTGTAGTTGCCGAAATGTGCGACCGTGTTGGGGTTATGTATGCGGGGGAAATTGTGGAAGAAGCAGTGACGGAGGCGATCTTTGATAAGCCGGCACATCCATATACAGAAGGATTGCTGAACTCCATTCCCAAACTGCTTGGCCCGAAAACAAGGCTACAATCCATCGAGGGCAATGTGCCTTCTCCTGGTGAGATGCCAAACGGTTGCCAGTTTCATCCCCGCTGTTCGTATGCAACCGAAAAGTGTCGTGAAATGAAGCCCATTTTGGAAGAGATCGTCCCGGGACATAAGGTGAGATGTTGGCATAGCCAAAACGTCTTTGAAAAGAAGAGAGGTGATGAACAGTGACTCAAAGCCCATTACTTGAAGTTCGAAGTATCAAAAAGCATTTTCCCATCAAAAAGGGGCTGTTGATGAAACAAGCGGGAAGCATCAAAGCAGTAGATGGGGTCGATCTCGACGTAATGCAGCAAGAAACGTTAGGGTTAGTCGGGGAGAGTGGCTGTGGAAAAAGCACCCTTGGCAAAATGATCGTTCAACTGCTTGCTCCCACTGAAGGAGAAATACGCTTTGAAGGAACCAATCTTGCAACGCTCTCCCATCAAACCACTGTAAGAAAAAACATTCAAATGATTTTTCAGGACCCCTATTCGTCGCTTAATCCGCGGCAGAAAATCGGAGATATCTTGACGGAGCCGTTTCGCATCCATCAGATGGATTCGCACGAAAGCAAGGAACGGATGCTTTATCTGCTGGATAAGGTAGGTCTGAATCCTGGGCACGCTAATCGTTATCCGCATGAGTTCAGTGGCGGACAGCGTCAGCGGATTGGTATCGCTCGAGCGCTAGCGTTGAAACCGAAGATGGTGGTGTGTGATGAACCGGTTGCAGCACTGGATGTGTCTATCCAATCTCAAATTGTCAATCTGCTGGAAGACCTTCAGGCGGAGTTCCAGATGTCTTATCTGTTCATTGCCCATGATCTGGCTGTCGTTAGACATATCAGCCACCGAATTGGGGTCATGTATCTAGGCAGTATCGTTGAATTGGCGGAAGCGGAAGAGCTTTTTTCCAATCCACAGCATCCTTATACCAAAGTTCTGCTATCCTCCATTCCCGTACAGCATCCCAGAATGAAACGAACACCGTTGATTTTAAAAGGGGACCTGCCTAATCCGACCAATCCACCGAGTGGGTGTAAGTTCCATACCCGCTGCCCTTATGCGGAAGCGAAATGCGGCAAAGAAACACCAGCGTTGAAAGGATCTGCGTTTCATCAAGTCGCATGCCATTTAGTCTCTTCTTGACTCATTTCACAAGGTGGATATGTCCTTTGCCTGTCTTTGAAAAGGAAGAGGCTGCCTCTTCTTTTTCTTGTAAATCAGTGCAATATCATTCATCATTATTAAGTAAGAAATCATTTTCAAACGATTGAAAACGGATAAGGGAGTCAGTTATGTATGGAAGAATCGCAGAAAGTTAGAGCAGTGGACAGGGCATTGGATATTATCGAAGTATTCACCTTTAAAGAACCCGAATTGTTGCTTGTCGAGATTGCAGAAAGGACGGGGTTGGCGTTGGCAACCGTCCATCGCTCCATTCAAACGATGATCAAACGCGGGTACATTGAGCAGGACCCCATTTCTGGTAAGTTTAGACTGGGGATGCAGTTCGTCAAAATCGGGGGTATTGTGATCCAACGAATTGATCTGACACGAATTGCAACTCCTTTTTTACAGGAACTGTCGAAGAGAACGGAACAGAACGTCAATATGAGTATTTACGACAAAGGTGAAGCCTTGTGCCTGGTGAATATCGAATCCTTTCACAATTTCCAGTATGGGATTAAAGTGGGCCAGAGGTTGCCCATCTATGCTGGTGCCTTGTCCAAATTAATCATGGCGAACCTGCCTCCGCAGGAACTGACGACGGTATTATCCAGAAAGCTAGAGCAGTTTACCCCGTATACCATCTCGCAGGAAGTAAAACTAAGAGCAGAGTTGGAGGAGATTCGGGCCAGAGGATATGCGAGATCTGAAGGAGAGCTGGCAATGGGGGCAGCAGCTTTGGCAGCACCTGTCTACAACTATGAAAATAGAATGGTTGCCGGTATCTCCATTTCAGGGCCAGAGCATTTTTACGGTAGGGAGAATGTAAACGAATATTTACGTGAATTGCTGAAGATGGCCGAAATTATCTCTATCGAACTTGGCTTTAATAAAGTGAATAATGCGTCTGAGCCGAACACTCCGTAAGTACTGTATGTACATTGCGGAGTACTTTTTTGTATTGAAAAGGGAAGGGAATATGAGAAAAGGCCTAACCTGAGAGAGGAGAGCTCCCAGGAAAGGCCGTTCCATCCGTTCTGCGTTTTGCGCTCGAACAACCAACAATCACATTACAACCAAAAGGAGTATCAATTTGGAGAGAATTGATCTCCTTACATTCAATATAATAGAGCTGCTTACAACCGCCAAATTAAAACAGAGTATGTTGGTATAAACCGGGAAAAAGGAATCGTCTTGTACGACATTGCGCGGAAAATGAAGCCAGGGAAAACTCCCTGGCTATTTATTTTTGAAAAACTGGATTTAGGTCATAAAACCACTCTCTCACCTAAGAGACAGCCCTCTCTGCTGCCGAGCAAGAGAAACTTTGAGAAATCAAGGGTTTTTTGTGTTTTCGGGACATGTAGCTGAGATAGAAGGTTTGAATAACCAATTGAAGACGCCAAAAGTTTGAGGCGGTGAGGTTTCTTTTGTACATAAAAAAAGCTGCCAGTGTTTTCCTTTTTGATGGAGATGCGTGAAAAGAAAACTAGTGGGAATTAAGGGAAATAGCCGTAGAGCGGTTCATATCTAAGACGTCACCGTGTTCATTGGTGATTGCCATGCTTTCAAAACAGGTATTCCAGACCTGTCTCAGACTAAAAAAATCTAATTTAGGAACAAGTAGCCATTCAATGATGGAAAACAATTTTCGTTAGTAAGAAGATGAAAAGTGTAATTGAAATATAATTCCGATTATTTCCTTTGTTTTATCGAAAAGGGTATGAAAATTCAAGGGATGCTCGAATGAATTAGGAATGTTCAGCAAAATAATATTCGAAATTTTTTTTGCTTTGATGAAAATTTTTCGCTATTTTTGAGAGAAAACCCTTGATATAAAGCGCTTTCACGGTTGGTATCATTGTTGCAATGGTAGGTATGCATAACTCGATAAAGGAGGAGAAACAAGTAACTCTGGATTTTCGAAACATTAAGGTAATCGAAGTCCATGCACATCCGTATCTGGCATAGGCAAACCAACATGTACAAGCAAATTACGGTACAGCGTCTCGCCAAGTATTTCTCCAGTGCTCCGATCATGGAAGAAGTGGTTGCCCATCGCAACAGTTTCGTGCAATACGCCAAACAGTATAAGTAGGGATTGTTCCACGATGCCAATGATGGTGATCAAGGTAGGATAAATCTGGCTGTCCCTGGCATGATCTTTATTTTCATCTGCATGAAGTGTATAAAGAAAAATCGGTATAGATGGATTTGGAGTAGGGTATCGATAAACGTTCGGGAGAATTTGACCAATCGTTTCCCAATTCGACAATCATTTAGATCAGAGACACGTTTTTTCTGTTAAATTGTTGGCGGAAATGCAACAAATACTGAATGGAAGGGAATTGATGGGATGGAACAAAAAGACTGGAAAGTGATAGTTGAAAATTGGGTCAATCGGAATCAACAGCATATCGTAGAACTTCTTCAGGAGATGATTCGCTATAAAAGCGTCAACCCACAGTTCATCGACAATCCGAGTGAGAGTGAGAGTCACAAGCTTCAAGATTTTCTGGAAGATTATCTGCTTTCAATGGGCTTGAATGTGGACAAATGGGATGTCTACGAAGGTCAGCCCAATGTAGTCGCGACTGTAAAAGGCAAATCGAGGGATAACACGCTAATCTTAAATGGTCATGTGGACGTTGTGCCGGCAGGTGGTTTGGACAGATGGTCTTTCAATCCGTGGGGTGGAGTGATACAGGACGGCAAGCTATACGGAAGAGGCTCTATGGATATGAAGGCTGGAGTTGCCAGCAATATAATAGTGGCCAAATTTATACGAGACTTCGGCATCGAATTGGATTCCGATCTCGATCTTCATATCGTAATTGATGAGGAAAGTGGCGGAACAGGTACACGTGCAGTACTCGAGCGTGGCTACAAAGGTTCGGGTGTTATTGTTACGGAACCAACGAATGGCATAATTAACCCCGTAGAGGGAGGGCTTCACTGGGCAAGGGTAACACTAAAAGGTAACTCAGCGCATTCCGCTTGGCGATATAGCCACATCAATCCCGGTTATGAGAGAACGGGTGTCAATGTAATTGAGAAAGCAATGAAAATCATTCATGCAACAGCAGAATTGGAAAAGGATTGGGGGCTAAACAGGCGCCATCCGCTATTGCCACCGGGAGCAAACGCGATCAATCCCGGTGTAATGCTTGCTGGTGCCGGAATGAAGAATGGGATTCCTGAAATCATTACGAATCCCGCAATCATCCCAGATCACTGTGTTATTGAATATGACATCAAGTACTTGCCTAATGAAAACTCAGAAGAGATAAAAAAAGAGTTTGAGGATGCCATCACCTCCTTGTCTCTTACCGATAGCTGGTTAAGGGAAAATCCGCCGCAGGTGGAGTGGGGGTTAAGAGGAGTCAATTTTCCGCCCGTCAACACCCCTCTTGATCACGAGATTGTCAGATCGATTGCGAAAAGCCAAGAAATATTTAGAATTTCACCGTCGTACCAAGGGTTTGTTGCTGTGTGTGATGTTGCCTGGTATGTAGGCTTGAATATTCCGGGCGTAATTTACGGACCGAAGGGAGCACAACTGCACGGACCGGACGAATATGTCGAACTTGATTCTCTGTTTGAAGTCATTAAAGTGCTGATTATGACAGTGCTGAGATGGAATGGGATTTTGGACGTGGACCAAGCTTGACAGGCGTTTCGTATAATCACATTGGGGAGCGATGCGAGACATGGATCGAAATGTAAGGAAATCTCACGATCTCGAGGACTTATCCAAAAAATATCGACAGCCCAAAAACGTGGAACAATACGGAATTGAGCAAGTTCCTGAAGCAGAGAGAACAGTGAAATGGTACGATATCTTTTTTATGGTAGTCAATTTTTTGATGAACCCAGGTATGATCTTAATCGGAGGAATGGCAGTTGCTTCCGGGTTATCGTTTTGGGCGGCCATTGCATCTGTAGTGTTGGGGATTGCAGTCGCTTTTGTCGCATACTTAATCATGGCGACTATTGGTGTCGATTATGGAGTCTCAGGTGCAGTGGCTACACGGATGGTTTACGGAGTGAGAGGTTCTAAATATACAGTATCGCTATTCCGGGCGATCACTGCCATTTACTGGTTTTCGATCCAAACCATTGTTGGTGCCGCTGCTATTGCTGTTGTGATTAACAAGCTGTTCCAAGCGGAGGTAAGCGTTGTTGCCGTCAGTCTGATTTTTGCGATATTCCAAATCGTCATTGCGACATTTGGGTACAATTGGTTGAAGTTCTTGTCTCGAATTGCCCTGCCGATCAAATTGATTGGGCTGATCTTTATCTGTTACATGTTCATGACACATGACGATCCAAATTACGCAATCCCGAAAGTATTCGGGTACGAAGGCACCGTTGGTTGGGGCTGGGGAGTCTTCATCGTCTCATTAAACTCTTTGACAGCCATTTGGCTCTCGATGACCACGGATGCTGCTGACTTTTGTCGATATTCACGCACGCGAGTCGATATGTGGATCGGAACGATGGCTGCCGCATGCATCGGAACCTTTACTTCCGCCTTTGTCGGTGCATACTCTGCTGCAGCAACACTGGGGCAGGTTCCCAATGGGCTGGAGGGAGCGGCCACAATTGCAAGCAGTGGCTTCGCACTCTTTATGATCTTGCTAGTTGTTGTTCTGGACAACTGGACAATAAATGTACTGAACATTTACACCGGTTCACTTTCAGTCGTGAACATGGTGCCTAAACTGGGGCGATTTTGGGCAACCTTGCTGGTTTCTGTAATTGGTGTAGGCCTGTCGATCTTTCCGGGTATGTTGAATAAATTGCAAGATACGATGACGGTATCCGGTATTTTTTATGCACCGTTGGCGGCCATACTCATCACGGATTATGTATTCGTGAAAAAAGGACTTCTGCTTGTAGATCAGTTGTTTAAAGAGAATGGGATATACCGTTATTCAAATGGTTGGAATATACCAGCCCTCATTTGGACGATCATCGGATTTGTGATCTACCAATTTACGCCGCCTGAGTACTTCCAATCGGTCGTGTGTCTTGTCCTGACTGGTTTCGGTTATTACTTCCATCAAAAACTTAATGGCCAGGTTCAAAAGCAGAGGGAAATGCTTGCGAAAATAAGTGCTTAATTCATTTTTCCATTCATGTGCGATTGGCGCAGCTTGGTATTTACCTCATGAAACAACAGCGGCAGTCTAAGACTTTATTTTTCAAGTCCTAGTCTGCCGCTGTTTGATTTTTTGTCCAGTCTAATACTTATTTTTAGAAGGGTGGCGATATTCAATCTCATAAACCGCGTTATATCAAGGACCCCAGTCTAAAACTTTATTTTCACTGGATAGCCCATTCAGCCCCCAAAAAAATCGAGAGATGTAAAGCCTCTTGAATAGAGTTCCGGAGATTTGAAAGGGAGCTAGATTGCACACGCAGTTTAGTTATTCGAGCAAAAGCCCAGTTAGAATGGTAGATGGGACTAAATTGCACACTTACAACCCGTCATAACTCCCTTTTTAATCAGACAACGATTTTGAGTAAGAATTAGTCTTTTCTAACCCTTGAGAGCGGGGTAACAGATCACTCCCCGCTCTCGAAGGGGAAGTGGAAAGGATGAATGTAATGGTACAGTTTTCAGCAAAGCAAAAATGCAATGCGTGCGGTTCAGAATTCTATTTGACGTATCATGTTTTCAAGGATGGCGACCGCAATCAAATGACTTCTTGTTGGGTGAAGTTAGAGAATAAAAAACCATGCACGTGTATAGGTTCATTTTCACCTTGTGAAGGTGTTCCGACTCTCGATCAATGGTTTGTTGAAACCGTAAAAGGCGTAAATCGTTTGCCTCATCATGTCGAAGGATTGAAATAATGACCGATTTCAGTGGATTTTCGGTAGATAAATATCTGTAAAAGGTTAGATTATCAAGAACTGAGCCGAGCACTGAGTATGGCGGGTCGGGGATATCCTCCATGGCATATGCGAATGTATTCGAGGAATTTTCGGCAGTGTGGATGACTTCTGCTGGAGTAATCGGCACACACTCCCTCTAATTACATCTGCTTTTTCAGCCATTTTCTTAAATGTACCATTATGCGCTAACTCAAATTTTAAGCACACGAAAGCGAATCAATGGGCCCTGCAGGCGGCAACATCGGAGGTGGCTTGCTCCCTGCTTAGTGACGCGATGGACAGGAAAGAGACTGGCAACAAACGTCGGAAGCAATTGCGTGATGGGTGACTCCAGAAGATGCAGATTTAGAGAGAACTGCAGTCTATATGTTTCATTCTACGATCACGGAGGGGGTGGAGAAACAACCGACTCTTTTCGGCTGGAAATGCCGCCCATCAAATGCCGCCATTTCTCGCACAAAGAATGTGCGCAGGAATCAGAGACGTGGCTAAGCTTTCCAGGAAATTGGTTATAGTGCTAAATGACGAGGCGGAGGACTCTCTGCTTGCCACCTACGCGGTCGAGCGAGTCAACCATGCTCGCGACTTCGTTCAGTTGGCAAAATGCGTTATGAAAAGAAGCTTATTGGAATGGGAAAAAGAGAGTTTTAGAGTCGGTCCCATAATTATTGGTGCCTCCGGGGGAGTTATGGGTTGTCCTAAATAGTTATGTAAGACAACATGGTGGAATTTTATTTATGCAATGTTCCACGGACGATAGACTGAACCGAATAGAAAAGTGGGTACAATCCAGAGAATACAGGATAAAATTTATCCATTTCCGTCCGAGCCGTATCCATAATCAATCGGAATCATGAGAAGATCTGGGCCATTTTCCTAGGTCTTTTGTATTCATCGAAACCCCGTTCGTATGCGTAATTCCCTCCAGTAGTCACTAAGTAGGAAGATGCAGGAAAAAGGTTGAACGAGGGCGTGCTTTCCGATTAATTGCCTAGGAATAAGGATACTGTACAAGATTGCCATGCTCTTATATAAGTAGTAATAGATTGGAAAAACATTTCCAATATCGCTAAGAATGGAGTGTGGAAAACATGAGAACAAGGGAAAAGAATCATTTCAGTTGCCGGCGGTTCTTGATCCGGATGGTTGCTTTCTCGTTGGCGGCATCGCTTTGTCTGATCGGACAAGCTTCCGCTGCCGATGATGAAATCCAACTGAAGTGGGAACAGCGTTATACCAAAGAGGAGACGCGGGAATTGGTCCAAAAGGTCGTCCCGACGAAAGATGGCGGCGGGCTGGTCTGGGCAAACGGGACGAACAGTGCTTATCGCATACTCCCCCCTTTGCTGGTGAAAGCAGATGGAACGGGACGGGAAGAATGGTCAAAGCGTATGCCGGAAGAGTTCTTTATCGCCGACGTGGAGCAGGCGAAAGAAGGCGGATATCTAGTGATGGGAGCACTGCGCTCGGAGCCGGACAAGCTGCAGCTGATCAAATTGAGTGAAACCGGAGATGAGGAGTGGACGAAAGCAATTGAGGTAGAGGGGGGGGCGATGATACCGGACAGATACCTCCTGCTGTACAGTGATTTCGCCGAAACATCCGACGGTGGTGTGGTCGCAGTTGGACGCAAGTACCTCGAAGCGAGCGGAAAGTACCTGTACAATATCGTGAAGATCACAGCATCAGGTGAAATCGAATGGGATAAGCCGTTGAGCAACTCGGCTCATCGCGTTTATGTTACCAAAAGCGGGGAAATGTTTGTCCAAGGCAGTGTGTTCTCCGGCGATGCTCACCTGTACGTGGCAAAGCTGTCCGAAGAAGCGGACAAGCTTTGGGAACATACCTACGAACAGAAGGGTTCGATCACAATCAAATCAGTCCTCCCTGCGACCGATGGCGGGCTTCTCGTCACCGGATACACCAACCGCTTCAACTCTGACCCGGCTTTCGATGACATCGTTGCGTGGCATATCGATTCGGAGGGGAAAGTTGTTTGGCAAAAGCTTTACGATACCGAAGTGGGAAGCGGAGAAGTGTCGGACGGAGAAAGAGGCTTATCGTTGTCCGAGACAGCGGATGATGGATATATGCTGATCGGGGTGATGGATTCGATAAACGGTGACCCTTCCAAATGGAATTTCAAGAAGTTGGATCAATCTGGCGACCCTTTGTGGGAGAAAACGATCTCGTTCCCGCAAATACGCGTTGCTAATGCGGTTCCCCAGGGAAATGACCAGTATTTGTTATTGGGGGAATATTGGGAAAAAAGCACAACCAGTGCGGACAAGCGAGACATCTATCTGATCAAATACGGCAAAACAAAAACCATCGTCTCCCTTGAGCCGCAAATGCAAATGCACAAACTGAAACTGGATAAAGGCGATACGGAAGAACTTAAGGTTACGGCCGTTTATGATGACGATACCAAAGAAGCTCTGACGAACGGGATTCGATGGACCTCTTCCAACGAAGAAGTGGCCGTGGTTGACGAGAATGGACGAGTTACGGCCAAAGAGAAGGGAAAAGTGCAAATCATCGCAACCTTTCAAGGAAAAAAAGCAGTATTCCCGGTCCAGGTGAAAGGGTAGATACTCAAATTGCGTCAATGGATAACGTACGTAACCTCCTGTCAAAGAGATAGGAGGTTCTTCTCGTTAACATCGTCGAAAGATGAAATAGAGTTGATCACACTTGAATAGGGTATTCACAAACGAATATACCAATAAAAAAGCAGACGCGGCATTTTGGAGTATTTGGGTATTCATTGGTGAATAGGTCGTTAAGCGGTCCCCATAACAAAAATAGCAAAATATTGTGAATCTTCGTTCGGCATGGAATTTGCCTAGTTATTGGCATACGAATCATAAGGAGGTTTCATCATGGCTTACTATCAACCGAGAGATTCATTTGAAGGAACACAATAATTCAGTTATAGTTGGTTTTTAATAAGGAAGACTGAAAGCGCTGAGTTAAGCTGACGGGCAGGTTAGTTTAGATAGACAAGATGAAGATTGGTGATGAATTAATTTGACACGCATACGGGGCATGTGGAGAGCGTGCATTCTTTCATTTTTTATGAAATGCTATGGATCAAACAATACTTGAGCTTTTTTCTGTACATATTGAATAAGATGCTGTATATTTCAACATGCTTGCTTAAATAAATAAGCAAGCAATAGTGAAGAACTAACCAACAACGCCAAGTAACACAACATCTAAATGGTAATGGAGTGAACATATGAGTAAAGCTAAGGGTAAAGGCGGAACAGGTAGAGGAACAGACAAAAAGGGATGGAACCGATGGCAAGCTAGTTCTAAGAAAGCAAAGAACGCCCCAAAACCATATGTAAGTAAAGGTGAAAAAAAAGCGGGTGGCGCAAAGACCACTAGCAGTAGTAAAGGTGATTGAAAACAGAAATGGATGAGATCGACTACGGCAATATATAATAGTCGTGGCTTCAATACCCCGTGAGCTTGGGAAGACGGGGGTAGTTATGCGAACCGACTGGTACTCTTCGAAAGGCACGAAGCCAACAGCTCGTGTCTTTTTCACGTTGAGGGAATTTAGCGTGCTTCACCGTACGAAGGAATCAGTGCTCAATAGAACATTTTTTTCGAATATTAAGGTCACTCGCGAATACTGTTTAAAGATTATAAATCATTCGTAAAATTTTAGTTACATTACTGTAAAGGAGTGCATATGGTTGTACACGGTATCCCTACAATCGGCAGGTCAGGAAGAAATCCTTCGAGTCGGTACAAAAGCATTCCATTTAGCTCAATTGGTTCAAGAAAACTTCCGAGTACCACAAGGATTTATCGTTACTTCCAATGCACTCGCTCGCTTCATGATAGAGAATCATTTAGAGGAAAAAGTATGGGAGGCGACTGTACCGTCAGAGATTGAGCGCGACATTGCAGCCGCCTATGAGAGACTGAAAGTGGAGACGAACGAATCCGATCTTTCTGTTGCTGTTCGTTCTTCTTCTGCAGCAGAGGATTTGCAGGGTGCTTCTTTTGCAGGCCAATATGAGAGCATTCTCAACGTGAAAGATTTCCCTCATCTCATGGAGAGCGTGAAAATGTGTTGGAGTTCCTTGTTTTCAGACAGGGTGAAGCAATATGCCCTGCAAAAAAAGATTGCTGCTGAGAAATTTCCGATGGCGGTCTTGATTCAACGGTGCATCGAAGCGGATGTCTCAGGTGTCGTTTTCAGTATGAATCCGGTAACCCAAAACAAGGAAGAGATCGTGATTAACGCGAGCTATGGCCTGGGAGAAGCAATTGTTTCCGGCATGGTTACGCCAGATAGCTTTCTTGTCAGCAAACAGCTTGCTTATATTCACAGAGATCTGGGCGGCAAAGAAATGAAAATGGTTTATGGGCAAAAGGGCATAAAAGAAGTAGAGACAACTAGTGAAGAGCAAGCGTGCTTTTGTCTCACAGATGAGCAACTATTGTCGCTGGTAAGAGAAACGAAAAAAATGGAAGCATTCTACCAGCATCCCGTCGATATCGAATTTGCGATTAAGGCTGACCACATCTACATCCTGCAAGTGAGACCTGTTACCACCCAAGGAGGCCAGGATTGATGACGCAACTGACGGAATTTCAAAGAGAGATCGTTCTGAATGATGAAGACAAACAGAACTATTTTTGGGTACAGGATGATGTTCATTTGGCGCATGCCGTAAGCCCTTTGTTTGCGTCGTTTCAAATTCCCGCGATGACAAAAGGAACGAAAACGGCCTTTGAAAATCTCAAAATGCCACTCCGTCAATTCATGATGAAATTGGCGGATGGTCGCCTTTATCAAGCAACACTTCCTCATGAGGGAGATATGCCCTCACGGATTCGAGAGCATCAAGAGCTGGTAGGTCCCTTGCTTCCGATTCAAAAGCAAAGGCTGATGGATTCCGTGGAGCATATATTCTCCCCTTTTTATCGTCAATTGGATGTATATCGAAGCCAAACGGCTACATTAGATGAAGCCAAACAAAGAGTTGAGGAACTATTTACGTTCTACGAGAAAGCATGGCAGCTTCATTTTGAAATTGTGATGCCAAGAGGCGGACATTCGATGGCGTTGGAGGAGCTGTACGCTCGACTAACCAACGAGTCGGATGCAACTGCCGTTTATGAATGTCTGTCAGGTGTGATGAACAAGACGCTGGAAACAGATCGGGAGCTATGGAAACTGGCTGTGCAGGTGAAACAGTCTGCGGTACTGGAAGGGATATTCACCGGATTTCCCACTGAAGAAATCGTATCACAGCTCGATCAACAGGAAGAAGGTAGAGCTTTTTTGACAGGCCTGCGGGCATTTCTCGAGGTATACGGGTACCGTTCCCCAAACTCCCATGAATTCCTTGATGAAACCTGGATCGAAAATCCCAATCAGGTTCTATACATGATCAGCACCTACTTGCAGAAAGAGTATGATTTTGAAAAGGAATATGCGCAAATCGTTCAAAAGCGCGAGGAGAAGGTACTTGAAACGTTAGCCAAAATGCCGGAGGGAGAAGGAAAGCAGGCGTTTATCCAATTGCATCAATGGGCGTTGGAGGCCTGGGGGCTGGATGAGGACCACCATTTCTATATTGATGCGATGCTCCCCGCGAAATCTCGTCTCTTCTTGTTACGTGTAGGGGAGATGCTTGTGGAAGCGAATGTGGTGGAAGCTCCTAATGATATCTTTTTTCTGTACTATGATGAGTTGCTCGACGTATTGTCAGAACCCACTTTGGTATCTCAAACAATAGAGCGTCGAAAACAGGAGCATGAGCAGAACAAACAAAAAAACGTGCCGCCGGTTTATGGAACACCACCAGAAGAAGTGCCTGACGATCCCATTTTGGAGCGCGTGTTTGGATTAAAGGCACCAGAAGTGAATGAGCAGGAGAAGCATTTTTCCGGATATGCGGCTTCACAGGGGCAGTATACGGGAGTTGTGAAGGTAGTGCGAGGACCTGAGGATTTTTCCAAAATCCAGACAGGCGATGTACTGGTTTGCAAAACAACGACCCCGCCATGGACGGTTCTGTTTTCAGTCGTGGGAGCCGTCGTGACCGATGCGGGCGGGATCTTATCTCACGCGGGAACCGTAGCCAGAGAGTACCGTGTGCCTTCTGTAGTTGGCACGAAAGTAGCGACGAGCGTTCTACGGGATGGAGATATCGTCACGGTAGATGGCACCAACGGAGTGGTTCACTTTGGAAAACAATAGTCACGGACTCGTGCTTCTCTCTATATTGACAGGGACTTTTTTGGTCCCTGTCAATTCAACCATGATTGCTGTTGGTTTGCCTAGCATTGTTGAATCTTTGCATAGCAACCTGACCCATGCCTCTTGGATCATTACCGTCTATTTGATCGTAATGACCGTGCTTCAGCCGATTGCTGGAAAACTGGGGGATATTTATGGCAATCGGGAGATGTTTCTTTTAGGCATGCTGCTTTTTCTACTTTCCTCTATCGCATGTCTGTTTACGATGAATTTGCTGTGGCTGATCATTTTTCGAGCCGTCCAAGCTGTCGGTGGCGCATTGGCTGCTCCGAATGCCAGCGCCATCATCAGGTATACGACACCCAAAGAGAAAATGGGCAAGACCTTTGGATTGTTTGGTTTCTCCATGGGCATTGGGGCTGCGCTTGGCCCATTAATGGGCTCGATCTTAATCAGCTTATGGGGCTGGACGTCCATCTTTTGGATCAATATCCCCTTTGCTTTGGTGTCGTTATGTGCATCGTTTTTTCTTTTACCTGTCATCAAAAAGGAAAAGGATGCATCGCTGGATATCTATGGATCGATCCTTCTAGGTGTTAGTCTCATAACGCTCATTTTGTTAGTGACGCATAACGAATATAGGACGATTTGGACATTGGGACTCCTGTGTATGCTAATCCTTCTGTTCATCCGGCAGGAAAAGAAATGTGAGGAACCGCTCATTCAATTTCAATTATTCAAAAACCGCATGTTTACAAGTGCCAATTTTTCTATTCTGTTTAGCAATGCCATCATGTATAGTACCATTCTGGTGATGCCCATTCTTTTGCAAAATGAATTCCACTTTTCCGTGGAAACGATTGGCGTTCTGCTCTTTGTATTTTCGCTGTCGATGTCTCTGTTTTCATGGCTTGGCGGGTACCTAACAGATCAAGTTGGAAAGAAAATGACGGTTCTGCTTTCCTTTCTTCTCTCAGCCGTAGCAGTGGGCATATATGTAGGATTCTATTCCAACCATTCACTCGTTGCGATCGCAATTGGCCTGGTCATCGGAGGACTAGGGGCCGGAATAGGTTCAGCATCTATGCAAACGGCTTCGCTGCAAGCTGTTTCAAAGGAGATGTCTGGGGTAGCCTCTGGTATCTTTTCCACATTCCGCTATGTGGGCGGCATGATCGCTTCCGTTTTAGTCAGTTTGCTAATGGATTACCATCTCCTGTTCTATACCCTGTTTTTTTTCGCATTAACGGGCATTCCCGTAGCATTGGGATTACATGAGCCATCCAGAAAAGAGAGCAGCGGATGATCTTGTTATAGATCTCCGTTGCTCTGTATCTTGTTTATCTGCGTGAGGCCGCCTCTGAGATTCCTACATTGAGTACCCTTACTGTCTGCAGTTATGACCGTAATGGTGAACCGTATCACAAGTAACGGAAAAGTTGTTGAACTAACGGGTTCGATAGTTGCATAGTTGAAGATAAACAGGCTTTGTGAATTCGGATTACTATCATGATAAAAGACTAGTGTGAGAATGATGCCTCTATTCCTAATAGATAGGGGCATCATTCTTGTGAAAAACGTGGTTAACGCAGCCGTTCAGGGTTCAAGTCAAGCAGAGCCTCGTGTACAAACAGACCATCTTTGCGAATCAATACGTCGTCGAACCAAATTTCGCCCCCGCCATATTCAGGGCGTTGAATGCTGACGATGTCCCAATGGATCGTACTACGATTGCCGTTATCGGCATTTTTGTATGCCTGGCCCAAAGCAAAGTGAAAGCTGCCGTCAATTTTTTCGTCAAAATAGATGTCATTCATCGGGTGCTGGATATATGGATTGACGCTGATCGCGAACTCTCCGATGTATCGCGCACCCGCGTCACTGTCTATAATTTCGTTAATCCGCTTCGTATCGTTGGATTGCGCTAAGACCACCTTCCCTTTCTCGAAAGTCAGCTGGATATCGCTGAACTTGGTGCCCTGGTAAGGAGTAGAGGCATTGAAAGTGATAGTACCGTTTACGGAATCGCGGACAGGGGAGGTGTAAATTTCTCCGTCTGGCACATTGATTTTTCCGGCGCAGATGATGCTGGATATCCCCTTGATAGAGAAGCTTAGGTCTGTGCCGGGTCCGGTGATCCGCACCTTGTCCGTCTCGTCCATCAACTGCTTGAGTGGAACAAATGCATCGTGCATCTGCTGGTAATTGAGCAGACAGACATGGAAGTAGTAGTCGAAAAACGTGTCGGTTGGCATATTGGCAGCCTGGGCCATGGCAGGTGTCGGATAGCTGATGACGGTCCATCTCGTATTGCTTACCATGTAATCGTAGGAGGGCTTGATGCCAGCCTGATGGATACGCCTCTTTTCTACGGGAACATCGGCCATTTCACTGTCGTTGATGTGACCGTTGATCGTGACCACCTTCTGGATATCCCGCCAAATCGGCTCCTGCCATTTGTTCAAAATCGCGCTACGTTCAGTGGTGGTACCTTTCAACAATTCGCGCTGGATGCCATGATCGACGTATTTGACAAACGGGCGCGCCCCCTTTGCGTAGGCGGCCTTGATCAATTCCTTCACCAGGGGATGTCCCTCGCCGCGCAGCTCGATCATCAGATTTTCGTTTTCCTGCAACTCGAGGGAGTAGGTAAGCAGATGCTCGGCTAGTTTGGTCAAGCGTTGATCCAGCATATACATTCTCTCCTTTATCCGGTGTATTCGCTACTTTGTAAGGGTTGTCCATTTCCAGTCCACTCTGCCTGTATCACTGACAAACAGACCGTTGACATACTGCTGCTTCACGTAGTTGTTGGTGTAGTAGTAGATAGGCGCGATCGGCAACTCGTTCATCAGGATTTGCTCAGCTTGGGCAAGCAGCTCTTTGCGCTTCGTCGGGTTGGTCTCCAACGTTGATTTGCTTAGAAGTTCCTTATATTGGGGATTTTCCCAGCCCGTATCATTGTTAGCTCCGCTTTTTTCCTTGAATAGCTCCAGGATGTTGACCGGATCGTTGTACTGCGCTGCCCAGCCCAGTCTGCCAACCTGATAGTTGCCTTGATGTATCGTCTCCAGATATACCTTCCATTCTTGGTTATTCAGCTGTACATCAACGCCTAGCGCTTTTCTCCATTGATCCTGGATTGCTTCGGCAATTTTTTTGTGTCCCTCCGACGTATTGAACGAAAGTGTAATAGCTGGTAACTTGGTCATTCCCATTTCCTTCATGCCCTCTGCCAGCAACTGCTTCGCCGTTTGAATGTCACCATCGTGGAAGAACGGTTCCTGCTTAAAAGTCATAGACGGAGGTAGGGCGCTTGTAGCAGGAAGCTGGTTTCCTTGTGTTACATTGTCAATAATTTGTTGGCGATTTATGGCGTACGTAAACGCTTTTCGAATCTTGACGTTGTTGAACGGTGGTTTTTCTGTATTGAATTTGTACCAGTATGTAGCAGCGTACGGCTGAATCTCCAATTTGCCGGATTCCTTCAGCGTCGGCATCGCATCAAACGGCAGTGCACCCAGCGGCGTACCTGCTAGATCAAGCTCGCCATTTTCAAACATGGACAGCTCGGTGTTGGGGTCCTCAATCATGGACAGCTCGATCTTGTCCAGCTTTACTGTATTGGCATCCCAATAGTTCTCATTTTTTGCCAATACCATTTTGCTCTTGTGATCCCAGGTTTCAAGCTTGAATGGTCCGTTACTGACATATTCGTTCGGATCAACCGCCCATTTCGTGTTGGATTCGACCAGTTTTTTATTGACGGGATAGTAGGTGGGGTAAGCAGTCAACTCCAGGAAAAAGGGAGCGGGACTTTCCAGGGTAACAACCAGTGTCTTGTCGTTCGTAGCTTTCACGCCAATCTCGTCTGGCTTCGCCTGGCCCATGTGAGCTTTTTTTCCGTTTTTCAAATAATAGAGCTTGTCGGGGGATTTGGAGCCGGTACTTGGATCTAGTACTCGTTTCCATGCGAATTCGAAATCATAGGCGGTAACCGGATCACCGTTACTCCATTTGGCATCGCGAATAGTAAATATGTAGGTAAGCCCATCTGGTGATACTTCAATTTTTTCGGCAGCTGCTTCATGCGGCTTGTTGTCCTGTCCAATCCGGGTAAGCCCGTCAAACAGTGCACGGGTGACGGTTTCAGATGCAATGTCATCCAGAATGCCGGGATCAGCTGTTGGCGGTTCGACAAACGTATTGGTCCGGAAGATATGCTCCCTTATTTTCTCCGTCCCGGTCGCAGGCGTGGGAGAGGTTTGCTGCTCAGATGTTGGCTGTGTAGAAGTTGTGCCTGTTGCATCTTGCCCACTGCATCCCGATATCGCGAATGTCAGCATCAAGGCTGAAATGACTTGCTTCTTCAATAACGTCCCCTCCAATGATCTTCAATTTTATGAATAATAATTGCAACTCACATGCCAGCGTGAAGAATAATGGAACCGCTTGCATAGAAGTATAGCGAAATTGTTATTCATTTCTAAAGTGTTTAAATATTTGTACATATAATCAAACGATAGTTTAAAATATTGGACATTGATTGGTTCACTAGGATTCACAATAAATCGGTTTGTCATTAGTCGAAGTATTCACGAAGGTATTTGATGAGAAGAGCTTACCTCCGCAAAATATGCATGAAAACAACCATGCTGGATTTGAGACGTGTTATGTACAAGAACGGGATAACCGCGACTATGACTACCCCGATTAGATCTGACCGAATGGTTACCCTTAAGCCTTTGGACGAAATGCCAATTCATTTTTTCTGTACATCTATTGTTCTTTACGATTCTTGACAAGAGGCAGCAGCAGGAGAGCAACCTGGAACTGAAGACGATTGCTTTGGATCTGCAGGTCCCTCCCTGTTTGTCTTTCAATCAACTGAACACGGTATCGTACTGTATTGTGGTGAACAAATAACTCTTTGGCCGTGTCCCGATAATTCCCTTCCTGATCGAGAAACACTTTGAGAGTATTAACAAGATTGGCCTGATTTGCACGGTCGTAATTTAGCAAGGGATCAAGAATTTCACGTACATAGTGAAGGGCTTCCTCCATAAGGGCGGGGTGAGTAAGCAAACGGTAGATCCCCATTTCTTGATAAAGCTGAACGCTCTTATACCCGGATACCCGAATGCCATGGTATAAGGCTTTTAACGACTCACGATATCCATCTGGAAGAGAGTACAAATCGGTTTTTTGACTTATGCCGATTGCCCAGTTCAATCGCGTGTTAAATGATTCCAAGCCGCGCAGAAGCGAGATGAATGTTTCCGCGGTATTATCGTGAAATCCCTTATCAAGCATGTCGGATGGATAAAGACAGACAATGTGATTCTCCTTGTCAATCCCGAGCAGGTAGTGATGAGCCGGTTCAAGGCGAAGAGAAAGTACATCATACATTTCTTGCACTTCCTTGAGAGAGAGGGATTCTAGCTTGATTGACAGAACGATGTATTTGGGGGACAATTCAATTCCCAATTCCCAACCTTTACGATTAACCTCTGGAAGTGTCTCAGAAGTAAGAGGATGATACAGCAGATGGGTGACAAACTCGTTCAGATATCGTCTTCGGCTCTCTTGTTCTGCGTGCAATTGCATGATTTTTAATGCTACAGCATTTTTAGCGTGAAGACACAGGTTGATCTCCTGCGGCGCTAACTGCATGTTATTCCGGAAAATGACAATGTGGCCAACCAATTCTACAGCGTTATGGACAGGCAAAAGAACAGCATCCCGATCTGCCAATCTAATGCTGTATACTTCATGAACGGGATCTATCAAGGTTTTGGAATGGGTGCTCAGGTTGAACATCTGCTGCAAATCCGTCTGGGGGAGGGGAAAGTGAGCTGGTATAACGATGGCTTTTTTCTCGTCTAACATGAAAATACCAATTGGATCACGAGCGTAGAAGTGAATTAGCTCGGCCAACTCTTCCATATCTGAATTGGCGAGTAGAATGCGGGTAAAGCTTTGATGGATTTCCTCGGAATGCAACAGGTGCTTCGCACGGTGATTAAGGATTTCGGTGAGAATCGGATTGATAAACTCAATCCATGCCTTTTCGCTGGGGAGGGAGATAATGGGGAATCCCATTTCATTTGCTGTTTGAAGCATGGTTTCGGGTATTTTTTTGATATAACGGTTTAGTTTGACGCCGAGCCCGGCAACATTACGATTTACCAGTTCCTCCACAAGGTGGTCAAGCTGTTCGGGAGACTGCAATAGAGGGTATGTTGAAGTAAGGGCAAGTTCATTTCCTTTCAGCCACTTAATCGCGTCCGGTGCATCCAGAACAGTGGTAGACTGAACGATGCGGTCAATGCCTAACGATCCTGCCAGCAAAGTAGCATGCTCCATCTCTTTCATGAGCAAGATTTCCCGTATGGCTAAACCCATTTTTCTCCTCCTCCATTTACGAATTGAATGACAGCATTTTTAAGTGTAAGTCACAGGCTTGTAAAGAGTGTACAATTCACTCTTCTTTTTTTTGGAAAAATGGTCAATAGTCGGTGAAGAAAGCGGTTGCTATGATGTAGCTAGTTAAGTAAGAAGGGGAGAACACGCATGGATGAAAAAGAAGATATTGTTGAATGGCTGGAGAAGCAGAATCCGGTATCCCTTCTCCAGGATGCAATCCGTTGCAACACTGTGAATCCACCCGGAAATGAACTTGCTCTCGCGTTAAAAATACAAAAAATTCTGAATGATTACGGGATTCCAAACGAGCTTTATCCCGCATCGCCTGGGAGAGCCAATCTAATTGCTCGGATCAACAGTGGCAAGCATGGCAAACGATTGGTATTCAGCGGCCATCTTGACACCGTGGCAATAGGAGAATCCGAGTGGGATTATCCCCCTTTCGCGGGCGAATGTGTAGAAGGCCGTATGTATGGTCGCGGAACCAGCGATATGAAAGGAGGGCTTTACAGCATGTTGCTTGCGTTTTCGTATCTTCATGAAAGAAGAGAAGAGTGGCAAGGTGAATGCCTGTTGGCCGTTACTTTTGGTGAAGAGACAGGTGGTGAAGGGGCCAAACGGATGATGTGTGATCAACAGTTGCCTACATACGATTCGATGATTATCGCGGAGCCGACAGCACACAAACTGGTCATTGCTCACAAAGGAGTCCTGTGGGTCAAAATCAAATGTTACGGCAAAAATGCCCATGCCTCCATGCCGCAGCAAGGCATGAATGCGATCTGTATGGCGCATGATTATTTTGGATGCTTGCAGCAATCTAAAATGCAAGAAACGTGCCATCCACTCCTATCCCAAACGACTTTTACCGTAACGAAAATCCAGGGGGGAGAAAAAATCAATGTAGTCCCAGATTATTGTGAAATGACTGTTGATATCAGAACCAATCCGTCGGTAAATCATTCTACTATTCTAGTACTCTTGCAAGAGACAGCAACAAGAATTGCAGGGAGTCACCCCTGTTCACGAATTGAGGTAGAAACACTGCTGGACTTGCCGGCTGTCATGACATCAGTGGAGTCTTCCATTGTTCGGACGGCGCAGAACGTTCTTTTGGAAAATGGATATTCGGACATTACCCCGATAGGAGCCAATTACTTTACGGATGGCTCTGTGTTCAGTCAGTATCAGTCAGGCGACATCCTTATAATGGGCCCCGGCATACCAGAACTGGCTCATCAGACGAATGAGTATATCGAAATAGCGGATTACAAGAAGGGAGTGAAATTTTTCTACCAAATAGCCGCAGCGTATTTAAGTGAAACGGATAACGAACGCTCATACGTGTAGGAAAGGGGAGAATGAAATGAAAAAAGCATTTGGGCTCCTATTAATGGTGTTGATATTGGTCGTCGCGGCTTGTACGCCGGCAACCAATGTGGATGAGCCAGCCAAAGGTCAAGTTGAGGCGAATGCAGGAAGCACAACGCCGGAGAAAGTCGTAATTGCGCTGGAATCGGATGCAGTTACGATGCTGGCCAATACGGACCTGAATTACGTGAACGATGTCCAACTCAGAAACATTTACGATCCGCTGGTAAGCCGTGATATAGAGGGGAAAATCATCCCAAATCTCGCCACCGAATGGAGCAATCCGGACAGTAACACATGGGAATTCAAACTGAAGGATCAAGTAGTATTCCATAATGGTAAACCCTTCAACGCGGAAGCGGTAAAATTCAACATTGACTTCATTCTCGACGAGACGAACAAATCGTTCTACCGTTCCCGCTGGCTCAATGTAAAGGAAGCACAAGTGGTCGATGATCGTACCATACGTATAATCACAACGAAGCCCTTCGCTAACTTTTTAGATCGTTTAGCCGATGACTTATTGATCATGGAGCCAAGTCACGTCAAAGAATTGGGATTGGAGAAGGCTGCAAGCAATCCGATTGGAACAGGTCCCTACAAATTCTCTGAATGGAAACGAGACCAATACTTGGAACTGGTGGCAAACGATCAGTATTGGGCTGGAAAACCTGCTATTCCAATAGTGAGGTTCCGCTATATTCCTGAATTTAGCGCAAGGCTCTCTGCACTCATGAGCGGGGAGGTGAACTTGATCAAGAACCTGCCGGTTGATTCTGTTGAGAAAATTAAGGCGCAAGGAAACGTCAAAGTGGCAGTCCGCGAATCTGCAAGGCTTAACTACGTGGCACTCAATACGTTTTACGACGGGCCTCTAAAAGATAAAAAAGTACGTCAAGCGATTCGTCACGCTATTAATGTAGATGAACTTCTTGCGTCCGTACTAAATGGATATGGAACGAAAATGACAGGTCCCTTACCTAAGGTGAACAGCGGATTTTCGGAGACGCCTGATTATGCGTATGACCAAGAGAAAGCGAAACAACTGCTGAAGGAGGCGGGGATCGAGCCTGCTCAATTGAAACTGCAACTGGATACCCCAAATGGTCGCTATCCCATGGATTCCCAGGTCGCACAGGCTATTCAAGCACAACTGGCGAGAATTGGCATCAATGTGGATGTTCAGGTGAATGAATGGGGGAACCACCTTTCCAAGATTCGAAAAAAAGAAATGAAAGATATGTATATTAACGGCTGGGGTCCGTCACTTGAACCGCAGACCACAGTCGAGGGTTTGTTTACTAAAAACGCTCCATACAGTGGGTTTTACGATTCATCCGTAGAGGAGCAAATTCAAGCGACCATTCCTGTGTTTGGAAAAGAAGAGCGGAAAAAAGGGTTTGATGCTATTCAGAATAAATTGGTAGAAGAGGCTGCCTTTCAACCGCTATGGCAACAAGCCGACATCTACGCCATGGATAAGAAACTGAAGTTTGAACCGCGGGTAGATGAACGGTTTCAAGTGCACGATATGAGTTGGTAGCGTTTTCAGATGGAATGGAGGTGAATTCATGCTGGGCTTTTTGTGCAAGCGGGTTCTTCAAATGTTCGTAGTTGTCTTTCTCGCATTGACGGCTGTCTTTTTTCTTGTGAGATTGTCCGGCGACCCAACCGCTTTGTTTCTGCCGCCGGACGCTCCACGTGAACAGCTTGAGTATTACCGGAGCCAATTGGGGTTTGACCGTCCGTTGTATGTCCAATACGGGGAGTTTATCGTGAATGCGATACAGGGCGATTTCGGGAAATCCCTTGTCGCTCGAGAAGATGCGCTTGGTCTGGTGTTGGAGCGACTTCCTGCCACGTTTCAGCTTGCTCTTTTCGCGATGGGTGTAGCGCTTCTGATATCAATCCCTATCGGAATCCTGTCTGCATACAGACGAAATTCACTATTTGACCAACTAGGTGTGACGTTAACAGTTATCGGGCAAGCGGTTCCTAACTTCTGGCTTGGCCTAATTCTGATTTACTTCTTTGGCGTAATCATGCAATGGCTGCCTACTGGTGGAGGAGGATCTGTCACCCACATGATTTTGCCCACTCTCACACTGGCTGGATACAGTATCGCGCGTTTTACCCGCTTTACCCGTTCCACCATGATTGACGTCTACAACGAAGATTATATCCGTACAGCCAAAGCGTCAGGAGCTTCAATGTTGAAAATCCTTTCCTGGTATGGTTTGAAAAATGCATCGATTCCGCTCATTACCCTAGTAGCTTTGGACCTTGGAGTGCTTCTGGGAGGGTCGGTCATCACCGAAGTGGTTTTCTCATGGCCGGGGATTGGGAAACTTTTGATGCAATCATTGTTGAGCCGAGACTTTCCTGTGGTAATGGCAACAATCTTCCTCATCTCGGTCATCTACTCGGTCGTTAATTTTCTTGCCGATCTGCTATATGCTCTCGTCAATCCGCAGATCCGGTATCGATAGGAGGGGAGGGAGATGGAAGATTTGCAGACGGCACAACCGGCTCATCCAATTGTCCGCCAGAGAGCGAAGTCTGAATTGAATGCGCTTTCGTTTTTTAAACAGCTGCGAAGAAGCTATTCCGGTATGACGGGGTTCATCATTGTTGTCATTATGCTGGTAATTGGCCTATTCGGGACATGGCTTACCCCATATGATCCCAATGTAACCGACTTTGCCCAAAAGTTGCTGCCGCCACTATCAAAAGGACATCTGTTGGGAACGGATCAGCTTGGTCGAGACCTGTTTTCCAGAATCATCGAAGGAACCAAGGTGTCGCTTTTGATCGGCGTTTGTACGGTACTGTTTGCCGGAGTGATCGGTACATTAGTTGGATTGATAGCCGGTTATTTTCGCGGTTGGGTGGATCAGCTGCTGATGCGGCTGGTAGATGTACAGCTCAGCTTCCCGTTCATTCTGCTGGTGCTCGTGATTAATGCGGTAATTGGCTCCGGGTTGAGAAACATCATTATTTCTCTGGTGATTGCAGGCTGGGTCATCTATGCTCGTGTAATTCGCGGAGAAGTTCTGGCTATTCGGGAGAAGGAGTTTATTCAGGCGTGTGTGGCAACAGGTGTTCCGGGGTGGGAAATCATTATCAAGCATATCCTGCCGAATCTGCTTACCCCGATCATCGTGCTCTCCTCCTTTCAAATTGCCACTTTTATCATTGCAGAGGCATCAGTTAGTTTTTTAGGATTTGGTGTGCAACCGCCCCAACCAGCCTGGGGAAATATGCTGAATGAAGGGAAAAACTATATTTTCAGTTCCTGGTGGTTGATTACTTTTCCCGGTGTCGCGATCGCCATCACTGCACTAGGGATTAATCTGTTGGGAGATTGGCTGCGCGATTATCTTGATCCGAAACTAAATGGGAGGTAAGGGGGCTAGCGTCTTGGCGAATTCCAATCCGATACTGGAAATCAGCAAGCTACGAATCGAATTTGATACGCCTAGAGGTGTGTTGCAGGTAGTGAACGCTATCGACTTGACTGTGCGCGAAGGAGAGACGCTGGGACTAGTAGGGGAGTCAGGTTGCGGGAAGAGCGTCACCTCCATGTCGATCATGGGACTGCTGCCTGAAGCGGTTGCTACCATATCGGGAGGCTCCATTCGTTTTCGCGGCAAAGAATTGACAACGTTGAGCGATAAAGAAATGCGCAAGGTAAGAGGTAACGAAATCTCTATTATTTTCCAGGAGCCAATGACATCGCTTAATCCTGTGTTTACCATTGCACAGCAATTGGTGGAACCCTTACGCCAGCACAAACGGCTGAGTAAGCGGGAGCGAAGGGAGCGCATTATCGAGATGCTGCGTAAGGTTGGCATTCCGCGCGCTGAGCAAATTGTGGATGAATACCCCCATCAGCTGTCGGGCGGAATGAGGCAACGCGTCATGATTGCATTGGCTATGCTTGGTGAACCTCAACTGTTGATCGCAGATGAGCCAACTACTGCGCTGGATGTCACGATACAGGCGCAAATACTTGAACTCATGAGAGCGATGAAACAGGAAAATGGGATGGCCGTCATGTTAATAACGCATGACCTTGGCGTAGTGGCGGAAATGTGCGACAGGGTGGCAGTCATGTATGCTGGTCAAGTGGTAGAAGTAGCAGAGGTGCGAGATCTGTTCGATCGGCCCAAGCATCCGTATACGAAGGGCTTGCTTAGTTCCTTACCGACGGAAAATGGACGTAAACAGCAACTGCAATCCATCAAGGGAAGTGTTCCTCGACCGAACGAATTGCCTCCAGGGTGTGCATTCGCTCCGCGCTGCCCTAATGTCAAACCGGTATGTGAGATCAAGCTTCCAGACATGTATGTCACGGAAAACCAATATTGTCGCTGTTGGATTTATGACACGAATGTAGGAGGCGGAGCATATGGAGAGGCTACCGTTGCTGGAGGTTAGGGGACTCAAAAAATATTACGAGAGCAATCAGGGATGGGCAAAGCCGAAAGGAATCGTCAAGGCGGTAGACGATATTTCATTCGCGTTGTATCGGGGAGAAACGCTTTCGCTGGTTGGAGAAAGCGGCTGCGGCAAATCGACAACGGGAAAAACCATCTTGCGCCTATATGGGCATACGGCAGGAAGTATTCATTTTGAAGGACAAGATATCGGTCAACTCGCGTATGAAGAGATGCGGCAGCTTCGGCGGGAAATGCAGATGGTTTTTCAGGATCCGTTTGCTTCATTGAATCCAAAGAAAACGGTGCGACAGATCTTATTGGAACCACTTCGAGTCCATGGCATCGGTCAGGCTTCTGAGCGATTGGGGATGGTGAAGCGCTTTCTAGAAATCGTGGGATTGGCGGAATATCATCTAGACAAGTATCCTCATGAATTTTCCGGTGGTCAGCGACAACGAATTGCAATTGCCCGTGCAGTCATATTGAAACCTAAACTAATTGTTGCCGACGAACCCGTTTCCGCACTGGATATCTCTGTTCAGTCCCAGGTAATAAATCTGTTGCTTCAATTGCAAAAAGAGCTCAATCTCGCCTATTTGTTTATCTCGCATGATCTGGGCGTGGTGAAACACATTTCGGACCGGATCGCAGTCATGTATCTGGGCAGAATTGTGGAGTTGGCGGAAGCGGAAGAACTGTTTGCAGCACCCAAACATCCTTACACCCAGTCGCTTATATCGGCTATTCCCAAGCGTCATCCGGACGAAAAGAATGATCGGATTATTCTGAAAGGGGATGTGCCCAGCCCCTCCAATCCACCCACCGGCTGCGCGTTTCATCCCCGTTGCCCAATGGTCATGGCGATTTGCGAGCACACATCGCCACCTGTCATGCAATTAGAGAATGGACATACTGTTCGGTGCCATCTATACGTGGATCATCCAAAAAATGTCTGAAATGAGGGAACTTCATGCAATTATCCATTTCCAAAGAAGAAATCAAGGAACGCCAAAGACGTTTTGCTGAGAAGTTGATAGAAAAACATATCGATGCGGCTATCCTGTTTGGTGGAGCGGATATATTTTATTTGACCGGTTTCAACTTTTTTCCAACGGAGCGACCGATCGTTTTTCTGATGGACACCAAACAGCAGAGTCATCTGTTTTTGCCTGAGATGGAGAAGGACCATGCAGAAAATTTCGCCTATGTGGATCATGTCCGTGATTATTATGAGTATCCCTCCATTTCTCATCCAATGGAGCATTTCCGTCAACTGTTGTTGGAATTGGGACTTGCCAATAAGGTAATCGGCATGGATGCACCTGGATATAGCTCGACTATGGGCTATCGCGGTCCAAAGATAGAAGAGGTGTTTAATCAAGCGAGCTATGTGTCCATAAAAAGTCTGGTAGAAACGATGAGAATGATCAAATCGTCAACGGAAATCGAATTGATCCGTGAATCTTGCCGCTGGGCCAATTTGGCTCATCAATATCTGCAGAAGTATACGAAGGAAGGTCTGAGAGAAATTGAAATCTCTAGTCGTGCCACGTTTGATGCCACACTGGCGATGAGTAAAACGCTCGGCTCAAGATATACGCCGCACGGCAACCCAGCACATGCTTTTTACCGTGGGCAAATCGGTGAAGACAGTGCTCTGCCTCACTCGGTTACCTCTAATGCGGTGATCAAACGAGGAGATGTGTTAATCAGCCAGGCTTCGGCAGACGTTTGGGGATATAAGTCTGAACTAGAACGTACCATGTTCATGACCGAAGTGAACGATAAACAAGAAGAGTACTTTTCCCTTATGAAGGGAGCGCAGGAAGTCGCATTTCAGGTAATGAAGGCGGGGATTTCCTGCTCAGAAGTGGAAAGGGCGGTTCAACGATACTACCAAGATAATGGAATCGAGCACCTCACCCTTTGTCACGTGGGGCATTCCATCGGGATTCTTGGGCATGAAGCCCCGTTTTTAGATATGGGCGATTCCACGATCATGCAGTCGGGGATGGTGTTTACTGTTGAACCAGGAATTTATGTGAAAGGACTGGGAGGCTTTCGCCATTCGGATACGGTACTCGTTACAGATAATGGCATTGAGATTCTTACCTATTATCCACGCAATCTGGAATCTCTCATTTGTAAGTAAATCGAATGAAAAGGAGTGTATGACTCATGCTGTTATCCATATCCAAATCGGAAATTATGCAAAGACAAGCTGTTTTTCAGACAAGATTGCAGCAGTCTAAGCTAGATGGCGCGGTATTATTTCGTGTGGCAGATATCTTCTATTTGACGGGATTCCATTTTCTCCCAACGGAACGTCCAATTGCGTTTCTAGTTGACCCTGGCCAACAAACCCATTTGTTTGTACCTGAATTGGAACGTGAACATGCGGAGAGCACTGCATATGTAGATCACGTCCACAGCTATCCCGAATATCCATCTCTTCGTCATCCGATGGAGTACTTGAAGGACTTGTTGCAGGAAACCCATTTTGAGGGAAAGCGGCTTGGATTGGATACGGACGGATATGGTTCATCGATGGGCTATTGTGGACCGGCGTTTTCTTCCCTGATCCACCTCCAGGAGAAAGGCTCTCTTGAAGGCTGGGTAGAGGAGATGCGATTCGTGAAATCTGTAGCAGAGATCGAATTAATTCGGGAATCTTGCCGTTGGGCAAACCTCGCGCATCAATTGCTGCAAGATTACTCTGCAGTCGGTATGAGGGAAATTGAGGTTTCCGCTCGGGCGACTATGGAGGCGACTTTGATTATGGCGGATGCACTAGGACCTTCTTACAAGCCGCACGGAACGCCAGCCAATGCCTTTTTTCGTGGCCAGGTAGGTCCCATGTCAGCGTACCCCCATTCCTTTACCCAAAACATCGTTATGAAGAAGGGGAACAACTTGGTAACAGCGGCATTGGCTGATGTCTGGGGCTACAAAAGCGAACTAGAGCGAACTATGTTTGTGGAAGAAGTGAGTCCTGAACAAGAACATTTTTTTCATCTGATGAAGCAAGCACAGGAGGTTGCTTTCGGTGCGATCAAGCCCCATATTCCGGCATCAAAAGTAGATGATGAAGTGCAGCGTTTCATCCAAGAGAACAATCTGCGTGAGTACTGCCCACATCATTCAGGTCATGCAATCGGTTTGTTAGGCCATGAAGCGCCATTCTTTGATTTGGGTGATCATACCATATTGAAGCCGGGAATGGTTTTTTCCGTCGAGCCGGGGATTTTTGTCAAGGGATTAGGTGGTTTCCGCCACTCTGATACGGTAGTTGTGACGGAGACCGGAATGGAATTCCTTACTTTTTATCCGAGGGATTTGGAATCGTTGATATGTAGTTAACGGATTCTAAACGAAGAGGAAAATGGACCCAGCCAAAGGGTTTTAAAAAAAAGGCAGTGCCTATGCTATATATCAAATTAGTCAACTTTAAAATTGCGTTCCTTCAACATAAGAAATGGGCTGGGCTGGTGCAACAACCAAAAAGGATTAATCTCCTATACGTGCTACCCATAAAGCAAAAATCGCGGCATTCTAGGACTTTATTTTCTCTTCCTAGTCTGCCGCTGTTTTCTTTGCTCGGATCAGTCAAAAGCTTTATTTTCGCATAACACCCGGGTTAGTTCTTTGTTCTCCTCGTTCAAATAGACTTCCTTGACCAATAACTCCAGACTGGCCAGCCCGCCGCGCGAGATGTTCTGCTGTGTCAGCATCGGATGCAGCTCCTAAGGGATAGCGATGATATCAGCGGGAAAGAGGTTTCTAAGACATAGGAGAAACACAAGTCAGGACGTAAGACGGGTGCTGGATGAGTCAGCAGGCAAAAAAATCGTAAAACACGTGCCTTTTCCTTTTTCACTCTTTACATTTATTTTACCGTTGACCCCCTCGATAATTCGATAACTAATCATGGTGCCGAGTCCTGTTCCTTTCTCCTTGGTGGAGTAAAACGGCATTCCTAGTCGGTTAAGTTCTGCTTGCGTCATGCCGACACCCGTGTCAATGATCTCGATTACCAAATAGTCATCCATTTTTCTGGCGTTTACTTGTAGCAGCCCGCCGATCTTCATTGCCTCAATCCCGTTCTTCATCATATTTATCAAGCATTGTTTTATTTTACATGGATTGCTTGTGAAGGATAGGGAAGGCTCAATGGTGCTGCGAATTTCCACGTTGTTAGACTGGGCGTACGGAGTGGTGATATGTATGCTTTGATCGATCAGTTGTCCTATGTCAAATTGACAAGTCTCTTCCATTTGCGGCTTTGCCCATGACAAATACTCGGTAATCACAGCTTGAACTTGATTGCATTCATGCAGCATGATCTGCAAATATTCGTTCCTTCGTTCTTCCGGAATCTCATCTTTTAAAAGCAACTGGATAAAACCGTGGACCGCAGTGAGCGGATTGCGGACTTCATGTGCTAATGCGGCGGCAAGCTGGTTCATAGCGCTCATCTTTTCCCCTCTTTGCACTTCAATCGCCATTTTATGCTTCTCAATCATTCCCTCAATCCAATAAATTGTCATCCACATGGTTATTACGTTGATCAAAATAATAGAGGCCCAAAACGAAATAGTCAATTCGCTAGATCCAACAATTATCATATCCCGATACAGCTTTATAGCCATAACAAAGAGGTACCAAATAAAGACAAGTGCCATTCCACTCATCATTTTCTGCTTTCTCGTACGTTTCTTGTAGGATAAAGCGATGTTAACGGTGATCGGAAGCATCAGGATAAATATGAAGGTTGACGAGTAAAATCCGACTCCTCCTAAATAAAAGCGGTAGGCCAGATAGACTGCGGAGACAACGAGGAAACTTCGATATCCGCCGTAGAAAAAACTGATAAGTAGTGGAATGATGCGCAGGTCGTAAATGTAGCCTGACTGTGAACGGAAGGGAAAAGTCAGGCAAAGGACAAGCGTCACTGAAGCAAGGAAGGAGATCAATAGGTGGTTGGTTGCAGGTGTTCTTCTTTTATCCAACCAAAAAAATTGATAGAAGAAGGTAGAAACTAGAATGATTAGCGTGTTTAATAACAGGATCTGAATCATCGCATTCTCCCTTTCTGTGTTGTAATTGCACTACGCTTTCGAGAGTCCTAGACAAATAAAATGCGGTATGTACAGAAAGAATATGTTATACCAACCACGAATTCAATGGGAAAATCGTTAGAAAGAAAATTAGAAAGAAAAATATTATTTCTTTGTATTTTTCAGTAGTTTCGAGTATTTCGCCCAAGCGATACAAACATTGGTATATTCTTTAGACCCTATCCGGCCTGATCAATCTCCCAAAGATTTGGTGCTTTAAGCAGCGTAGCCAAGTTTTCGCATTTGCCTTGTGCTGATCTGCCACTTGTTAACATACCCTAACGTTTTACTTCCCCGCCGTTAATTAACGAAGCGGGACTGTATTTGGTTGGGGGACGTTGACAAGTGGTTTCTTATTTATACAGCCCTAAGGTTTTGTATAAACGTCTTGATGAACCTTCATTTTTCCCAAGTACACAATGCGGGCTGTCCACTTATATCTATCGTATAATTAAACACCAATTACGGTCGTTGACCGATAATAGGTACTAAACGTAAGATATAAATAAAATATTCAGCTAATTCTAAAAATTATAAAATATCTTCAATTGAACTCAACTATTAACACATATTCCCTGTGCACCAAAGATCGCACAAAAGAAAGCAGGTGACATGAAACATGGAAATTAAAGTAGCCTTTATCGGCCCACATGATTTGGTCGAGGATGTCCTCCAAGTTGCCCGATCCTTTCCGAATTTATCTTTAATCCCGTTTGGTTACAAAAATGTAAAAGAAACAGCGGAGCTTGCCCGTAAAAGCAGTGAAGAAGCGGATGTCTTGTTATTTGCTGGCCCGATGCCGTATCAGATTGCTCGGGAGCATGTAGAAGCACAGAAACCGATGATCTTTCTCCCACACAACGGAACCAGCCTGTACCGCGCGTTTTTTCAGTGGTTGCGCGATAAAAAATGTGCAGATGAGCGGTTGCGGTTTAGCATCGACATTTTACGCAAAGAGGAGGTCATGGAGCGGTTGGATGAATTGGAAATCTGTTTCGAGAAGATGCATGTGATGGATTATCACACTGATCTGGAAACGGAAGAGATCATGCAGTTCCATTACGGGTTGTGGCAAAATGGCGAGATTGATGCCATTTTCACCTGCGTGAATGCCGTACATAAACAATTAATTGAAAGAGGATTGCCTTGCTATCGGATCGTTCCATCCAAAATGCTGATCCATGATTGCTTGTCTCAAGCACTTCTGGAAGGAAAAAGCGTTCAGCTCAAAGATACGCAATTGGCCATCGTGATCATCAGCCTGGATAGCTTATCGCACAACCGGAATACATCCGAATACGATAATCAGCGCAAAAAATTGGCAGTCCAACAAATCCTGATTGACTACGGTGAAGAAATTCAAGCGCTCATGAATTGGTCAGAGCGGGATGAGATCACCTTTGTTACCACTCGTGGCGTTATTGAAAGGACGACCCATAACTACAGCCATTACCCGTTATTGGACCAGGTGGTCAATCAGCTTAATTTGACGGCCAGCATCGGCATCGGTCTTGGCCGTACGGCAAACGAGGCGGAAAGCAAGGCACGGGAAGCGCTGGCAAAAGCGAAAGCGAGCGGGGGACGGAGCTGTTTTATCGTGATTCATGACGGTAACGTAGTGGGTCTGTCCGGAAAAGAAGTCCAGTTTGAATATTCGGTCCGCAGCGACGATCCCGAGCGATTGCACCTTGCCCGACAGACGGGCTTGAGCGTAGGCACCATCAACAAGTTGATCTCGTATTGCCATAACTACGGCAGCTCCAAGGTGACGGCGGCAGAGTTGGCAAACGCATTTGGCATCACGATCCGTAGCGCGAGGCGTATCCTCAGCAAATTGGAGCAATGTCAAATCGCGGTGGTCGTCGGTGAAGAGCAGCCTGTGAGCAGAGGAAGGCCACGGCAATTGTTTGATCTCTTGCTCAGTGCTGCGCATTAAGTGCTATCGCATGACGATTGTGTCATCAGCCGGGAAGAAGCAAAGCTGAAGTTTCGATCCTGATTTGGAAGTTAGGCAACATGAATGCGGAGCAGTTCATCAATTCACAAAATATTTGAAAAAGAGGGTGGAGGACATGTTTGACGTTCTCATTCGGAACGGAATGGTTTGCGATGGAACAGGAAACCCGTGGACCAAGCTGGATATTGGGATTCGGAACGGAAAAATTGCAGTAATGGCAGATTTGAGTCAGTCCACAGGACAAGTCGAAATCGACGCGACGGATCTGGTTGTTTCCCCGGGATTTATCGATCCGCACGTTCATTCCGATCTGTTGTGCATCAAGCCGGACGTCCATAAAATCAAGGTTTTGCAAGGCGTTACGACAGAGTTGTTTGGGCAGGACGGCATTTCCGTTGCGCCTGTTTCCGAGGAGACCAAGCCGCTGTGGCAGCAGCAATTAAAGGGGTTGAATGGCGATGTTGGCGAATGGTCGTGGAACTCGATTGACGAGTACCTGCAGTTTTTGGAAGGAAACCAACTGGCGGGGAATGCGACCTATTTGGTGCCGCATGGGAACGTACGAACGCTTGTCTTGGGGTTTGAAGGGCGCGAAGCAACGAGCGAAGAAATCGAAAGGATGGCAGGACTCGTTGAGCTGGGGATGCAACAGGGAGCGTTCGGTGTTTCTACTGGGATACAGTATCCACCATGTGTGTTTGCCAATAAAGCCGAGCTGGTAGCGATTTGCAAAGCTGCGGCTAAATACGATGGCTGCTTTGTAGTCCACATTCGAAATGAAAGCAATCTTTCCTTAGAAGCACTCGCTGAGGTGATTGACGTCGCTCGCCAGTCAGGTGTACGACTGAATGTCTCCCATTTCAAAGTATGCGGCAGCATTAATCGCGATAAGCTTGCACCCGCACTGGCGCTGTTGGATGCAGGTCGTGCGGAAGGGATAGAAATTACGTTTGACCAGTATCCGTACACAGCGGCGTCAACCGTGTTCTCGGCGATTTTGCCACCGTGGATGCATGACGGCGGAACGGCAGTAATGCTGGAACGCCTCAAGGATGCAGAATCACGCGAAAAAGTGAAGCATGAAATGCTCAACAACAGCGAATACGATAACACGGTCAGAAACAACGGCTGGAAAAACATTGTTATCGCCTCAGTTGCATCTGAACAAAACCGTGATCTGGAAGGAAAGAGTGTAGCGGAAATCGGCGAGATGAGGGGAATCGACCCGTCTGATGCAGCACTTGATCTGTTGCTGGAAGAGAATGCAGCGGTGACGATGGTGATTCATTGGGGCGTTGACGCTGATGTCATGCAGGTGATGAGGCATCCGTTGCAAATGGTCGGATCGGATGGGGTGTTTGGCGGAAAACCGCATCCCCGTTTATATGGATCGTTTCCACGCGTTTTGGGGCGTTACTCCCGTGAAAAAGAAGCGTTCCCGATTTGGGAGGCCGTTCGCAAAATGACCAGCGCGCCTGCCCAATTGCTCCGCTTGCAAAAACGCGGTTTACTCTGTGAGGGCTATTGGGCTGACATCGCTATATTTGATCCAAAGATGGTACTGGATCGGGCAACCTATGAGGAGCCTGCCCAACTGCCGTTAGGAATTCACCATGTTCTGGTCAACGGACAAATCGCGGTGAGGGACGGTCACTATACAGGCGTTACAGCCGGACAAGTGATTCGTCGGGCAAACAAGCAACACGTTTTATCACGGTAATGGGAACGGAGGTGGGAACATCGTGTTTCGCAACTATTTTGCCAAACGAATCTTCACGCTCTTGCCTGTACTCCTGGTCGTGGCGGTGGTTGATTTTCTCATCATCCACCTGACACCGGGTGATCCGGCCTCGGTTATGTTAGGGCCACAGGCAACCCTGGAGGAACTGAGCCAACTGCGTGAACATCTTGGGTTGAACCTTCCAATTTACCTGCAATTTTGGAACTGGTTGCTTGGAGTCTTGCACGGGGATTTGGGCACTTCCATCTTCATGAACATGCCGGTGACTGAGGCGATTTGGGAGCACGTGGGACCAACCGTGTCGCTGACGTTGCTCGCCGAGATCATTACCATCCTGATCGCGCTTCCGCTGGGGATTATGGCAGCCAAGTCTCGTGGATCTTGGAAGGACCAAACGTTTATGGTCATTGCCTTGCTCGGAATCTCAGTGCCAAGCTTCTGGATTGGCTTGAATCTGATCATGCTGCTGGCGATTAAACTCGACTGGCTTCCTTCGTCCGGATATCAGCCGCTTTCCAAAGGCTTGTTCACGCACCTCAAGTACATGATCATGCCGGCAATATCCCTGGGAGTCATGCAAGCCGCTTTGATCGCGCGAATGACCCGTTCGTCGATGCTTGAAGTACTGAACGAGAACTACATCCGAACGGCTGAGGCAAAAGGTCTCAAGCAGCGGGTTGTCATTATGAAACACGCCTTGCGAAATGCCTTTATCCCGATTTTGACAGTCATCGGCCTGTCGTTTGCCACACTGATCGGCGGTGCCGTCGTTACGGAAACGGTCTTTAATATCCCTGGCATCGGCAAGCTGATCGTCAACTCGGTGATGCGCCGGGACTATGAGGTGATTCAGGGAACGATTCTCATTGTAGCGGCCTGTTATGTGCTCATAAATCTTGCGGTCGATATGCTCTATGCGATTATCGATCCGCGTGTAAAGTATGACAAGCGATAGGGGGATGAGCATGAGTGTAAATCTAGACATCGAGCACGAGCAGAAGCGGATGACCCCTTTACCCAGATCTCACCAAACGACACCGCCAAACCGTAAAAGAATCATCCTGCGACGCATCGTCAATAATCGATTGGCGCTGATTGGCATCATTCTCGTGTCCCTGGTCATTCTGGTGGCGATATTAGCCCCTGTGCTCGCCCCTTTCGATCCTCTGGAAATGAAAGTCCAGGATCGCTTGAAAGCACCGAGCGCCGAGCATTGGTTTGGGACCGATGATTTTGGCCGGGACGTTCTCTCACGTGTCATTTATGGCAGTCAAACGTCGATGCTGATCGGGGCCACCGTCGTTGTCATTACTTCGATTCTGGGTCTGGTGTTAGGGCTGTATTCAGCCTACTACCGCCATTTGGACAACCTGCTGATGAGAATCAGCGATGGCTTGATGGCCTTTCCGGCAATCTTGCTGGCCATTGCAATCATGGCAGCGATGGGGCCGCGAATTGAAAGCGTTATTACGGCGTTAAGCATTGTCTATACACCTACCGTGGCGCGAACTGTGCGTTCGGCAGCGCTCGTGTTGCGAGAGCTGACGTACATTGAAGCGATCCGTTCACTCGGGGGAAAGCCGTGGCGCATCATTTGGCTGCATATCGCACCCAACTGTCTCTCGCCGCTCATTGTTCAGGCGACGTTCATTTTTGCTTATGCCGTCATTATCGAGGCTTCCTTGAGCTTTTTGGGAGCGGGCACACCACCTCCGGCACCGAGCTGGGGCAATATCATCAATGATGGAAAAACGCTGTTACGAGAAGCGTGGTGGATGTCGATGTTTCCCGGTATCGCCATTATGATCACGGTTCTCGGGCTGAATCTGCTTGGAGATGGCCTGCGCGATTTGCTTGACCCACACACAAGTAAAAGCAAGAAGTAGCATCAAGGAGGGATGGAAATGGAGAAGCGCCCTTTGCTGCAAGTCGAAAATTTGCAGACACATTTTTCAACCGAACAGGGAAAAGTAACGGCAGTTGTGGGGGTTAGTTTCCATGTGCATGCCGGGGAAACCGTTGGCTTGGTTGGTGAGTCGGGATGCGGCAAAAGCGTAACCTCGCTGTCGATTCTTCGCCTGTTTGGCAGAAATGGCAGTACGACGACCGAGGGGAGCGTTTTATTTGAAGGAAACGATTTGCTGTCCCTTTCCATGGACGAGCTTGAGAAAATCAGAGGAAATGACATTTCCATCATTTTTCAGGATCCGATGACCTCGCTTAATCCGGTATATTCCATTGGCGATCAAATTGCGGAAGCGGTCATGCTGCACCAAAAAGTAAACAAAAAAGCAGCGTTGGCAAAGGCAATTGAAATGCTGAAGCTGGTCGGCATTCCTTCACCGGAAAAACGCGTGAACGAATACCCGCATCAACTGTCGGGAGGCATGCGGCAGCGGGTGATGATCGCCATGGGCTTGTCATGTCAGCCCAAACTCTTGATTGCAGATGAGCCAACTACGGCGTTGGATGTGACGATTCAAGCGCAAATCCTGGATCTGATGCTGAAGCTGCAGCAAGAGCGAAACATGGGGATTATTCTAATTACCCACGATCTGGGGGTTGTTGCCGAAGTCTGTTCGAGGGTGCTGGTGATGTATCTCGGGCAAATCGTGGAGGAAGCATCGGTAAGCGAATTGTTCAAAAACCCCAAACATCCGTATACGGTCGGGTTGATGCGTTCGATTCCCAATCTGGAGAGTAACCGGGGCGAACAACTGTCGGTAATCGAAGGGACGGTTCCTTCCTTGCACAACGTGCCCACAGGGTGCCGATTTGCTCCGCGCTGTGCTTATACCGACGTCACATGCCTGGAACAAGCGCCTGACCTGACCGCGTTGTCCGCTGACCACAAGGTTCGTTGCTGGCATCATGAATCCGTTTCAATGGGGGGAGATCAGCTTGCTGTCTACTGAACTGGAACACACAGAGCCGCTTATCAGGATTGAGAAATTGGTGAAAGAATTTAAAGCCCAATCGCCTGGTCCCGATGGTCAGCCAGGGGTGGTGAAAGCGGTCAACCAGATTTCGCTGCAGATTCAAAAAGGCGAGACATATGGGCTTGTCGGCGAGTCAGGCTGCGGCAAAAGCACCACCGGGCGAATGATCCTGCGGCTGATTGAACCGACCAGAGGCGATATTTTCTATAAAGGGAACAAGCTCAATGATCTGAGAGAAGAGGACATGCGAAAGATGCGTCAAGAGATGCAGATTGTCTTTCAGGATCCGTACTCTTCCTTAAATCCGCGCAAAAGAATCGGCAACGCCATCCAGGAGCCGATGAGTATTTTTAACGTTGGCCATAAAAAGGAACGAAAGGAACGTGTGCTTGAGCTGTTGAGCAAGGTGGGCCTGCATCCTGAGCAGTACGATCGCTACCCTCATGAATTCTCGGGGGGACAGCGGCAGCGCATCGTCCTGGCCAGAGCACTCGCGGTCAATCCGCAGTTTATCGTCTGTGACGAGCCTGTATCCGCATTGGATGTCTCGATACAATCGCAAATAATCAATCTCTTTTTGCAACTGAAAAAGGATTATGCATTAACCTATCTCTTTATTGCTCACGATTTAAGCGTGGTTCGGCACATATCAGATAGGATCGGTGTGATGTATCTGGGGAACCTGGTGGAGGAAGCAGAAACCGATGCACTCTTTGCAAATCCGCTTCATCCTTACACGAAAGCATTGCTCTCTGCCGTACCAGTACCTAATCCAGAGGCAAAGCGGGAGAGGATCATCTTGACGGGAGAGACGCCATCACCGCTTAATCCGCCACAAGGCTGCGTGTTTCATACGAGGTGCCCGGCGGCAAAACCTACCTGTTCGCATGCTATCCCACAGGCAGTAAGGATTGCTCACAATCAATGGGTATCCTGTCATCTGTATTCATAATTCATTGCGGGGAAGAAGGGGGAAGACGTGGAGCATTTGATTCATCAGAGAGTAAAGGATATGCAAATAACAGGCATTCGCAGGTTTTCCGACGTAGTTGCCCAACATCAGGATGTGGTCTCGCTGACGATTGGTGAACCTGATTTTCCTACGCCGGATTATATCAAGCAAGCGGGAGAATTGGCGATTCGCCAAAACAAAACAGGCTATACCCATATAGCGGGGCTGCTGGAATTACGGGAAGCGGCGGGGCACTTTTTGCAGCAGCAGTACGGACTAACCTATGACCCGATAAGTGAAATCATCATTACAAACGGGGCCACGGAGGCGATAGCGGCCGCGATGCGGACGATTCTCGATGAGGGATCAGAGGTCATCCTGCCAGGACCTGTCTACCCTGGGTACGAACCGGTCATTTCCTTGTGTGGAGCTGTTCCCGTCTACATCGATACGAGGGATACGGATTTTCTCGTCACTGCGGAAATGATTCAAGCCAAAATTACGGACAAAACGCGATGTATTGTTCTCGCCTATCCGTCTAATCCGACCGGATCGGTGTTGGACGAGCAGTGTGTTCGGGAAATTGCCGAGCTTCTCAGCGACAAGGATATTTTTGTCCTGTCAGACGAGATATACAGCGAGCTTACGTACGAGAAAAACCATTTTTCTATCGGCTCGATTCCCTGTATGCGCAACAAGACGATCACCATCAACGGTTTGTCGAAGTCGCATGCCATGACAGGCTGGCGAATCGGCTTGCTCTGTGGCCCCGCATATTTGGCGAAAGAGATGCTGAAGGTGCACCAGTACAATGTCATTTGCCCGAGTGCAGTCAGTCAATTTGCCGCCTTGGCAGCGCTACAAACCGATCATGACTGTACGGAATCGATGAAAGCAGCGTATCGGGAGCGAAGAGATTATGTCTATGACAGGCTGATCGCGATGGGCATGGACGTCGCCAAGCCAGCGGGAACCTTCTACATGTTTCCCTCCATTCGCAAATTCCAGTTACCATCCCAAGAATTTGCGCTGCAATTGCTGGAACAGGCCAAAGTGGCTGTCGTTCCGGGAGATGCCTTTTCGGAAATGGGAGAGGGGTACATCCGTATTTCCTATTCGTATTCCATGGAAAAGCTGGAGGCCGCACTCAACCGGATGGAGACGTTTCTACAATTGCTAGCTGAAAGACTAAAGGAGAGTAGCTAGAAATGGATGCGTGGGCGTTCATGAACAAAGCGTGGCAGTAGAAAAAAAGAAAGAGAGGCAAGACAAATTTTATCTAAGTGGAGGGCTTCAGCGATGAAAAGAAATCGTATAGCGATTTTCCTTATAGTGGCAATGCTTTTATCCCTGATCGGATGTTCCTCTTCGACGTCATCACCGTCGGACACTCCGTCTGGCGATGGCAAGACGGAAGGCAAGAAGGAATTGCGGGTCGCAACCTCAACAGCACCGCCGACACTGGATTTGCTGAAGACGACAACGGTTGCCGCTGTGCAGATTTCATGGAATATCTTCGAATCGCTCGTAACAATGGATGAAAACTATCAAGTTGCTCCGATGATGGCAAAATCTATCGATGTCAGCCAGGACGGCAAAACCATTACATTCCCGCTGCGAGAAGGGCTGAAATTCCACAATGGCAAAGAGGTAACAGCCGAAGACGTTGTGGCTTCCCTCACTAGATGGAAAGAGCTTTCCAACAACGGGCGAGCAGCGTTAACCAAGGCGAAGGTCACCGCGAAGGATGCGCAAACCGTGGAAATCGCATTGGGGAATGACAGTCCATCAAGCGCTTTTATATTGTCTTCGTTGGCGTTCCCACAGCAAGGGGCGATGATCATGCCAAAAGAAGTAATTGAAGCAGCTGATGAGAAAGGCGTAAAAGAGTATATCGGTTCTGGCCCGTTCAAATTCGTGGAATGGAAGCAAGACCAATACATCCATTTGCAGAAATTTTCCGACTACAAACCATCAGAGCAGGCAACGAGCGGTCGCGCGGGTAAGAAAGAAGTATCGGTGGACGACCTTTACTTTATTCCCGTTACAGATGCAGCAACACGGGTTGCTGGTTTGCAATCGGGCGAATATGATTTCGCCGACGATATTCCGATCGATAACTATAATAAGTTGAAAGAAGACCCCAACATTGAGACGATGATCTCCAAACCGCGTCGTTGGAATGGGATCGTATTTAATACGAAAAGCGATGTTTTCTCCAACATCAAAGCACGTCAGGCAGTTAATGCCGGGCTGGATCTGGACGAAATCATGATGGCAGCAACAGGAAACCCGGATTTTTACCGAGTGGATCACGGCTTGATGTATCAAGAACAGTCGCTGTATGTGGATGCGGGCAAAGAGAACTACAACCAGAAAAACCTCGATAAGGCGAAAAAGCTGTTAGCGGAAGCAGGCTATCAGGGACAGACCGTCACGATCCTTGGCACGCGTGATTACGAGTTCTTATACAAGACAGCCGTTGTGGTGAAAGCCCAAATGGAGAAGATGGGCATTAACGTGAACCTGGAGATTTACGACTTCCCGACTCTTCAGCGCAAAACCAAAGAAGAAAAGGGCTGGGAGATGTACTTCACGTACTTTCCTATCTATATGAATCCGACACAACCTATTTTTCTCGACTCCCGTAACAAGTTCGTCGGTCAGTTTAACGATCCCAAAATGGATCAATTGCTGGACAAATACCGCCTGTCAAATGAGGCTTCCGAGCAAAAGGAGATTTTTAAGGAGATTCAGGCGTTGTTCTGGGAGGATGTGCCCGTGATCAAGCTGGGTGACATGTTTGGATTGCTGGCATATCGTAACAATGTCAAAGGGTATAAGTACTTTTACGATATCTCTTTCTGGAATGTATCGGTGGAGTAAGACGGACATAAAAAAATGGGGAAGCCGCTCTTTGTGTGAAGGACACCCTTAAAGTAGACAAATCCTATGGAAATGAAGTGCACTCCTTAAAATGGACATTGGAAAAACACCCTAGTGTTTATGAGTACACCCTCTAGGGAAATTCGATGTGCTTTTAAGGGGTGCATTTTCTTATGAAAGTCACATTGGCGGACATTTGGGTAGGAGATCGCGCAAAAATAGAGTATTCTTCCGAGAACAGCAGTCCAATTGGTAAGCATTCAAATGGGGTTGACGCTTATACAATGAAGGTAGTAGATGCTATTCATTTTGAGGAAGAGCTGTATGAGTTCCTATGCAATGAAAGTTTTGACCGACTTGGGCATGTTACAGGCCCTCTCCTGGTCTTAGATCCTTACGGTGATCCCCAAATGCTGGATGCAAAAACACAGTGGCTGTTTTCTTACGCACGAGCTGCGCCAAGAACAGCCTCTATTTTTCTTACGTTTATCTTACGCTTATCTGCCTGTGTCAATCTCCTTCCTCTTGCATCATTGAATCCAAATTTCAACAGATACAGGCCTGGTCCGTCGCCTACCAGACATTTCGTGTGCGATTGATGATTGCTCATCTCTTGAAAGGATCGGTAATCAATGGGTGGGTTCTCCGCATGGACTGCTAGGTATATACTAAGTAAGAGTAATGTCGGATATTATGCGAAACGTAGTAAGCATCGAAGATTAGGCCATGTACCTTACAGCATAATACACGGCCTCAAGACAGATGGATGAAAGTAGATGACCATGGAGTAGCTGTAGAAAAAAATAAGTAATTGGTTTTATTTAACTCATGGGTTTAACCAGGAAGATTTGCAGTATTTATTTATAGACTCTTGGATAGATTGTCAGAAATGGAGTGGTGTTTTATGCAATTATGGATACTATCAAAAGCTATAGTCGTAACAATGACTGGATTCTTAATGAATGGTGAGATATTAGAGTCAGCATCAGAAATAAACCATCCTCCTGAGTTACGAGAAGAGATGCCAGATCCAGAGACGATAGTTCCATGGGCTGAGTATGAAATAGATGTTAGGGATGTCTTTTCAGATGTTGATGGAGATGAATTAGTTTTTTCTGCATTGTCGCAAAGTCAGTCGGTAGCAAAAGTTGAAGTTGAAGGCAGTATAATTAAAGTAATGGCTCAAAAGACGGGGAAAGTTACGATAATAGTCACAGCAAGTGATCAAAGAGGAGGAACTGCTTCAACAGCGTATCGTTTTATCGTGAAATAAAATAATATCTATGTTGTTAAAAGAGCAGTGAAAACAACTCCGCGATATGTTCAGAAGGTATTTGAACCTGTTAGCAACTTAAACGGAACACTCATCAGAGAAGTGGTTCAGGATATATGATCAAAAGCGCGGCGAAACATTTCTAGCGTAACTCACTACAGATCCCTATAAACGGAACGCATAATCCCGTATCGGGACAAAATCCAGGGTTATCAGCACATAAAGCGTCAGTAAAATCAGGATTCTGTTGACTAAGATATTTAAAATAGCAGACAATTTCATGATTGCGAACGGCTAAGCTGTTCAGCTGGAATGATAATGGATACTTCGTATTTACATGTCGATAATATATTCCATTCTTTGTAAATGGAGGAAGATACACTTGATCCGGTAACGTAGGAATTATGTCATGGACATTGAAAATACGAATACTATTCTTTACGGTTTGGTTGAACCGGGAAGTAAAGACAGGGTCTGCAACACGTGGGCTGCCATAAGTGTAAACGAAAGGATTTTTAAACTTGGTGTTCATTGCAAAATCCAAAGCAGCTAATACGGCTATACCTCCTCCTAAACTGTGTCCAGCTACGAAAAGCCTTTTTGAAGAGGAAAGTTTTTTTAGTTCTCTGATCAAAGTGTTTCTCGTCGATTGATAAATGCATGTAAACCCGCGATGGGTTTTTCCTGAATTTTTGACAAAAGGATAGGGCACTTGATATAAATCTTGGTCTGACTCATTGTCGTTAAATGTTCGGGTTCCTCGAAAAGCTACAATGATATTATGCTGTGACTCTGCGATAAAACCAAATACCTCCGATTCCGGTTCCTCTACACCAGCAAGCGCGCGAATCGTAAATCGAAGGCTATATCCTTTTGGCAAGTCAAGCGAACCCGACTCAAAAAGCTGGTAGGACTGATAAAGCGTGGCCGAAAGCAATATCGCATCGTCAGGATTATAAATAGTAGCTATTCCTGCCTTATCCATCGATGTATCTCCTTTCTTATCTTCAAGGCTTCGGAGGCTTACATGTGTCTTGAAACGGAAAACACATTTCGGCATCGGGACAAAAACCAGGATTTTCATTGCATAATGATTGGGCAAAATCCGGATTAAGTGGACGGATGTTTTTAAAATAACAGGCGATCCCATCGTTACGAGAAGTATTATTCAGTTGAAAAGAGATAGGAAACTTTGTTTTTACATGTTGATAGGTTAAACCTTCCTCTGTAAATGGAGGCGGATACTTTTGAGCTGGGAAAGTAGGATAAGGGTCATGGATATTTACGATTCGTATACTATTTTTTACTACTTGGTTGAAGCGGATAGCAAAGCCGGGGTCTCCAATACGAGGACTACCATAAGTATATATGATGGGATTCTCGAACTTAGTGTTTACCGCAATATCGAGGGAAGCTAACACTGCCAGTGCTCCTCCATAGTTGTGGCCCGTAACAAACAGCTTTTTTGATGCGGAAAAATTATTCAATTTTCTGATTAATTTTTTCCTCGTTGATTGATAAAGACATGTAAACCCGCGAGAGGTTTTGCCCCCGTTTTCAACGAAAGGATAGGGTACTTGAATGATGTCATAGGCTGCTAAAAGGTCCGCAGGATAAGCAGCGTAACCCCTAAACGCTAATACGATTAGATCTTTTGACTCTGCTATAAAACCAATTACATTTTCCGTAGGATTCTCTACATCAGCAAAAGCACGGATGGTATATTGAAGTTTAAATCCTTGAGGCAAGATAAGACTTCCCTCGAAATATAATGGATATGTCTGATAGCTCATCGCAGCAAGTAATATGGCAGTTTTACTATTAAAAATATTATTTTTATCGGAGAAAGACATGGATACAATTCCTTTCCGAACAAGAATAAATAGAGAATAAGGAGGAAGTACAGTCAAAATAAGTTCTATCTTGGCGAAAATAGGCGGATACACCCATTATGAGCCTATGCTTAAACACTTGAGCGGGTGCTTGTATGAAGGAAATATTACTGCACCTGATCAACATTTTGGAAACAAAAAAATCCATTACAACCCACAAAAAATGAACCTTCTTCATCCAGAGAGCCAATACAAGGTGTATACAATTACAATTTCAGGGGGCCCTCAGATGAAAGAACAAGACTTGTACCGTTCAAGTTCGATACGACTGGATTGGAAGTGCGTACGGATGGAAAGGTAGATGGAGAACAGGTAGAAAACTCAACGTACGACATAGCGGGACAAACCGGAAGGCGTCATTGCCTTTGTAGACAGTGGAGAAAAATTGCCGAAGATAATCAAGCTGTAAATGATAAATGCCATTCGAATTGACACGATCAAAGGGAATTGGAAAGGGCCATTCACTATCGACCAAAGGTAAGCAACACAGGCGACAAAAATGGCGAAGTAAACACTAGTGATCGATTGTACAAAAACCACCTCGTAGGTGGTTTTCTTTTGGTGTAAACCAATGGCTATTAGGACTGCTGTTCGTTCCCTTACAATCTCCCGTTCCTAGTCTTCCGGGGTGCGATCGAGAAATAGCTTGGTTACGGATGTGTATTCGCCGGTTTCTATCTCTTCCGACCTTGCTTCTTCTTCGAGCGGATCATGACCATTCATGCTAGGGGCTACAGTTGGCTCATGCTGGGATTCCCGTTTTTTAACGTCCATTTCTATCCACCTCCTTGATAGGTAGGTTGTGGAAAGATAGGCCTTCTTATGCCCTGTAAAATCCCCTTGAATAGGGCCCTTTCATTCATTGTGAAAATGGTAAAAATTCCTAATATTTGCTACAATGTGAGCGACTGAAATCGCGATGAAATCTGGTATCCAAAGGAGTGAACACGATATGAAAATGGCAGCGCTTTATGATATTCACGGAAATTTGCCTGCGTTACATGCGGTTCTGAATGAGCTGGAGGAAGTTGCACCAGATTTGATCGTAATCGGAGGAGATATCATCTCTGGACCGATGCCCGTGGAGACACTTGAGCGGCTCTTTCAGGTAAAGACGCCCATCCGATTCATTCGTGGCAATTGCGATCGTGAAGTCGTCACTGCGTACGAAGGTAGTCCTCTTCGTCCTGAAATGTCTGAGAAAGGACGTGAAACGACGGAGTGGGTAGCGAAGCAATTACAATCCTCGCATCGTGATTTTCTAAGCCAATTACCTGCACATAGCACTCATTCGGTAGAAGGGTTAGGGGAAGTGCTCTTTTGTCATGCGACTCCGGATAGTGATGAGGAAATTTTCACCCCGCTTACCTTACAGAATAGACTCGATGAGATCTTTCGTGACGTAAAGCAAAATACCGTCATCTGTGGGCATACGCATATCCAATTTGAGCTGGAAGTGGGTCATGTCCGTATTCTGAATGCAGGAAGTGTGGGCATGCCCTACGCTGACGAGCCAGGAGCCTACTGGTTGTTGATTGGACCAAATGGACATGAGTTTCGCAGGACGTCTTATGACGTTAAGGCAGCCGCTGACGAGATCCAAAAGAGCTCGCTTCCAATTGCCCAAGAATTCGCAGAATAGAATGTACGTACCGTTCCAACAGCTGAGCAGGCCATGAAAGTATTTGAAAAATTGCAGAATAGATAGACAAGTGGAGTGAATTGTACGACAATGATTGGAACTCAAGTAGAGGATTCAACGGTCATGAAAGAAGGTGTCTGTGATGGTTAGATGTTGGGGAGCATTCGCTCAATCACCCCCTGTCGCGTCCTGAAACAGGACAACAGAAAAGGGCTACGTCCCTTAGGGGGAACAAACAATGGGAAAAAAGTACACGCTACACCCGGTAGTCATTCAGTACAGCGTATTCATGCTGGGCTTAGCTGTAATGGGTTTTGGAATCGGAACGATGATTGAGGCCAATTTAGGTGTAGCACCATGGGATACCTTGCATATCGGGCTACAGAAAACATTTGGATTGACCATCGGTACATGGTCACAGATCGTCGGATTAATGATTATTGTCTCTTCCTATGTCATCGGCAAAATCAAGCCAAGCGTAGGAATGTTTCTAAACATGTTTTTCTTCGGATTGTTTATTGATTTGTTCATGTGGCTTGGGTGGATTCCAGTCGGCAGCACAGTGGTGGAGCGAATGGTTTTATTCGCAGCTGGTCTTCTGATCTATACGTTTGGTACGGGGATGTACATCTCTCCGCGCTTAGGGGCAGGACCACGCGACAGTTTTATGCTGGCTTTGCACGAACGTACAGGATGGGATATTAGCAAAGTCAGGATCGGAATTGAGTGTACGGTTACATTGTTAGGCTTTTTGCTCGGTGGCCCTGTTTCTGTAGGGACTCTTGTCACGGCTTTCTCGATTGGACCGTTGATCAAACGTTTTATCCCGTTTTGGGAGCGTGTGATGAAGAAGCTGTATGGTGGTGGTGTAACAGCACCAGAAAGAGAACTTGCGAAATAGATATGGCAAACCACCACGGTTTTTTCGTGGTGGTTTTGGTTTTTTTTCATAATTGTTTCGAATCGTTGGAAAAAGTTCCTGCCACCACCGTGCCTTTATGCATGACCGCTTGGCGTTTGCTTCCTCTGGCAATGACTTCTGTGGAGCAGCTTGCATCGAACCTCTGTAGTGGCAAGGACGGAAAGCAGAGGGACGAAGGGATACTTCAAAGAGATGCAAGTCGTTGTATGGTTCATGGCCGTTACTTCTTTGATCATGACAAAATCGGTTGCCTGTGAAGCTCCCACCACTGACGCACAATTACGAGGGTGCCACTTTCGTTGGAAGTTACACTTGTGTTGGAAGTTACACTTGTGTTGGAAGTTACACTTGTGTTGGAATTTCCAGTAGCTTGTTGACCAGAGGAGCATCCTGCCAGAATGCGGCTCTACAAAAGATGAGTTCCATTGCTCTGCGTTACGGGAATCTATCAGCGGATTGACATTCCCGCTTAAACTTAATAGAATGTAGCATGCTTGAAGAAGAGTTTTATTGGCGGTGAAATCTTGAAAATGAATTTTAAAATGATCGTGATTTGCATCTATATCATGCTAATTTATTGGCTTTCCTTGCAATTTCCTTACCTAGATACGTTATTTTTCCCTACGGTTGGGGCATTCAGTTTTCTCTTTGTCTCGCGAGCCCTGCGGTTTTCGGAAATTAGTAAAATTACATTGGGTGCGTTTATTTCCTCGGCGATGGGCACCCTGTTCTTTTTCATTTATCCGAGTCCCATTTCGTTATTCGTCAATGTACTCATTACGATGTGGCTGGTCACTACCTGTAAGTGGAATGCGCCACCTATTGTGGCTGTCTCGCTTATACCGTTCTTCTCACATTCTAGCAATCATTGGTTTATTCCCTTGTCGGTGTGTGGTGTCTTGCTTGGTTTAATGCTGGTTTTATTTATTGCTGAACGTGTGGAAAGAAAATGGGCAGATTATTTTGCGTTTCCTCTGAGAAACAAGGTTATGCGGGATTCTGAAAAAATAGCAGGCTAACCAGAACAAAAGTGCGTCCTTCCTGTCTTTTTTTGTGAATCTACCTTATAATAACGTCGGAAGTAAGGTATAATATAGACTTGTGAAAGAGTGCAGAGAAGGTTTGCGCTTTTTAGTCTGTGATCGTGGAGTAGTGGCTAGGAATCATTACTAATCTTTTGCAATTGAAAGAGAGTGGGAAAATATGGGTCGTAAGTGGAATAATATTAAAGAAAAAAAGGCGTCAAAAGACGCAAGCACTAGCCGTGTATATGCAAAGTTCGGTAAAGAGATTTATGTGGCTGCGAAGCAAGGCGAGCCAGATCCAGAATCTAACCGTGCACTGAAAGTCGTTCTCGAGCGTGCAAAAACATACAGTGTTCCGAAAGCAATTATTGACCGGGCGATTGAAAAAGCAAAAGGCGGTTCGGATGAGATCTTTGATGAGCTGCGTTATGAAGGCTTCGGACCAAATGGCTCCATGATCATCGTAGATGCGCTGACGAACAACGTAAACCGGACTGCACCTGAAGTCCGCGCTGCATTCAACAAAAATGGCGGAAACATGGGCGTAACGGGATCTGTAGCCTACATGTTCGATGCCACGGCAGTTATCGGGCTGGAAGGAAAAACAGCTGATGAGGTTCTGGAGATCCTGATGGAAGCGGACGTAGATGTGCGAGATATTATCGAAGAAGATAATTCCGTTATCGTATACGCTGAGCCAGAACAATTCCATGCAGTACAAGAAGCATTCAAAAGAGTGGGCATTACCGAGTTCACGGTAGCAGAATTGTCCATGCTGGCTCAAAACGAGATCACGTTGCCAGAAGATGCAGTAGCCCAATTTGAAAAGCTTATCGATGCCTTGGAAGATTTGGATGACGTTCAGCAAGTGTATCACAACGTCGATTTAGGCGAGTAATTCCTGGGAGCAGACTTTTGTGAAAAAGCAAAAGTCTGTTTTTTTGTTCCTGAGAGTTTGATAGAAGGCAAAGGCACCCGTAGCTAAATGAAGCACGGGTTATTTTCTTTTACATCCGCGCATGCTCATCTGAATTTACTTGGTTGGGTATCGATGGCGCTGTTTGGGTTGGCGTATCAAGTCTTTCCGAGACTTTATGTTTCTATGAATAGCTCTACCAAGAGCGTGGCGATTACGCCGGACAAGGCTGGCTCGTATGCCATTACGTGCAAATTCCCTGTGGGACTGGTCACTCCTCCATGAAGTCTACGCTGGTAGTCGAATAAACACGAAAAAGCGCAGTCCTTGTGACTCGCGCTTTTTTCGTTTCTCTATTATTAGTTGATGAAGCTGAGCGCAACCCCAATCCCATAAGGAATGAGCCAAATCGTCCAGACAATCAGACTGAAGCGGTGAAATTGCTTGATTTGGTTCTCTTTCTTTTTCATCAAGACCACACAAGCCCAGGCCGTGTGTAAAAACATGAGAATGAGCGCAGACAGTCCGGTAATTCCGTGAAGATTGAGCCCGGGACTCGTGGCCAGCAGTTTCATAAAGGAAGTGCCTACCATATCAAAGACCAGCCCGAAAGTGAAATATGCCAGGTGCGTTGCTTTCAGTTCACCAGCCCGTTTTTCCATCCAGACCCCGATTGTATAAGAAACAAGCGCTAGGTTGATAAAGATCACAGCCATCGCTAACATCAGACACCATCTCCATTTCGTTTCATTTGCTTACACAACATAGTGTAGGGGAGGAATATGAATGTCTGATGAACGAAAGGTGACAAGATTGTGCCACAGAAAAGAACAAAAAGAAGGCCCCCTGTTTCCGGAAGCCTTCCTATCTCGATTGCTGCTTATTCATAAGGAAATGCGTACATTTAGTGCTCATGATGATCACGGTGCAAGTCTACGGAGCGGAGTTCGTCCTTTGCTTTTTCCACCAGCACCTGATAATCCCTGACGACCTCCGTCAATGCTGCAACGGACTCTTTATATTCGGATTCATTACATATCCCATCTATTGCCCGGTGGAGATGAAACATTTTATCTTCGGTTTTTCGGATAAATTCTACCCAATCCATTCCGTTCATAAATATTCCTCCTTTCCAATCATAGCCTTTACATGGTCTGAAGAAACTATGCAACATTCAAAGGGATAAGGAAGTAATTCGGAAGCATATGTACGTCTGTCACACTTGTTGGATCCTCTTATTCATGGTAACATACCTCACATCGGTGAACTTCCTATGTTCGGAAATAAGATGGCTGCTGGGGTGAACACACTATGGATAAACTAGCAAAGCTAAACAAGGCACTGGAAAAAATCATGCCCATCCTCACGCCGAGCAGTGTAGCGATCGGAGTTATGGCAGGGAGTCATCTACAGCCATTTGCCTTTCTCTCCCCTTGGATATTTGCCTTCATTACTTTCGCAGGTAGTCTTGGCTCTGGATTCGGTGAGTTCGCCAGGGTGCTTGCGAGACCTCTACCACTCCTCGTTAATTTGCTCATTTTACACGCTTTCATGCCTCTAGTTGCTTGGGGGGCGGCTTTGTTGTTTTACCCGGATGACATCCATGTCGTGACTGGACTCATTTTGGCTGCCGTCATCCCGACAGGCATATCGAGTTTTTTGTGGACATCTATTTACATGGGAAATGTCGCATTGACTCTTTCCATTATCTTAATTGACACCATGCTTTCACCATTTGTCGTACCTTTTGGGATGGCGTTGTTTCTCGGGGCAAAGGTTGAGATGGACGCGGCAGCCATGATGCAAGGGATGTTCTTCATGATTGTACTTCCATCGTTGTTTGGAATGGCGCTGAATCAGTATTCGCGTGGAAATGTAAAAAAGACGCTCGCACCAAAACTCGCTCCCTTTTCCAAAATAGGAATGGGAGTTGTGGTTGCCATCAATAGTTCGATCGTAGCGCCTTATTTAACAAACATGGACAGAAAAATAGTTGGCTTGGCTGTCTTGGTATTGTTTTTAGCCATTATTGGTTATGTATTCGGGTGGTTCGTCTCCAGACTTTTTGGTTGGAAGCGCGATGTCATTGTGGCGCTGACCTTCAATAGTGGTATGCGAAACATTAGTGCAGGTGCAGTTATGGCGATTTCATACTTTCCAGCACCGGTAGCTCTTCCTGTTGTTCTGGGAATGCTCTTTCAACAAATCTTGGCGTCTACGTTTGGGAAGTTTTTGTCTATCGTAGAAAAGGAGCCAACGAAACAAGGGCAGATCGTCCCTAGTGAAAAAGTAGGGTAAGGAAAAAAGACGGAATTCGCTACTTCTATGTATAAAAACCTAACGCGGATGTGAGCAATCCAATTAAATGTAAGATAATCTAACATAAGATTCGAAAAATTCATTGACACTAGCTTTGATTATGTTAGTATATATTACATAGCATGCATTCTCTCCACTTCCTATTTTCGACCCAGAATTCTGGGTCACTTTTTTTTGCCCGAAAAAGAGTGTAATCGATTCGTTTGTAGAAAATGAATGGAGAAGGTAAAAACGGTTAGGTAGGGGATCGGGATGTGCGGAAGGTTTACGTTGGTGATTGCTCCAGAAACAATGGTTAGGCGATTTCAGGTGGACATGCAAAATCTAGAGTATCGAATGCGCTATAATATTGCGCCAGGACAACAGGTGCTCGCGATTATAGCGGAAAAGGGCAAGCGTAGAATCGGGGAACTACGGTGGGGGCTGATTCCATCGTGGGCGAAGGATGAGAAATCAGCTTTTCAACTGATTAATGCGAGAGCAGAGAGCCTACAGGAAAAGCCATCTTTTCAGAAGTTACTGGTGCGAAAACGCTGCATGATCCCCGCAGACAGTTTTTTTGAATGGAAGATGACAGAGCAGGGGAAACAACCGATGCGAATCATGCGAAGAGATGAGCAGCCTTTTGCTTTTGCTGGATTATTTGATACGTGGCTTCAGCCAGATGGACAAAAAGTACATACCTGTACCATCATTACGACGAGTCCCAATGAACTCGTTGCACCGATTCATCAAAGAATGCCTGTGATTCTGCGTGAAGAGGACGAGTCTCTATGGCTTGATCGAGAGTTCCAAGACCTTGAGCGACTGCAGTCTTTGCTCGTACCGTACGAGGCTGAATGGATGCGTGCCTATCCAGTCACGAAGGCAGTAGGTAATGTGAAGAATGATGACTCGGAGTGCATTCGTGAAGTCATGCTAGGTTGATCGTGGAGTGGGTTCTTATTGAGGATATGGTTTGGCATCCCCTTGAAACAGCTTGCTGACCATTGCATAAAGCTTGCCGGGCATGTTGGGGAAGACAAACGAGTATTGGTTCGCACCGTTGGCGAGCAGGGCGACAGGGGTTTCGATTACATAGGGTATTTTCATTAAATCGAGCATTTTCTTGTATTCGTCCACCATGGTTTGGTCGACCGTATAATAAAATGATTTGGAAGATTTCATGTGCGCACGCTCCTTTCTATATATTGTAACATAGAGCGGGTACGGAAGGAACGCAACATAATAAATGTTATGTTAACTTATTGGATTGCCATCTTTACATTTTATGTTGGCGGATTGGGTAGAGAATTCCTGTAACACAAGAGTAATAATCAAAGTTAGATAGGATGCAGACCATGACAACGGGCAGGCCTTTTGAGGCATTTGCCCGTTTTTGATCGTTCCCAAATGTTTGCTGCTGTGCTACCCTTGTTTTATTCAATTTTTCCTAAAATTGGGGATGGGGTGAATGCAGTGGATTTTCCATTCGTAAAAACAGCAAGACTTCACCTTGTGAAAATAGAAGAAAAGCATGCGCCTTCCCTTTTCGAGATTTTATCAAAAGAGGAAGTCACGAAGTATTACGGAATGGACCCTCTTACTGACGTGAACCATGCGATGAAACTCGTGGAATCTTTTCAGAACATCTATGAGAGCGAGCGTGGCATCAGATGGGGGATCGAATGCAAAGAGACGGGTGCATTTGTGGGGACAGTGGGTCTGAACAATCTAAGTATGAGGAGTAAAAGGGCAGAGATCGGCTACGAGATCCATCCTCATTTTTGGAATCAAGGGATCACGTCTGAAGCTGTAAGAGAGGTTCTTCGCTATGCCTTCGAGGATTTAGATCTGCTGCGAATGGGAGCAATAACGTTTCTTCAAAATGAAGCCTCCATTCATTTATTAAAAAAGGCAGGCTTCTCTCTAGAAGGTACACTCAGAAGTTATCTTTACCAAAATCAGCAGTCGCATGATGCACTCATCTTTTCTTTGCTGAAAACAGAATGGCTAGTGAAACGGAAATAAACAGGGAACGAACCGATAAAAGTCGTTCCCCGCAATGGAATGCAAGCTCTACTGCACAATGGACGGTTTTATTCAAAAAGCTAGTGATCATTTCATTGACTTCGTCAGGACTATCGATGCTTGGGAAGTGCGCAGAGTTTTTGCAGAACAACTGCTGAGCGTCAGAGACTTTACTCACGATGGATTCAGCTGCTTGTAGAAAATCAGGATAATCGAGCTCTCCCGATATGACAAGAGTAGGAACAGAGACGTCCTCGAGGCGACTTCTCGGATCCGGTTCGAGCCCTTTGGGTGTAGTCATTGTACGTGATTGCTGGAAGATATCTCGATATATGTCTTTGAGCCACTGGCGATTGAGTTGGACTCGACCTCTTTCCTGATCGGGACCATCTAGGTAGTGGTGCAGATTGATTTCCAGGGCTTCGTCTAGATTGCCTTTGTCCATTTGCTCCTGAAATTTCTGAAAACCTAACAGACGATCTTGGGATGGGGGAGCGAAACCACCTGGGCAAATGAGAACTAGGCTTTCGACCATTTCAGGGTGAGCCAGGGCGAATTCGATTCCTACATAGCTTCCAAACGAAGCGCCAACGAAAGAGGCACGGCTGATCTGTAATTGTTTTAGCAAGGCGTGGATGTCATCATACAGCGTAAAGGGTGTACCGGGATCATGGGATTGTCCCATTCCCCTCATATCACATCGTACGACTTGGTAGTTACTCGACAAAGTCTTCATCTGTGACTCCCACATCCGACTATCCAAGGGAGCACCATGCAAAAAGACGATTGTTTCTCCTGCTCCAGCGATTTCGTAATACAGATTTGCGCCGTTACAATTGATAAATCCTGTTTGTCCCATTGTATACACTCTCCCACAACAGTAGTGGTAACGCTTTCGCCCAAATTTTACCATGCAATGAGCCTTGAAAATGTGAAGATTACATGGCAAAAGAGTGCGCTGAAATGGAAAGTGGAGATAGGAGGAGTGACGTGCTTCCAGAGTTGAAACAGCGGTATCATGACGAAATCATTGGAAACGTTCATTTCTTGAAGAGTGGGGAAAAGTAACAGGTGACTTTCGTAGCTTTTCTGGATAAGAATTCAGGCAATTACGTCATACAAAAAAGTGGTTACGAATATGTAAACAATATTCAATGGGAATCCGTGTGTAACATCCTAGTAGAAGCATCAGGAAAATGGGGTATTCCTGAAGGCTTCGAGAGAGGACTGAGCGACTTCAAGATATCGAATGAAGTGATTGTAACAGCGGGCGTGTATGTCATGGTGAATGGCCGATTCCCGTTTCAAATTGGACCCAATCGAGCGGGGACGGCTCTGGGGATTGTCCGACTCGGTGGACATCGCGAAGGGGAAGAGACGGGGTGGCAATGTGCCTTGAGAGAAGCATTCGAGGAGGCAACGCTCCAAATCACAGCGGTCAAGCCACCAGCTACATACTGGTATGAAACGGCATCCTCGGACACGCCATCAGTGTTCACAGAGGAATGGCCAGAAGACGAGATCAAACCTATCCTCGTGGGGAGACATTTGAATCGGAATCACATGACGCCGATTTATTTGGCTGTTTCTCGAGATACCCCCGTACCTGCAAATGAGACGAAAGGTCTGTTACTGCTGTCTCCGTCGGAAATATCTAGAGTCATTACAAAAGGAATGACTCTGAAGCAATATGTGCAGGCAGGCGGAAAAGCAATTATTCACGAAGAGCTTCCGATGAATGGAAGACTGGAACCTTTTCCACACCTCAAGCTTCTCCATTGGGTGTTAAAGCAGCACCCAGATCTCGTAAAATAAGAACGGCAGTCCAGAACATGAATTCACATGATCTGAGCTGCCGCTTTTTTGATCTGGATTTAAACGTTCGTTTAACTGCTGAAGAAGCTTCGGCTGGAACGCTTTTTCTTATAGTGAGAACTGCCATAATAGGATTGTCCATGTCCGGAACCATGTCCGTTGGGATTGCCGTATCCTTTGCGATACTTGTGGTCGCTGCTGCTAAATTTTCGATAGCTGTGTGATTTTGAGTGATTCCCCATTAGACTTTGTAACAGTTTTTTCAGCATTCCCAATCACTCCTCGTGTGTCGATATAAGTTTATACGAATATGCGTGGAAATCGTTTCATTTTTTCACAGCAGGAAAGCAGTTCTCATTTTTTTGTATATGCTGCAGAGATGCGATCAATACGGTTGGTCCAAATGCCTCCGGAAAAACCATCAGGAATTCGCTTGAGATCCTCAAGTGTGTCAAACCCGCTGGAAACGTCGCCGCTGCCTGCTACCAGAATCACACGAGTATCTTGCTTGTCCATCCGCTCCATAAAACGGTTTGGCCATCCCCAGAGGAACGGAGCAATTTTGTCCGGAATATGCAGCTGGGTTTGACTGCATGCTTGTGGGACGTAGCCCGACCAGCCGACAGCTAGATATGGAATCAGACAGCTTTTCAGTGTCGCTTTGGACATCACCCGCATATCAGGGAGACGGTCGTGCAAAGTAGCGATGGGCTCGTCCCCTCCGTAGACAGTGAGAGTAGCACGGCGTTCAGTAGGTAGCTTTGACAAGTATTCAGCCAGCATGATACCCTCTGCTGGGTCGTTGCTCTTTACGTGGATCAACAAGGATTGCTTAGGGAAGTGCTCGAGGACATCATCGAGCGAAGGCATCATCCCGATTCCTTTCCCGCGAAAGGGGAAGGTCGCCCCGTGATCAGCCGTATAGTTGTACCCGATATCGAGCTTTTGCAGCTCGTTCAAGGGAAAATCACGAGTAACTCCCTCGCCGTTTGTGCGACATCCTAATGTCCAATCGTGAAAGACGGCAAACGTTCCATCCTTCGTCGGCTGCACGTCCAATTCTATTACGTCTGCCCCTGCATCAAAGGCTGCTTGCATAGATGGAATCGTGTTTTCCAGATAGGGGTGCTCAGGGGGATAAATTCTTTCAGCCGTACAAGTCTCGTCAGTGATGCCCTCCATATGAAAGGTTTGAGCCATACCGCGATGGGCGAGGAGAAAGGGTTCGCGAACAGATTCTTTCGCAAAGAAAGAACTATTGGTTACATACACAAAGGTGACCAGCACCAGAATCATCCATAAAGATTTGCGCTTCCACAATGGCTTATGTGGTTTGCGTTTCCAATTAAACATTATGTAGTCCTCCAGCATGTAGGATAAGGTTCGTCCATTGTAGCAAATCAGCGATAGCAGGTTAAGGACTTGGCATCGAATAAAAAGACTGGCACAATAAAAGAAAGCCAAGCTAGGAGCTAGGAGGATCCATGAAAATCGCACTGCATCACATTGCTTACCAAATCGGATATCACCCAAACGAGATGGCCAGGCTGGTGTATGAAGGGGAAGTTACCGGAGAGGTCCCCGACAACAATCCACAGTCAAAGGATGCCTGGGTCGATCTGCATTCCTTGAGGAACTTCATTCAGTGGAGACGAGATCAAGGTAGAATAGATGGGATGTTTTACGATAAAGCGATTCGCCACATCGACAAACACCTGCGTCGTTAAGAGAACGTCTATCGAGGCCTGCTCAAGGATGAGCGACCGCGTATCAGCGGAAAGTTTTCATGCGCTCCAGAATATATAAGCGTCCGCGCTTAAATATTCTTATACGTTAGAAAAGCATACGAGAAATGGGGAAACGATCATGAATACGATTTATTGCTTAGTGCCAAAAGGATACTGGGAACAATGGGAAGGACGGGAGCATTATCTCCCGCGAGACTATGAGCAGGAAGGATTCATCCATGCGACAAAAGGGGATGATCTGCTTGGGAAAGTCGCAGATCGCGTATACGCTGAATACGAGGGTGAGTTGTTTGTGCTCGTCGTAGATGAAGACAAATCGGCGTCTCCAATCAAATATGAGCAAGCCAAGGATGGGTTGCTGTACCCGCACATCTATGGACCACTGAACCATGACGCGATTGTTGACGTGAAAAGCATGCTACGCACAAACGGAAATTGGGGGATTGGAGAAAGTATCCGATAAGGCTGCTACCAGTTAAACCATTGCAATAGGTTCAGGACTTCCTGCCGTTTTTCTTCCGGCAGCTTGTCGAGCCTGCGTAGGAGTAGTCCGATTCGTAGCCGTTGCTCATCTTCTGTTTCTCGTTGTTTGTGATCCGTCATTCGCTGGCGCTTGAGTCGGACAGGATCTGTCTCGGAGATGATTTTGAGTAGCTTGCGTTCGAGTAAATCGAGAGATGCCATCTGTGAAACCCTCTTTGCTTCATGTTTTTTCGTCTTTGCATTATAGCACGGCCTTCCTTTTACATAAATCATCCATGATTGGCGCACAATGGTATAGGTGTATTCACCACGATATCATGTTGCGAGGAGTGCTTGTAGATGGCAAAGCCGGATGATCGTTCAGACAATGTAGAAAAACTGCAGGAAATGCTGCAAAACACCGAGGAGAGCATTCGCGAGTCAAGGGATTACTTGGCGGCCCATGCAGGTGAGATTTCAGCAGAAGAAAAGGCGAACATTGAAGCGAAAAACCAGCGTCGTGAAGAAAGTATTGATGGTTTTCGTTCGGAAATCAAGGACGAAAGCTCCCAAAGCTAATACGACAAAGAATGCGCCTGTTGCCACGTTGCGACAGGCGTTTTTTCTTCGAAGTGTAACAACACATGATTTGTTTTGCGAAACGTGGTAATCTGTTAGAGGAACAAATTGAAAAAAGAGGAGAAAGACCATGAAACGACCAGAGGATACACGCGTCGTTGTCGGTATGTCCGGCGGAGTCGACTCCTCCGTGACGGCTTACCTGCTCAAGCAACAGGGATATGACGTCATCGGCATCTTCATGAAAAACTGGGATGATACCGATGAATTCGGCCACTGCACGGCGGAAGATGACTTCCAGGACGTTCGGCGCGTCTGTGAACAAATCGGCATTCCATACTACACAGTCAATTTTGAAAAAGAATACATGGATAAAGTATTCCAGTATTTTTTGGATGAATATAAACGAGGGCGTACTCCAAATCCGGATGTCATGTGCAATCGAGAAATCAAGTTTGGAGAATTGCTCTCTAAAGTCAAGGATTTGGGCGCGGATTATATCGCTACCGGACACTACGCGCAGGTGAAGGAAGTAGACGGCGAGTACAAGCTGATCCGTGGAGTAGACTCCAACAAGGATCAGACTTATTTCCTCAATGTGCTGGGTCAGGACCAGCTGTCTCGAACCATGTTCCCGATCGGCCATATGCCAAAAGCACAAGTGCGAGAAATTGCCGAACAAGCAGGACTCGCCACTGCGAAGAAAAAGGACAGTACCGGTATATGCTTTATCGGTGAACGAAACTTCCGTGAGTTTTTACAAAACTACCTACCTGCCAAGCCAGGTAATATCGAGACCGTAGAGGGGACCGTGATTGGTCAACACGACGGCTTGATGTACTATACGCTGGGTCAACGCCAGGGACTGGGTATCGGCGGAGGGCATGGAACCAGTGGACAACCTTGGTTCGTGGTCGACAAAGACCTGAAACGCAACGCATTGATCGTGGGGGAAGGCTCGGATCATCCACGTCTGTACTCTACCAGCTTGATCGCGACTGATGTGAGCTGGGTAAGTAATCAACAACCTGCATCAGTCTTTACCTGTACCGCCAAATTCCGCTACCGTCAACCAGATCAAGGAGTCACTGTTCATCTGCGGGAAGGCAACACGGTCGAGGTCGTGTTTGAAAAACCTCAAAAAGCAGTAACGCCTGGTCAAGCTGTCGTCTTCTATGACGGAGAATTCTGCTTGGGCGGAGGAACGATTGATCAAGTCACCTTGATGGACAAATAGAACACAAGATTGACGGGGGTAACGCGGTGGATCCAGCGAAGAAGTCAAAAATCATCATTGTTTCTTTTTTAGTAGGAGCTCTCCTCCTGGGGTTTTTAGCATACAAGGGCATGTCAACGACTGGACAAGAGCATATGGCTATTATCAAGAAAGTGATTCAGGATAAAGGCGGTGTGATCGTTGCGGGTGGCGTGACTGCTGTTCCTGTAGACGAGAGTCCATTTGAACGAGGCGGGAAAGGCAATACCATCTATAAAATTGATTTTACGAAAGATGGGAAACCGCTCACCGCGTGGTATCGTTCTGAAAACCATTCCTCCATTCTCAAAGAACCGGAAGAGTGGATTCTTCCCTAAACCAGTGAAACAAAATGGGAGAGTGAGGGTTGACGATGACCGAACAACTTGCCGGGCTTCGCGAGCTTGCCAGACTCATACAGCGTATTGAACCAAATCTGGCGGGAGCTTCTTTGAGCATTTTAGCTCATGACAACAAGGATGAAATAGCAAATCTACTGGTAGAAGGTTTTGGCGTCCGCATCCCTGTTCAACACAGTTCAGGAGAGTACGCCAACCATCTGGCTGTCCTTCGTGTGGGCAGCACGAAATACACCTTTGCTCAAGATTGGCGCGAAGTGTATATTAGCGAAATCAATTACTGTGCGTGCCGCATTCCAGCAGGGGCACATGGGCTACTGGTACATCATGTGGATTATCCAGGGGTTATTTATGATGTCTCACGGAAATTGGCAGATTATGAAATCAACATTTCCAAGCTGAATGTATCTCGTGAGCAAAAGGGGAAAAACGCTTTACTCGTTTCTGTAACGGATGAAGAAATTACACCTTCTGTCGTTACCGCGATCGAGGAATTACCGCAGATTACCAAAGTCGTGTCCCTTCAATAATCCGTTTGCCGTATTTGAATTGCGCACCGTCCGCAAGCTCGCGGGCGGTTTTCTCTTTTTGTCTGATTCTACAAGATTTGACAAGATTGCAAACTATTGGAGTAGCACATTTCCGTCACAACTAATAGGCAGAAACTCTCTTCTCTCTCTTGACTGCTACGACATATTGATGTAAAGTAATTTCTACCAACTACATATTGATGCGGATAGGTGTCTAGCTACGAAATATTGGCAGACTTAATAGGGAAGTCGGTGCGATTCCGACGCGGTCCCGCCACTGTAACAGGGGAGCTCCATTTGACCAAATTTGCCACTGATCGACGTGATCGGGAAGGCAGGATGAAGCGGTGATCCTAGAGCCAGGAGACCTGCCTAACCGATGACACGAGGGAACCTACGGGAGATAGGAGAAGTGTTCGAGCGCTCGATTCGCGGTTGCGAGTCGGTAGATCTTTGGACTCTTTGCGCATTCGACTTTCTCTTACAGTCGAATGCGCTTTTCTATTGCAGGATCAGGAATGAAAGGATGAGGGGACATATGCTCATCGCGTACGATTCCAAGACAGGAAACGTTCGGAGATTTGTTAACAAGCTCAATCTGCCCAGTGTGGAGATTGATGAACAGATGGTGATCGAGGAACCGTTTGTCTTAATTACCTATACGACTGGTTTTGGACAGGTTCCAGAAAAAGTGACGTCGTTTCTCCAACGAAACCACTTGTATATGAAAGGTGTCTCAGCAAGTGGCAATCGCAACTGGGGGACGAGCTTTGCTAAGAGCGCCGATACAATCGCCCATCAATACGGCGTTCCGGTGATCTCCAAATTTGAATTATCCGGTACCGGCCGGGATGTAGAACATTTTACGAGCGGGGTGGCCACCATTGCGGCATATTGAATTGAACAATGAACTCATGCAACGAGGCGAAGACGGGTTTTACCAATTGGAAAAAGACAAGGAAGCTGTTGCGGACTTTCTGAGAGAAGTGGAAGCCAAGACGATGTCCTTTGGTAGCGTCAAGGAAAGAATGGATTACTTGATCCAGAACGACTACTACGAAAATGTGTACGAGCGTTATACTGAGGCACAGGTGGATGAAGTATTCCGATTGGCAAAGGAAGCTTCATTCCAATTCGCTTCTTACATGGCCATCTCCAAGTTTTATAAGGATTACGCACTCAAAACAGACGATAAATCTACGTATCTCGAGCAATACCCGGACCGCGTCGCTATCGTCGCCCTGTCACTGGCTCAAGGGGATTTTGACACGGCCAAGCGCTTGACGGTGTCGATGATGGATCAACGGCTGCAGCCTGCTACCCCGACGTTTTTAAATGCTGGGAAAAGTCGCCGCGGTGAAATGGTTTCGTGTTTTTTGCTCGAGATGGACGATTCTCTCAACTCGATCAATTACATATTAGGAACGTGCATGCAATTGTCCAAGATTGGTGGAGGTGTCGCGGTTAATTTATCCAAGCTGCGTGGCCGTGGAGAACCGATCAAAGGAGTAGAAGGGGCAGCAAAAGGTATCATGCCAGTACTCAAGCTTCTCGAAGACGCTTTTTCGTACGCCGATCAGATGGGTCAGCGCAAAGGCTCGGGAGCTGCCTACTACAACATTTTTGGCTGGGACATCAACGAGTTTCTCGATTGTAAGAAGATCAACGCCGATGAAAAATCGCGGATCAAAACGCTGTCGATTGGCTTGATTGTGCCTCATGTTTTTTACAAGCTGGCAGAAGAAAATAAACCATTGACTATCTTTGCCCCCTACTCCGTCTACAAAGAATACGGTAAGCATCTGGATGATTTGGACATGGATGAGATGTACGAAGAGCTGCTCGCCAATGACCGAGTCAAGAAAAAGACGATCATGAGCGCACGGGAAATGCTGACGAAGATCGCTATGATCCAGCTCGAGTCTGGCTATCCTTACATCATGAATAAGTCCAATGCTAACAAGAACCACGCGCTCAAGGATATCGGATCGGTCAAGATGTCTAATCTGTGCACGGAGATCTTCCAGCTGCAGGATACATCGACCATCACTAACTACGGTGAGATGGATATCATTCGTCGAGACATCAGTTGCAATCTGGCATCGCTCAACATTGTAAACGTCATGGAACAAAAGATGATTCGAGAGTCTGTACACGAAGGCATCGAGGCCATCACAGCCGTAAGTGACATGACAGCCGTGGAAAATGCCCCGGGAGTCCAAAAGGCAAATCGCGAGCTCCACTCGGTTGGTCTCGGTGCCATGAACCTGCACGGCTTCCTGGCAAAAAACAAAATCGCCTATGAAAGTGAAGAGGCTAAAGATTTTGCCCGCACGTTCTTCATGATGATGAACTATTATTCACTCGAAAAGAGCATGGAGATTGCCAAAGAAAGAGAGACGACCTTCCTCGGATTTGAGCAATCGGAGTATGCCAAAGGAACGTATTTTGCGAAATACGTTACGACGGATTATCAGCCGCGGACGGAAAAAGCCAAGCAGCTCTTCTCGGGTATGCATATTCCGACAACAGAGGATTGGGCAGCTCTGCAGCAAAACGTTCAAAAGTACGGGGTGTATCACGCTTATCGACTCGCGATTGCGCCAACCCAGAGCATTTCTTACATCCAAAATGCAACTTCGAGCGTTATGCCAATTGTAGAGCACATCGAAACAAGAACCTACGCCAACTCGACGACGTACTACCCGATGCCATACTTGTCGCAAGAGAATTACTTTTATTACAAGTCGGCATACGTGATCGACCAGTTCAAGGTCATCGATCTAATTGCTGAGATTCAAGAGCACGTAGACCAAGGGATTTCAACGGTCCTCCACGTGAACAGCAATGTGTCCACGAGAGATCTGGCACGTTACTATATTTACGCGGCGAAAAAAGGTCTGAAATCACTCTACTATACACGCACCAAGCATTTGACCGTAGAAGAGTGCATTAGCTGCGCCGTGTAAACATGCAGGAATGACATAGAGGTAGGAACAAGCATATAGAGAAGAGGAACGCCCAATGAAAGCTGTCAATTGGAACAGGCCAGATGATGATTTTACGATGACGTTTTGGAATCAAAACATTATGCAGTTTTGGACGGACGACGAAATTCCGCTCTCAGACGATAAAATGTCCTGGATGGAGTTGACGGCTGCTGAGCGCGACACCTATAAAAAAGTGTTGGGTGGTCTCACTTTGCTGGATACGGTCCAAGGTGGAGTCGGGATGCCCAAAATCATGGAGCATGTGGACGGTCTGCAGCGCAAAGCCGTTCTCGCGTTCATGGGAATGATGGAGCAGATCCACGCCAAATCGTACAGCAGCATTTTTACCACGCTGGCAGCGACAGAGGAGATCGATGAGATTTTCAGCTGGGTGGAGCAAAACCCTCGTCTCCAATTGAAGGCAAAATTGATTTCCAGTCGTTATCAAGAAATCGAGACGCAGAAGGACCTGTACATGGCGATGGTCGCTTCCGTCTTTTTGGAGAGCTATCTGTTCTACAGTGGCTTCTTTTATCCGCTCTATTTGGCAGGACAAGGCAAGATGACGAGCAGCGGTGAAATTATCGACTTAATTGTCCGCGATGAGAGCATTCACGGCTTGTACGTTGGGGTGCTGGCGCAGGAAGTATACCAGCGTTTGAGCGTAAATGAACAGCAGGCATGCAAAGAAGAGTTGTACGAACTGTTGCAAGAGCTTCAGCGAAATGAAGAGGCGTATACGACTGAGCTGTACGCATCCATTGGTCTCGCAGAGGAAGTACAAGCCTATGTCCGATACAACGCGAATAAAGCCCTGATGAATCTGGGGCTGGATCCGATCTTCCCGGAAGAAGACGTCAACCCGATTGTCCTGAATGGCATTCGCACGCAAACGAAGCAACACGATTTCTTCTCCAAAAAAGGGAACGGCTACGTACGCACCATTCATGTAGAGCAGCTCTCGGATGACGATTTCAAATTTGATCTGGAATAGATGATACACACAAAGAACTCCATCCCGAAACGGATCGAGTTCTTTGTCGTTTTCCGCTAGTTTTTTCCCTTTCCTTGTTTCGCTAGCCAATCCTCAAAGCGAGTGAGACCAGGGTGTAACGCTCGCAGAGCAGGAAGGTCAACGACATGGCCGCCACTGTTTAACCACTCATAGATGTTCGCCTGGGTTTCACTTTCAGCTCGTATCGTTTCGATGGAGATCGGTGTATACACGATGGATTGACCTGTAGCACGGCTGTACGCTGCTGCAAGTTCAGGAGGAGTAAGCGAATCGCTGGCCATTTCCATCGTCTTTCCGATGAAGGTTTCTGGTTCCTGAAAAGCGATTTTGACGAATGCCCCGATGTCGTCGACGGCAATGAGGTTGACGGGGATGTCATGTGCAATGGCTTCGGCATACGTTCTATTTTGAATGGGGGAGTATGCGCTGATGTAATTTTCCATGAAAAAGGTGAAGCGCAGAGGCCTTTTGCACGGTTGGGCAATGACGAAGTAAGACCATTTGCCCCCGATAACCTGGATCGCTGCACAGATGGGCACATAGCAGGAATACTCTACGGGCTGAGTCATGAGACGACACCTCCTTACGATTGGTTAGCTGCTCTACATTTATGAAGCTTATTAAAAGAAAGTGCGTTCTTTTGGACAAGAGAGTATGGAGACAATCTTTTGCAGATGCGGCAATGGGGAGAGAAGTGGCAGGCGATGCCGTTGGTGGAAGAGAGTGAAACTTTATAATCATAGACTCAATAGGAGTAGAGTCCTCTTCAAATAAATGAAGAGGGCTTTTTGCCTATTTGATTACTGGTAAAATGCTCCTGAATCATAATGAGAAAGCTGATAATGGTATTTTATCTACAGGGGGGTAGATTGAGTTCACAAGATGAGGTATTGCAAGAACTACAAAAGAAAACGCGGACCCTATGGTTATCGAATACGATGTAATCGTCGAAGATCAGCAAATTCAAATCCTGCGACTCAGTTAAAAATGTTCAGAGAAAATAAAGTTTTAGACTCGCATGATCACTACGCTAACGAGGCAGTATAGTTGAAAAAGGAACTTTAAATTTAAATCTCGAATATCTCATGTAATCGGATAGCTAAAAATTTGATGACAGACAGGAGTTAAATACGATGATAAAAGGTTTCGGAGGAATATTTTGGAGAACTAAGAATCTTGAAGTTATAAAAAAATGGTACAGTGAAGTGTTGAAGATGGAAATAGAAAATTGGAATGGGACTGTGATAAAACCCGAATTAGGAAATGAGACTATCTTTTCTTTCTTTACCGAGAATGACAGTTATTTTCCAACAGAACAACAAGTGATGTTAAATTTCCAAGTACATAATCTAAACGAGACTATTAAGCATCTTGAACATATTGGTGTACCTCTTGCAAAGAAAAAAGAGATTAGTGAATTTGGAAAGTTTATTTGGATTGAAGATCCTGAAGGTCGACTGGTCGAGCTTTGGGAGAAATAACGAGTTGTAATTCATTTGCTATTGAGCTAACGGGCATCGATAGCTGAAAAGACACAAGGCAGCCGACCAGTATGATCGGCTGCCTTAACATATTAACGGGCTTCATTGCAATCGTCTCTCTGCACTTCAGCCTCGATTGTATCTTTCATAACCTCTGCTCCCCGATTTATACGTGCTTGAATTTCTGGTGTTAGTTGTTCGGGAAGGAAATCGGTTATCCAAACAAGCTTACTGCCATTTTTGTCATTGGGGAACACCTGGAAGGAAGCATGGTGATGCAGGAGTGGCATTCGTGCTTCTTTTACCGCGTATGCCATTCGACGCTCCCCTTCATCAATGGAAACGATAAGCTCGCTGGCGTTGGTACCAGCAGCCTTTTTTGCATTTGCATTGCTAACCGGCAGCATAGTGGAAAGGATACCTTCGCTGTTATTAACATGACACAAGTTGACATATTTAAGGTCTATAATTGGCGGTAGATCAACGAAAGGAGTAACCGATCATGAAACCTCTAAATGGAAAAGTGGCTTTGGTGGCAGGTGCAACACGCGGCGCTGGTAGAGGAATAGCTATCGAATTAGGGGCGGCTGGAGCTACTGTTTATGTGACAGGACGAACGACACAAACTCAACGCTCTGAGTACAATCGTCCTGAAACTATCGAAGAAACCGCTGAACTTGTAAGTAATGCGGGTGGCCGTGGAATAGCGATTCAAGTGGATCATCTACATCCTGATCAGGTTCAGGCTCTAATTGCTCGCATTGAGAATGAACAGGGAAGACTGGATATTTTGGTCAACGATGTGTGGGGGGCTGAATATTTGGCACAGTGGAACGTACCTGTGTGGGAGCACTCCCTTGAACGGGGGTTTCGCATGCTTCGGCTTGCGATTGATACTCATATTATTACAAGCCACTTTGCACTCTCCCTGTTAATTCGAAACAAGAATGGACTGGTCATTGAGATAACGGACGGCACGGCAGAATACAACGATAAAAACTACCGTTTATCACTGTTTTACGATCTAGCCAAGACGTCTGTCATTCGTATGGCTCAGTCTTTAGCCCATGAACTTTCACCATATAAATGCACAGCAGTAGCAGTGTCTCCGGGGTGGATGCGTTCTGAAATCATGCTTGATCATTACGATGTTAAGGAAGAAAACTGGCGTGACGCCACTGTGAGGGAACCTCATTTCATCATCTCGGAATCGCCACGTTTTGTAGGACGTGCCGTTGCCGCACTAGCTGGAGATCCGGAAGTTGCCCGATGGAACGGTCAATCTGTTTCAAGTGGTAAGCTGGCACAAGAGTATGGTTTTTATGATCTTGACGGCTCTCAGCCAGACTGCTGGCGGTATCTCGTAGAAGTGCAAGATGCAGGCAAACCAGCGAATGCTTCTGGTTACCGCTAATATTCAATAAAGACCGAAATCAAACGTTCAGAAGAAAGATAATAAGTTGTTTTAACGATGCATGTAAACGATTCAACGAACTGGTTCGTTATTTCAATAACAACAGCGGCAGTCTAAGACTTTATTTTCAGGTCTTAGGTCGCCGCTGTTTCATTTATTGGGTTCAGTCTAATCACCCATGATCTGATCGATCACAACCATTGATTAAAATGAATTCAGGCAGCCGTAAACTAAGGATACGTAGGTCTTAGGTCGAAAGTTTTTTGGTGGTTTTCCAACCCCGAAGTCTAATCTGAACCTATTGCACTTCGAGCACCGCCGAATGTTGCCAATGAGCACGTGTATAAAACTACACCGCTTAAAGTGCATGACCTACGTATACTTTAGTAAAGAAGGGACTTACCATGGATGCCATTTTGGAACGTTGTGCCGGATTGGACGTACATCAGGAAACCATTGTAGCTTGTGTGATGTATGGACCGTTGGATAAAAGGGCCAAAAAGGAAATTCGGACATTCGGTACTACAACAAAGGAACTTCTTCAACTGCAAGACTGGCTGACAGAATACAACTGCTCGGATGTCGCTATGGAAAGTACAGGAGTCTACTGGAAGCCGATATGGAATATCCTCGAGGGTTCTTTTCATCTTTGGCTTGCCAATCCTCAGCGCATCAAAAACGTTCCCGGTCGTAAGACAGACATGAAGGATGCCGTTTGGATTGCCCAGTTACTTCGTTGTGGATTAATAGAAGCTAGCTTCGTTCCACCAGAAGACATTCGGGATCTACGAGATCTTACTCGGTATCGACGTAAATTGTTGGGCGACGCCACCGCAGAGAAAAATCGGGTTCATCGCATCCTTCAGGATGCGAATATTAAGCTAACTACGTACGTTTCCGATGTTTTTGGTATATCTAGACGAGCCCTGCTCGACTCCCTCGTCAACGGAGAAGTACTTGATCCTCAGCAAGTTGAACAAATGGTTAAGACTAGTTTAAAAAAGAAAGTCCCCCAATTGATCGAAGCACTGAATGGTCGTATACGGCTCCATCATCGCAAGATGATACAAAAACATCTCAATCACCTCGCATACTTGGAGAAAGAAATCGAAGTATTAGAGTCAGATATCGCACAACTTCTTTCACCCTACCAAGAGGCTGTCGATCTATTAGTAACCATTCCCGGCATTCAAAAAGATGCAGCGGCGGGCATCCTTGCTGAAATCGGTTGCGATATGTCAATGTTTCCTTCGGAAGGGCATTTAGCTTCATGGGCAGGAGTAAGTCCTGGAAATAACGAAAGTGCGGGCAAAAAGAAAAGCACCCGCACACGAAGTGGTAACAAAGGACTGAAGTCCATTCTTTGCCAAGCAGCGTGGGCCGCAGCAAAAGCAAAAGGCTCACGACTCTCCTCCTTTTACCATCGCTTAGTCAAACGACGAGGCCCTAAGAAAGCCAACATGGCTGTATCCCATTTACTTTTAAGGATCATTTATCAAATGCTACTCCGTAACGAACCTTACAATGAGTTGGGTTGGGATTACCTTCCGCAGAAAGAAAAGAGTGTGGACTACTGGGTTCAACGCATCAAAAATTTAGGTTATAGCGTGAATCTTCAAATCGAAACTGCTTAAAAAATACCTAGCGATTCGATTTTTCTCTCGAAATAGGAGAGCTTTTTTGCTGTGCCTATTTCCGGATATTCATTTTCGTATAAAAACTTTATTTTAAAAGAACAAAAAAAGATCGCTTTCCCCACGGCTACTGTCCATGCCGGGAAGGCGATCTTTTCAGTTTGTAACTCAGTGTGAGGCTTGAAGGTGTATTTCGATCCTCGAAGGATCATGAACAATCAACTTCTTTTCTTTGGTCTGACAAGGAACGTTTGCAGCAGAAAACCGCTCGCGTATGAATTGGACCTCTTGCTCGTTTGGCAGCACAATTGAGTAATGAGCCAATCCTGCTGCATGAGGAGGAGCCAATGGAGTACCGACGCCTGCCCATGTATTCATTCCGATAGGATGATGGTAACCGCCAGCTGAGCTCAGCTGCCGCTCTGCGGGGAAGAACGATTGCATCAGGAACTTCGACCAGCCTGACCAACGGCTGTACACCAACGGCAGTCAAATCGGCATAGCTCTGTTGCTCCAGAAGGATCTGTAATCCGACGACATCTCGATAAAAGGCGAGTGACTTTGTAAGTGAGCTTACTTTTAAGGTAACTAAACCAATATGTCTCGCTGTGATCTATGTACCTAAGCGAAATAGTGGGTGCAACTGGCATCAAAATGAAGTGAAAACTACATTTTTGTAGATATATTGTAGCGAATTATTGCAAGAGATATAATATTCACAAAATACCGAAGATACCAGTCTTGCAAAGGAGAGCCGCAGATGGATGAGCAAGTAAAAGAACGAATCCGAAAACAGTACGGAAATCTCACGGCCAGTCAAAAAATCATTTCAAAGTTTGTTATTGAGAAGCCCAGTCTGATCGCGATCCATACTGCCAAAAAAATCGCTGATCTGACTAACATGAGTGAGGCGACGGTCATTCGTTTTTGCTACGCCTTGGGATACACAGGCTACACGGAGTTGCAGGATGAGATCAAAAAGTCCTTGCTGATAGCTGAACCACGCAAAGGCCCTATTCAAAAATATCGAGATACGGAAGAAATCCTTACGCGCGACAACTACGCCCAGCAGGTCATCGAGACGGACATCGCCTACTTGCAACAAGGGCTCCAGCAGCTTGATTACCGACTGTTCGAGCAAGCCATCCAGAGCATCATTTCGGCAAATCGGATCGTTGTCGTCGGCTTCCGTTGGTGCCATATTCCTGCCAAATGGCTTTTCTCGACCCTCAATGCAATCAAGGGAAACACCTATCTGTATACAGGCGCCGTGGACAATGCGGACTACTTTATCACCGAACGTGACCAGGAGTGGCTGGTCATCGCGCTTTCATTTCCTCGTCACCCGACTGAAACGGTAGCGCTTGTCCAATCTGCCAAAGCATTGGGTGCCAAAGTGCTGGCGATGACGGAGGGAGAGCTGTCACCCATCAGTCAAATGGCCGATTTGCTTTTGAAAGTCACGACTCCACAGCCCGCAGCGACTAGTGGAATGCCAGTTTTGTTTTCCTTGTTAAATGTGCTGATCAAAGGGGTGATGGTGTACGACGCTGAGAACGTCCAAAAGCGATTGCAGCACTACGACGAAATCAGTTCGCAGCTTTACTCGTTCATTGGCGACGAGGATGAATTTACGATCTGAGATGGGCTTGTAAAAATCAATGGAGCAGGAGGGACTTTAACATTGACTAGACCCGTTACATTTGCGGCTACAGGAGACAGCTTTATTACTCGTCAACTCTATAAGGACGAGGCATTCCATGAGATGGCGGCATTGCTCCATCGAGCAGATGTTCGTTTAGCCAATTTGGAAACAACCGTCCATGACAACAAGGGATATCCGAGCGCACAGAGCGGGGGAACGTGGGCGATGTCGCCTCCATCCGTGCTGCAGACCATGAAGGAGTATGGCTTCAACATGATCGGCTGGGCAAATAACCATACACTCGATTACTTGTACGGAGGACTTGAGGCGACAGAACAGCACTTAAACGAGTACGGATTCGTCCATGCAGGGGCAGGCAAAAATCTAGCGGAGGCTGGTGCACCACGGTATTTAGAATGCGAGTCTGCCCGAGTCGCATTGATAGCAGCTACGTCCACCTTTCATCCATGGTGGGCAGCGGGAGATCAGCGACCGGATAGTATCGGCAGGCCGGGAGTCAATCCGATGCGTTACATCATGGCGCACACTCTCACGGAGGAGAAGTTGAGTCATTTACAGGCGATAGCTGACTCCACTGACATCAACGCATTCAGCAAGATATTGATCGAGGAAGGCTTTATGAACGCACCTGGTCAGGACGTTTTTCTGTTCGGGACATCGCTCTTTCGACAGGGGGAACAGGATGAAACGAAAACAGAACCACACCCGCGCGATCTAAAACGAATCATCAAAACTATCGAGGAAGCCAAACGGAGGGCCGATTACGTCATCATCAGCATTCATGCCCATGAGATGAAAGGGGAGAAGAAGGAAGCGCCCGCAGAGTTTCTGGAGGTGTTTGCTCGTGCTTGCATTGATGCGGGGGCTCACGCAGTCGTTGGTCATGGCCCGCATCTGCTGCGAGGTATCGAAATATACAAAAACCGCCCCATCTTTTACAGCCTGGGAGATTTTATCTTTCAGACAGAGGCCGTCACGAGTCAGCCAGCCGATTTCTATGAGCATTACGGGCTTACCCACAACCACAATGTGGCGGACGCCCTGGAAGCGATGAGCGCGAAGTACACGCGAGGCTTGTGTGTTCATCAGGAAGTGTGGGAGGCTGTCGTCCCTATTTGGAAAATGCATGAAGGTGAACTGTTAGAAATCGAGCTGCACCCGATTGAATTGGGTTTTGATTTGCCGATACATCGGATGGGTTGGCCAACGCTGAGTGCTTCTTCTGCGATTTTAGAGAGACTACAGACACTGAGCGAGCCGTACGGGACCAAGATCGAAGTGGAAGGAAACGTAGGTAGAATACGCTTCAAACAAGTGGTTGGCAGTGATGTCACGTAAGGAGGTCCGCACTGATCTGGTCGAATATCTCCAGCTACAGGTAGAAGAAAAACGGATGGCTTGGCAGGTACCAGGGTGTGCAGTAGCCGTCATCTGTGATGGGGAAGTGGTATTTTCCAACGGGTTTGGCCACGCATACCGTGATGGTCGCCAGCCGATTACACCACAGACTTTATTCCCGATCGCCTCTGCCACCAAATCATTTACCTCGCTCAGCCTTGCGCTGCTGGTTGCTGAAGAGGTACTTGACTGGGACACTCCCTTGCGCTCGTATTGGTCTGACTTTCAGCTGTTCGATCCTGTGGCTACCGCTACCATCACGGCGAGAGATTTACTCTGTCATCGCTCGGGACTGCCTCGTCATGATCTCGTCTGGTATAACACGTCGGATTCACGCGAGGGATTGATGGAACGACTTCGCTATTTGGAGCCGACCAAGGCGTTTCGCTCTACGTATCAATACCAGAATCTGATGGTAACCGCAGCCGGTAGTCTGGTAGAGAGATTGAGCGGAAAAAAGTGGGAAGCATTTGTGAAAAAGCGAATTCTCGATCCGCTTCACATGGAAAACACCTATTTTACTGTGGGTGAAGCAGGACGAACGGGGCGTCTCGCCCGTCCCTACAGAAAAAAAGCAGCAGGTGTCGTAGAAGTGCCTTTTCTCAACAATGAAGCGATCGGTCCCGCAGGTTCAATGATCTCTACCATTCAAGACATGTCAAAATGGCTGCATCTTCACCTGCAAAAAGGGGTTGTTAACGGTTGCCCACTACTTTCTCCAGCATTATTAGAGGAACTGTATTGTCCGCAGATCGTCGCTGGTAAGCCTCATGAGCATATGCCGGAATTGACCACTTCGTATTCTGCATTGGGGTGGTTTGTGCAGAGCTATCGTGGGCACAGAATGATTTTTCATGCGGGCAACCTACAAGGATTTACGTCATTCGTTAGTTTCTTGCCTGACGCTCAGATGGGGATCGTGGTCTTGAGTCAGATCGACAATTCCCGACTACCCACGGTGCTTTCCTATGAGATTTACGATCACGTACTGGGAATGGAGCGATGTGATTGGAATGGAAGAATGAGGGAGGAAGCGAGAAAGGAAGAAGCGGCGCAGCAAGAGCAAGTTACTAAATGGGAGAGCTTGCGACTATTGCCTTCAGAAAAGGATGAAGCGGTAGGTGGTCCATCTGTACAGGCGTTCATCTCCGTAACGGGTGTATACGAGAATCAGGGTTATGGTACGATCACCATTTCCTATATAGATGGGCAGTTGTCGATGAGATACAACGGCATTGTCTTCTTGCTTGAACCGATGGCGGACTCTCGTTTTTTGGCCACTTTTAATGAATCGTACACGCTTCAGTTCCCGATTTCATTTCAAACGAATCACGAGGGGATGATCGTAAGTCTTTCCGCTCCGTTCGAGCCAGTTGAGGGAGCAAAAGCGTTGGTATTTACCCGAAAAGGAAATTTATTCTCTACCCAAATGGAGTGATGGGCACGATGGCTAGAGTGACATTAGTGTTGCTGTTTGTTTTGTATATGATCAACTACGCAGACAAAACGATCGCGGGGTATTCCGCTGTTCCGATCATGGAAGAGTTTGGCCTTTCCCAGAAAGAATGGGGATTAGTCGGCAGCAGCTTCTTCTGGTTTTTCTCTATCGCAGGGATTCTGGGAGCGGCGCTCTCAGATCGGATCGGGACGAAAAAAATGCTGGCGATTATGGCGATTTCCTGGACGGTAGTACAGTTTGGAGCCTATGCGATTGCAAGTCTGCCCATGCTCGTCTTGGCACGTGTACTGCTCGGGATTGGGGAAGGTCCGTTTTGGGCGACGGTTGTCAGTCATTTGAATAAATGGTATCCGGAAGAAAAACGTGGTCTCGTCTATTCCACCGTCAATTTTGGCGCATTTGTTGGTGCTGTTGCATCCGCGCCGTTGCTGGTCTCGATGATTGATCAGAACGGTTGGCGTTTTGCCTGGGCTTTTATGGGGGCACTCAGTCTGATCTGGTTCCTCGTCTGGATCTGGATTGGAAAAGAAAAACCAAAGCTCAACGTCACACCGATCTTGCCAGCTGTGAGCGAAGCACCAAAAGCGAAGTGGTCCGAAATCTCTGGTGTTATGCTATCATCCACCTATATCTTTTGCTTTCTCATCTATTTCGGGCAAATATGGGGTACGACCTTTGCAGCCGTGTGGGAGCCGGTGTACTTGGTGAAAGCGATCCATTTGACGAATCAGCAGATGGCTTATTCGATTGCAGGAACGGGTCTGGTAGCAGGTCTCATGACGATTCTTATTTCATCCATGGGTGACCGTCTGTACAAGAAGCATCGTTCCTATCGCAAATCGTACGTGCTGATCGGTGGGGTGTCGATTATTTTGGGTGGACTGTTCTTTTACTCCGTTACATGGGTACAATCGACTGCATGGGTATTGATCGCCCTGTGTCTGGGGAAAGGCTTCGCTTTTTCTGTAGGAACAGCAGCATCTGTGATCGTCAGCAGTCTGATGCCCACGCGTACAGGGCTGCTCGTCGGGGTCATGTCCAGTCTCGTCACATTAGCCGGCATTATTTCTCCTCTCGTTACGGGTTCGATTGTTGAGGCTGCGGGAGATATCAGCACAGGTTTCAGTCATGCAATGACCGTCAACGCCTTGATTTATCTCGTATTTGGGGTCCTGTTCTTGATCTTTGCCAAACGAAATGAAGGAAAAACGGAAATCTCTACACAAATCTCGCACATAACGGAAAAGTAATGCTTTCACCTGATTATTCGGAATGTTAAAATTTTTTAAAAGGAGGTAGATGCGTGATGTATCATTTGAACGAGAACCTGAAGAGAAGTGCCCACAACTTCCCTGATCGTCCTGCCTACGTTTTTCAAGGTGAAAGTACGACGTATGCGGAGTTGGATCAGCAGGTAGAGTTTTTGGCAGCTAGTCTAGCAAAACGAGGGATTGGAAAAGGGGATGCGGTGGCGCTTCTCGTGGACAACCGCCCGCATTTTGTGAGCGCTTACTATGCGATCCTGAGGGTTGGAGCTGCCGTTGTCCCGATGAATCCCATCTACACTCCTAGAGAGATCGGTTATATTTTGTCCAACAGTAAAGCCAAGGCCGTGATCGCTTTATCTGCACTGGAGCCTGTTTTGTCCGAGTTGAAGGATCAGCTGAGTGACCTCGAGCTGTTGATCTACACGGAAGTAGCTGGGGATGCGCTTACAGTCGACCAGCTCATCCAAGAGCAAGAAACCGAGTATGATGAGCCAGAACGGGACGAAAACGACCTGGCCGTCATCTTGTACACGTCTGGTACCACCGGGCAACCAAAAGGAGCTATGCTTTCGCATAAAAACATGGATTCCAACGCTGAGGCGATGGGGACATTGTTTGAGCTGGAGCCTGATGACCGGATGGTCGCGGTCTTGCCGATGTTTCATGTATTCTGCATGACTGTCTGCTTGAATGGTCCCATCCGCTCCGGTGCTACCATCTTGATCGTCCAGAGGTTCCATCCGGTTGAAGTCGTCAATGTCTTACGCGACCAGAAAGCTTCTTGCTTTGCTGGAGTTCCGACGATGTACAACTACATGCTACAGCTACCTACAGCTACACGAGCCGATTTTGCGACGATCCGTGTATGTTGTTCAGGGGGGGCATCGATGCCCGTTGAATTGCTGCACAAGTTTGAGGAGAAATATGGCGTGAAGATCATGGAGGGTTACGGTCTGTCAGAGGCTGCTCCCGCCACAGCATTTAACCCCATTCGGGGTACGAGAAAACCAGGTTCTGTAGGGATTGATTTGCCAGGAGTGATCAACAAGGTAATCGATCCTGAAGGAAATGAAGTGCCTCGCGGGGAAGTCGGGGAACTAGTCGTCTTTGGACCGAATGTGATGCTCGGTTATCTCGGCTTGCCAGAAGAGACAAATGCTGCTTTGCGAAATGGCTGGCTGCACACCGGTGATCTGGCAAGAATGGACGAGGAAGGCTACGTCTATATCGTCGACAGGAAGAAGGATATGATTCTCGTAGACGGATACAATGTCTATCCGCGTGAGGTCGAGGAAGTACTCTATCAACATCCAGCGATCATCGAAGCAGCTGTGATCGGCATCCCAGACGAAGTGCACGGGGAAGCAGTCAAAGCGTTTGTCGCCCTGAAGGAAATCGCAGTGTCCCAAGAAGACATCGTGGCGTTTTGCACCGACAAACTCGCCAAGTATAAGATTCCTCGTCAGGTAGAGTTTGTGGCCGAACTTCCGAAAAACAGCACAGGCAAAATCCTGCGTCGTTCCTTGAGAAACTGATCGTAAAAACAAAGGGGATCTCATGCCACAAAAAATGAACCAGCTGCAAACGAAAGTTTGAGCTGGTTTTGTTGTCTTTTAGTTTTTTTCCTGATCACGCTGACTTTGTAAGTTTATGTAGAAGGCTCGTTTTTCAAGAGTAAAGCTTCTTACAGCCTCGAGCTGCCGCATCTGTAAATCCAATTGCTCGAGATGATCATCCAATATTTCGATTCGTTTACTCAGCGTCTCGTCTATTTGTGTCTCCGGGTAATCATCTGCTATCAGACAGCCTTCTTGTACGAATGAAGCAATGTCATCCAGCTTCATTCCGGTCTGCTTTAAGCCGTGGATAAACCGGATGAAACGCAAATCTTGATCATTGTACCGGCGCACACCGTGTTTCCGACCTTCTTGACGTTCGGGATTAGGCAATACACCGATTTTTTCATAATATCGCAGGGTGTAGGGGGAAATCCCCGAGAGTCTCGCGATTTCACTAATGGAGTACATAGGATTCAATCTCTCCCTTACGCAATCACGAATGGATGAGGACAATTTTACCTGCTGCTTTAGAGGTCTCTAGGAGTTCATGAGCCCGTGCAACTTCGTGAAAAGGGATACGATGTGAGATGAAAGGCTGAAGCTCCCCATATAGCAGCAACGAAAACAAATGCTTCACATCCTCGAAAAACCACTCCGGTCGTTCCTGCTTTAATGTCGTGATACTGTAGACGTGGACGGGATTTCCCTGTTCCGTTGTCTTCGCTTCGGTCAACGCTTTCCAACGAGCTGCCCAATCATTTTCCTCACCTTGTTCAAAAACAGAAGTATACCCATAACCGATGAAAGTGCCCTGTTTGTTTAAAGTTCGCATCGAACGATCCCAGTTCCTGCCTCCGATGGGATCAAATACGGCGTCCATGCCCTCTGGTGCTAGTTCTGAAAGGACTTCTACAAAATCCTCCGAATGGTAGTCGATAGCAACGGCTCCATAGCTGTCGACGATCGGATGCTTGTGGGCAGAGGCTGTCCCGAACATCTTCAGCTTGGCCAGCTTCCCCAGCTCCAAGAGGGCAGTTCCTACACCACCACTTGCGCCGTGAATCAGGACGCGGTCCCCTTCAGAAACATGGGCAAATCGATGAAGCATTTGATAAGCAGTCACATAATTCAACAAAATGGTCAGCGCAGTAGCTGGTTCTAACGATTCGGGAACGGGGATGACTTCAGCGACCGGTGAATATATGTGGGACGCATAACCACCAACCCCGTTAAAAAAGACAGCGACTCGATCTCCCACAGCATATTGTGTGACATTTTCTCCTTTTTCTTCGATGATTCCAATTGCATCATATCCAGGTGTAAAGGGTGGTTGTGGAGAGAGGGGGTAGAGACCTTCCCTGCGCATGAGATCTGCGAGGGCCACCCCTGAGCACTCCACTTTTATCCGAGCTTCGTCTTTTCCAGGTGTGCGCAAAGGTTCTTCTGTGACCTTGAGAACCTCCGTTCCTCCATATCGGGTTACAATTACTCGAGTACTTACCATTATGCATTCCCCTTTTCCAATGTGGAAGTTGGTTGTATTGTATGAGTTAGAGTAAACTCGAAGTCAAGGGGGAAATGCGATGCAAGATATGAAGGTCGAGCAGTTTCACCAGCTGATGGAGCAAAAGCAATCATTCGCCCTGTTCGTATATACGCCGATGTGCGGAACTTGTAAATTGGCAGAAAGAATGCTGACAATTACCTATGAAGCTTTGCCGAATGTGGCTGCCTACGAAATCAATATCAATACGGCTCCAAATCTTGCTCAGCAGTGGGAGATCAGCAGTGTGCCCGCGCTGCTATTGTTTCGCGATGGAGTATTGAACGAACGACATTTTGCCATGCAGTCGGTCGGTTTTCTATATGAGCGGTTAAAAGATCTGAACTAGACATACACCCATTTCCTTCGTGCGGAATAAAAAGAAAGAGAGACATCATGCGAAGGAGGAGGCGGCGTATGCAGATTCATGTAGTGGAAAGAGGACAAACGCTGTCTGGCATCGCCGAAACATACGGAACGACACCGGCAGAAATCACGAGAGCAAATGAGCTTCCTGATCCAGCCAATCTCGTCATCGGACAGGCGCTCGTCATTCCAATCGAGGGAAGCTATTATTGGGTAAGACAGGGCGATACATTATACACGATCGGTCAGCGTTATCACATCAGTGCGGCTGAATTGGCACGGGTGAATGGCATTTCGCAGTATCGACCCTTGCAGATTGGACAAAGGCTGTACATCCCGCCGCGCCCCAGACGTGCGGCCGATTTCAATGCCTATGCAGAACCAAGACGACAAGTGTCTCAAGCGTTGGAAGCAGATGTGCGCACAGCAGCGCCTCATCTGACGTATTTGGCACCATTCAGTTTTCGGATCAAGCGGGATGGAACATTGGCCCGGCCGCCACTCGATGATTTCCAAGCGATTGCTCGAGACAACCAGGTCGTCATGATGTTGGTCGTGACGAATCTGGAAGGTGGCCAGTTCAGTACAGAGCTAGGCGGTCTGGTTTTAAATGATATGGACCTCCAGAACAAATTACTCGATACGATTATTACGACGGCTCAAGAGCTCGGGATGGGTGACATCCACTTCGATATGGAAGCACTGCCAGCAACGGATCGTGAAGCGTACATCCGTTTTCTGAGAAGGGCAAAGCAACGGACGCAGGCAGCAGGAATGATGATGTCCGTAGCACTTGCTCCTAAGACAAGTGCGGAGCAACGAGGCAGGTGGTACTCTGCACATGATTACGGGGCGATCGGAGCAATCGCTGATTTCGTCGTGATCATGACGTATGAGTGGGGATACAGTGGTGGTCCGCCCATGGCAGTCTCACCAATCGGGCCGGTTCGCCGAGTCTTGCAATACGCCATAACCGAGATGCCTGCTGAAAAAATCTTGATGGGACAAAATTTGTATGGATACGATTGGACACTTCCGTACGAACGGGGCACGACTGCGAGAGCCCTTAGTCCTCAGGCAGCGATTGCTTTGGCAGCGGAACATAACGTCAACATCCAATACGATTACCGTGCGCAGGCCCCCTTCTTTGAGTACACAGACGATCAAGAAAAGCGTCATCAAGTCTGGTTTGAGGACGCACGTTCCATCCAGGCCAAGTTTGACCTCGTCAAGCAGCTAGGACTGCGTGGAGTGAGCTATTGGAAGCTCGGTCTGCCGTTCCCGCAAAACTGGTTGCTAATCGAAGGGAACTTCCGCGTTCGAAAACGTAGATGAATGTCCGGCGTGCAATCCAAGAGGTTGTGCGCCTTTTTGCATGGTCATTAACGCGAGTTTTCTAATCTGTTAGAATCATGGTATGATGGCAAAAAGTACTCTCGAGCGTATCGCTCCGAGATGTAGGAGGGGGAAGAAGATGGGAGAGTGTAAACTGGACCACACTGTAGAGGACGTGCAAAAAAAGCTGGCTGAACAAGCGTCTTTTTTGCCGCAAAAACGGGTGGAACAGCTGCAGGCATTGCTTGAAACGGAGCTGTCTCAAGAAAGGCTGAACGAACTGTTCCACCTATTGAAAAAATACGATTTGGCGACACCTGAAAAACGGGCACAACGAGAAGAAAAAATGGCGCTTCTCTTGGGGTAATTCAGTCATTCATGAATCAAGCGAAGAAGTCTTTAGTCGAGTTGCTTGCGACCGCTAAATCCATCATGAAGTCCGTGGTAGTGAGTAATGGAGGACTCGCCCTCTCTCCAGCATAGGAGAACTTCTTCGCCATTGATCAACGCCGGGAAATCAAACAGTCCGATATCGATATCCTTGACCTGAATCCCTTTAGTGATCAATTGGGTGATGTGCATTTGGGCTTCCATCTCCATGAATTCCAGGCGGCATTCAACGGCAAACAGTTCTTTGTCGTGGACAGGCTGTTGTTTTTTTATCTGTTCACGCTGCTGGTATAGCTTATAAAAAGAGCGTTTCGCCTCTTGTAAAAAGGAAAGCTCTTCACGTACATACGGCAATAACTCATTTGCTTCTTCTCGTGTAAAATACTTTTTAGACAAGAGTACCACCTCCTAATCCTATTATACTAGTAACCCCATGCGGGAGAAAATGGCTGAAGCATATCCGATGTGGTTTTTGCTTCGTGCGGCAAGGAGTCGAAATGAAAGATCGATTGTATTATCAGGATGCGTATACGCAACAATTCTCAGCGGAAGTGACGAAGCGAGGGACGGAAGGGGACGGTACTCCCTTTGTCGTGTTGAGCCAGACCGCCTTTTATCCAACGGGTGGGGGCCAACCATCCGACCAAGGGCTTCTAGGCGAAGTCCGCGTAATCGACGTGGAAGAAGTGGACGGTGAGATTCACCAAGTAAAAGGCAGAATTGATTGGGAACGTCGATTTGATCATATGCAACAACACGCGGGACAGCACATTTTGTCCGCGTCGTTCTTGGAAGTAGCCGATGCAGAGACAGTTGCCTTTCATTTAGGAAAAGAACGGGTCACCATTGATGTGAGATTGGATGAGCTGACAGCGGAGGTTTGGGAAGCCGTCGAACAGCGCGCTAACCAGATCGTCCTCGAGAACCGTCCCATCTCCGCTCGGTTCGTGGATGACGAAGAGCTGGCCACATTGCCTTTAAAAAAGCAGCCAACCGTGACGGAAAATATCCGAGTGGTGATCATTCCTGAATTCGATTACAATCCATGCGGCGGTACTCATCCGGCACGTACAGGTGAAGTCGGGATGATCAAAATATTGGGCTGGGAGCGTCACAGAGGGAATATTCGTTTGGAATTCATTTGTGGCTGGCGAGCCATGCGTGATTACACAAAAAAACAATCCATGGTGCGCGAAATGTCCAAGCTTTTGATGACCAGTGATGCTGAATTGGTCTCTCAAACCGAGCGATTAGTAGCTGAACGTGATTCCCTCAAGCAAAGCCTGGTGGAGAAGGAGCGACTCCTCTTAGAAGGTGAGGTTCGCCAGCAGCTTACACTAGCTAGTCAGGTAGGAAATGCGCGTATCTTGCAACTAACCTTCACCGACCGGACCATTCAACAGCTTCAGCAGTTCGCCCATCAGGCGGTCGCACAAGCTCCTGATGTCGTCTGCCTGTTGGCAGCAACCGGAGATAAATTACAGCTTGTATTTGCACGTGGACCGGAAGTCGATGTAGCTGTCAATCTATTGATGAAGGACACACTCCCCTTGATCGAAGGCAAAGGCGGTGGAAATCCAGCAATGGCACAAGGCGGCGGACAACCGAGTATGCCTGCAGAAGAAGTGCTGGCTCATGCTCGCAAGCAGCTAGAAGCATCCTTATCATAAATAGAAAGGTAAGGAACAGTTGATCGATGAATGTAGGCAAAGCAAAAGGAGGAAATGAGTAAAGATGTGGAACCCAGGAGATATCGTACGCGTGACGCAAAAAACAGGAGAGTACATTACAGAAGTCTTGGAAAACCACGATACCAAGCTACTCGTCAAGGTATTGGCTGTCACCAAATTTCCTACCCAAGGAGACTTGCATACTTCCTTTGAAGTAGACGTACCGCTTTTTCACCAACGTCCTGCCTTGTCCTATCAGGAAAAATTCATGACCTTTAGCAATTCTGCTACCCGGTATAACGGGACCATTCCGGACTACAAGGAATCCGTGCGAGTAGCCATGGAACGCGAGATGGAAAAAATGAGAAAAATGTCACACTGGGCGCAACGCTGTCTCGTGGAACTGGAAGCCTTGCACAAGGAAGCCTTTACAAATACAAAATAGAGTGATAGTGTAGAACTCGAACAAACGACAATTGGATAAGATGACTACCAAGCGGGAGCCGAGCGTCGTCGGCTGAGATTGTAACGAGAGTGTTACTGACCGTTGAACCTGATCTGGGTCATGCCAGCGGAGGAAGAGGTATAACGAAACGTTATGAACCAAACCATCCACGGCGGATGGTTTTTTTAGACTATCTGCGTGATGAATTGGGAAACGGCTTCTTCTGTTTTGACTGGATGAATTCCAGCAGCGGGAGGAGTCGTTTTTTTGATGGATGGGAGGAATACGATGGTTGTTGTGCTTAACGGAAAAAAGGTAGAGCTGGCAGAAGAGATTCAGACGATTCGTAGCCTGCTTGCTTCGTATCAATTACAGGAGAAGATCGTCGTAGTCGAGCAAAACGGGGATATCATTGACCGTTCTCGTTATGAGGAAGCTCCGATTGCAGATGGAGATCGTATTGAAATCGTTCACTTTGTTGGAGGAGGATGATCATGATGGATACATGGAAAATTGGACCTTATGAATTTCGTTCCCGCTTGCTGCTCGGTACTGGTAAATTCGCAGATTTAGATACACAAGGCAAAGCAGTAGATGTTTCTGAGGCTGAAATTCTGACGTTCGCCATACGTCGATTGAATTTGGAAAATCCACAGGAGCCGAACTTTTTGGAACAGCTCGATTTGAAAAAATATACACTGCTGCCAAATACAGCAGGAGCCTACACAGCTGAGGAAGCCGTACGCATCGCACGTTTGGCTAAAGCATCTGGTCTGTGTGACATGATCAAGGTCGAAGTCATCGGCGATCCAAAAACACTTTTGCCAGATCCGATTGGTACGTTGGAAGCCTCCAAAATCTTGGTGGAAGAAGGTTTTATCGTGTTGACGTACACCAATGATGATCCAATTCTTGCCCGTCGTTTGCAAGAAGTAGGTGTACATGCGGTGATGCCAGGCGCTTCTCCTATCGGTTCTGGCCAAGGAATCGTAAACGAGAACAACCTGCGCTTTATTCTCGAAGAAGCCAAAGTACCAATCATTGTCGATGCGGGAATCGGGGCTCCAGCCGATTGTGCGAAAGCGATGGAATTGGGAGCGGATGGTGTGCTCTTGAATACAGCGGTTGCGTTGGCAGACAATCCCGTCCTCATGGCAGAAGCGATGAAATTAGGTGTAGAAGCAGGGCGCAAAGGCTTCCTTGCAGGACGTATCGCGAAAAAGCGCTACGCCTCCGCGAGTAGTCCTATTGAAGGGATGATTGAGTAACGTGAAAAGGCTCACGGCAGCAGTCGAGGCAATTGCCAACCGAAAAGACGAATTGTTTGACTTGCTGGGCAAACTGGTGTCACATCCTACGGTGAGTCCACCCGCTCGTAACAGTGAGCATGCACAGAGCTTGATTGCTCAGGAATTACTGGAAATGGGCTTTGATGTAGATCGCTGGCCCGTTTTTCCTGGCGACGATAATGTTGTCGGGACATTGCTTGGTACCGCTTCCGACAAGGCAAGCAGTTTACTTATCAACGGACATATCGACGTCGCAGAAGTCGGGGATGACGCGGGTTGGACGTATCCCCCCTTCTCTTTGACGAATGGGAAAGACGGTCGATTGTATGGACGCGGCGTAGCCGATATGAAAGGTGGATTGGCTGCCAGCTTATTTGCGATCAAGATGCTTCGTGAGCACGGCGTTGAGCTGAAAGGGGACCTCCTGTTCCAGTCGGTGATCGGTGAAGAAGCTGGAGAAGCGGGGACCCTAGTGGCCATCGAACGAGGTTATCGAGCAGACTACGCGGTTGTCGTCGATACGAGCGATTTGCACCTGCAAGGACAAGGAGGAGTCATCACAGGCTGGATAACGATCGAGAGCCCCACGACCTTGCACGATGGGATGCGGGCTAGAACTATTCACGCAGGTGGGCGAGTCCATGGTGCCTCCGCTATCGAAAAAATGATGAAGATCCTCGCAGCGCTGCAGGAACTGGAGCGTCACTGGGCGGTCATGAAATCGTATCCAGGTTTTCCTCCGGGGAGCAATACGATCAATCCAGCCGTTATCGAAGGCGGGCGACTTGCTGCATTTATCGCAGATCAATGCGCGCTTTGGATCACAGTTCACTTTTATCCGAATGAATCGTACGAGGACATCATTCGTGAGATCGAGGATCATGTCTCAAAAGCTGCGGCAGCTGATGTGTGGTTACGTGAGAATCCCCCGTCCTTTCGTTGGGGAGGCCGCTCCATGATTGAAGAGCGCGGTGAAATTTTTCCGTCTCTCGAACTGGACAGGCATCATCGAGGTCTTGCCTCATTGCAAACTGCCTATGGAGCTCAAATGAAACAAGCACCTGTTATTGATATGTCGCCTACCGTGACAGATGCAGGGTGGTTCGCACACGCTGGAATCCCTGCTGTCTTGTTTGGGCCAGGCGAGCTCGCGCATGCACACACGGTGGATGAATCGATCGATCCGGAGCAGCTGGTTCAATTTGCCCAAGTGATGGCACGGTTTATCGCAGACTGGTGCAATACAGAAAAGGAACCAAAGGAGTGAGTCATCATGTCTACGTTTACAGATCGTCTGTGGAAAAGCGTAGCCCCCATCTGGGAAAAAACGCATCAGCATCCATTTGTTATGGGGCTAGGTGATGGTAGCTTGCCCGTAGAATCGTTCAAATTTTATATGAAGCAGGACTACGTGTATCTGATTGATTACGCCAAGATTTTTGAAATTGCAAGTACCAAGGCGTATGACTTAGAGACGAGTGCCAAATTTGCAGGCTTGCAAGAATCGACTCTGAACGGAGAAATGGCCTTGCATCGCCAGTACGCAGAACAATTTGGCATTTCTCGAGCAGACTTGGAGGCAACTGAGCCTTCCTTTGTCATGATTGCTTATACCAGCTACATGCTGAAGGTCGCTCACCAGGGCTCCCTGGCAGAACTGGTCAGCGCCGTTCTTCCTTGCATGTGGGGCTACTGGGAAATCGGCAAACAGCTGGCTCAAGTCGAAGGGGCACTAGATCACGAGCTTTACGGGGAATGGGTAAGTACGTACAGCTCTGAAGAATTCGGTGAACTGGCAGCTTGGTTGATCGACGTGATGAACCAACTGGCAGATGGGAAAAACGAACAAGAGCTTGCGAGACTGGAAGAGCATTTCTTGACCACATCCAAGATGGAATACTTGTTCTGGGATATGGCCTACAGAAAGGAAATGTGGCCGTGCTAGACAAACTGGCCTTTGCTGGTGTCCGATTTTCCTATGGGGATCAGCCCATTCTCCACGATTTTGACCTCCGCGTAGGAAAAGGCGAGTTCATCAGTCTGATCGGCCCTAGCGGAATTGGCAAGAGCACACTGTTTCAGCTGGTGGCAGGTCTTTTACAGCCGCAGGCAGGAAGCATTACGATCAATGGAACGCTGATGGAGAATCGCTTGGGGATGGTAGGATATATGCCTCAGCGGGATGCCTTGCTCCCATGGCGTACTGTCGTGGAAAATGCGGCGCTTCCATTAGAAATCAAGGGTGTTTCTAAAAAAGAAGCACAGGAGAGAGTGCGAGGGGAGCTTCCCCGTTATGGTTTGTCTGAATGGGCAGACGCTTACCCTACAGAGCTCTCCGGCGGCATGCGGCAGCGCGTCTCCTTTTTGCGAGCTCTGCTCTCTGGAACAGACATCATGCTTCTGGATGAACCGTTCAGCTCTCTCGATGGAATCACGCGAATGGAGATGCAGGAATGGCTCATGGAAATGTGGCAAGAGACCGGAAGCACGATGCTGATGATTACGCATGACATCGATGAAGCTATCTTGCTCGCTGATCGCGTCATTGTCTTGACGGGTAAGCCGATTGAGAAGCCTGTCGAGCTACAGGTGAACATGGAGCGTCCACGTACGACTGGTTACCGAAATAGAGCGGAATTCCTCTCCTTACGCGAAGAAATCTGGGAGCTGTTGCGACAAAATGTAGGGAAGCAGTCGATCGGGAGGGAAGTATGATGGGTCAATGGCCAAGAAGTGTCTGGTTCGGCATCTCCATTGCGCTCTTCTTGATCGTGTGGGAAGCAGGCTGCCGGCTGCTGCACGTACCACCGTTTATCCTGCCGCCACCGAGTGCGGTCGTCGTGTCTCTATGGGATCTGCGCGCAACTCTGTTTGGACTCCATCTGTGGGTGACGCTAAAGGAAGTGTTGCTCGGACTTAGCGTTTCGATCTTGTTCGGGATTCTGCTTGCCTTTGCGATGAATATGAGCCGAGTTGTCGAGCGCTTGGTCTATCCGTATATCGTGATTTCCCAGACCATTCCGATCATCGCGCTGTCCCCTGTCTTTATCTTGTGGTTCGGGTACGACCTTTCCGGAAAAATTGCGATTACGATTCTTTTTACCTTTTTCCCGATCGTCGTAAATACCTACGATGGATTGCACTCAACCGATAAAGAAATGCTGCAGCTGCTCAAAACCATGGGTGCTAACCGTGTGCAGATCTTTACCAAGCTACAGTTGCCGTCCAGTTTGCCGCATTTTTTCAGCGGATTAAAAGTAGCTGCGACTTACAGTGTGGCGGGGGCGACAATCGGGGAGTGGCTCGGAGCGAGTGAGGGACTTGGCTATTTCGGTCGTCGTGCATCAGGGAATTTTCAGGCACCGGCTCTCTTTGCCTCGGTCTTTCTACTATCTGTACTAGGCATGCTCTTGTTCTGGTTGGTCGGGAGACTCGAGAAGCATTTCACCCCGCATAAAAGACCAAGAAGAAAAACATCGAAGTGAAAGTAGGGGGATCTTACCCATGAAACCAATGCAAAAATGGAGCAAAACCGTGGCGGCGCTACTATTGACAGCAGGACTTGCCGCTTGCGGGAACCAATCGGGAGCGGAACCGACAGCACCAGATACGAATCAAGCGAATGCACCTACAGAATTGACAGTGGCTCTGGACTGGTATCCAAACGCCGTTCACTCCTTTTTGTACGCTGCAGAGGAGCAAGGCTACTTTCAAGCGGAAAATCTGAAGGTTAACCTGCAAATGCCTTCGGACAGTAACGATCCGTTGAAAATGGTAGCAGCAGGAAAAGTAGACTTGGCGATCAGCTATCAAACGCAGGTCGTACAAGCTCGTTCCGAAGGGATTCCTGTTGTATCGGTAGGGGCTTTGGTTCGCCATCCGCTCAACGTCATCATGACCAGACAGGATAGTGGCATTGATACACCACAAAAGCTTGCAGGCAAAAACGTAGGATACCCATCTGTGCCGTTGGATGAGTCTATCGTTCGAAATGTAGTTAAACATGCGGGCGGAGATGACTCAGGCATTTCTTTTACCGACATCGGCTTTGACATCGTTCCTGCTCTGACAGGCAAAAAGGTCGATGCGGTCGTAGGTGGTTACAAAAACCACGAGCAGTTGATTCTTGAGAAAAACGGTATTCCTGTCAACGTATTTGCAGCTACTGATTTTGGAGTACCGGATTACTACGAGTTGGTCATGACGACAAGTGACGATACGTTGGGTAAAAAACAGCAGGCCATCGAAGCATTCATGCGCGCAGCTACGAAAGGTCAGCAATACGTGAAAGACAATAAAGATAAAGCGCTGGAGTTGCTGTTGAGCAAACAGGCGAACGAATTCCCGCTGGAAAAAGACATCGAGACAAAGAGTCTGGACATCTTGATTCCACTGATGGACGCAGGGGATAAACCGTTTGGCAGCCAAACGACTGAATCCTGGCAGACGCTGATCGATTGGATGAAAAAAGAAAAGCTGATCACGCAGGATGTCAAAGCGGATGAAGTCATGCGGGGTTTGGTGAAGTAACCAGTTAAATAATACGAAAAAAGCAACGGCAGTCTGGGACGTACCATCATGTCCTGGGCTGTCGTTTTTCTTTTCAAGAGTAGTCGCACATATCAACGTTCATACATGGTCATCATACCCAGTGGAGGGATGAGATGATGGATAACGATCTACAATTAATGAAGGAACTAACCGAGACAGCCGGGCCCCCTGGATTCGAGATGAGGGTGCAACAACTCATGAAGAACAAGCTTACCGAATTAACTTCTACTACGCTTGAAGACAATTTGGGTGGTATTGTTGGACAACATGGAGAGGCAGGTCCGCGAATCCTCTTGGCTGCTCACATGGACGAAGTATCGTTTATGGTAACCCACATTACAAAAGATGGATTCCTCCGGATGCAACCACTCGGTGGATGGTGGGGACATGTCATGTTGTCCCAACGAGTGAAGGTGCTTTCGAGAAAAGGCGATCATACGGGAGTCATCGGATCAAAGGCTCCCCATGTCTTATCGATCGAGGAGAGAAAAAACGTATTGGAAATTAGCAATATGTTTGTGGACATCGGGGCATCTAGCAAAGAAGAAGCAGAGAGCTTCGGTGTAGAGGTGGGTGACCCGATTGTTCCGATCTGCCCGTTTGAAGTAATGCCTAACCCCAAAATGCTCATGGCAAAAGCATGGGACAATCGCGCAGGATGCTACGTAACGTTAAAGGTATTGGAACAGATCCAAAAAGAAACGCATGCCAATACGGTTTACTGCGGCGCTACCGTACAAGAGGAAGTAGGGCTTCGGGGGGCGGTTACTTTATCGCACAAGATCTCACCAGATATTGCGTTTGCTTTGGATGTCGGAGTAGCTGGTGATACACCTGGAATGAGTCACCAAGAAGGGCATTCCAAACTGGGAGGTGGGCCTCTTCTCGGATTTTATGACAGCAGTATGATCCCTCATCTAAACCTGCGTGATTTTGTCATTGATACAGCGAAGGAACATAACATTCCGTATCAGACAGATATCATGCCACGAGGAGGAACAGACGCGGGTAAGTTTCATCTCGCTCACAACGGGGTTCCTTCCATGGTAGTGAGTGTTGCTGCACGGTACATTCATAGTCATGTCTCCATGGTAAGTCGGGATGATTTAGATCTGACCGTAAAGCTGCTTGTTGAGTTAATCAAGAAATTGGACGAGAATACGGTGAATCACATCAAAGGCATGAATAGAAGATGACAAGTAAGCAGGATCGCCCACATAAAGAGGAAGAAGAGTCCATTGCTTGATTACAAGCATAGGGCTCTTCTTCGATTTTGTGGTGCTTCACGAAGCTACATTTATTATAGTTGTAATAGTTATAACTACTAAAAGAGGCGTTGCTATGGAGTACTAAATCGATCAGTTTGAAGAAATCGGTTTTTCGAAGAATGTGGCAAAGGTCAAGGCGACGACTTGTTGTCCTATATCGTTCATGACGGGAAGAGATAAGAACCTAGACAAAAGGGGAGGCTTATGAGATGAAAACGACAGTGAATGGCAAGGAACATACGATTGAATTCAAATCCATTACGGAGCAAGACAAAAATGAGCTGGAAGAAGTAAAGAAGCTGTTTTTAGAGTATGCGCAATCGCTTGATATTGATCTGTCTTTTCAAGATTTTGACGCAGAATTCAAGGCTTTACCAGGAAAGTACGGGCCACCGGATGGCGTTTTACTAGTCGCCGTCGTGGATGGACAAGCTGCTGGATGTATTGCTCTTCGAAAGATTGGGGAGGGCATCTGCGAAATGAAAAGATTGTATGTTCGTGATGCATATAGAGGATTTCGCATTGGGAAAAGTCTTATCACGATGATTATTGAAAAAGCCTCAGAACTGAAATACGAGTATATGAGGCTCGATACCCTTTCAACGATGACAAAAGCACAAGAATTATATCGTTCTGAAGGTTTTTACGAAATTGAGCCATATGTGTTTAATCCGATTGAAGGGGCAAGGTTTATGGAGTTAAAGATTGAAAGGATATAATATTATTCTTGAATGAAGGAAGTTGAATTCACAAAAGCCATTTTTCTCGGTGTTATAAGTGAGGAATTTGGCTTTTTTGTTATCTACCGCCAAGAAAATAATTTATCAGCAATATATATTTTATTTTTATTTATTAAATATATATTGATTTATTGAGTGTATTTCTAGTAAATACAATTGTCATCAACATAAAAACATATTACAATAAACAAGTGATTTCAATGCAACTAAAAAAGAAAGAAAGATGAATAATCTTACTAACTATTAGGAATGCTTAACAAAGAAGCTCAGAATGCTGTGAGAGCTTTCCTGAAATTATCGCTACTAGTAGCAGAGAGGAAAAGGAACCGGAGTGGAAAACAAAGAATTGAAGAGGGGCCTGGAAGCCCGTCATATCCAAATGATTGCTTTGGGCGGTACGATTGGTGTTGGGCTTTTTATGGGTTCAGCAAGCACTATTAAATGGACAGGTCCATCTGTCATGCTCGCGTATGCAATTGTAGGAATTTTTATATTTTTAATCATGCGTGCCATGGGGGAAATGTTGTACTTAGAACCAAGTACAGGTTCATTTGCGACCTTTGGTCATAAGTATATCCATCCCTTAGCAGGTTATATGACGGCGTGGAGTAACTGGTTTCAGTGGGTTGTCGTAGGGATGTCAGAAATTATTGCCGTTGGGACCTATATGAAGTACTGGTTTCCAGATTTGCCTGCATGGATACCGGGTATCATTGCCATGGTGATTCTAGGATCGGCAAACTTAATCTCTGTTAAATCATTTGGTGAATTTGAATTTTGGTTTGCCATGATAAAAATTGTGACGATCGTATTAATGATTATTGCCGGGGTTGGCCTTATTTTCTTTGGAATTGGTAACGGAGGAAACGCAATTGGATTATCTAACCTATGGGAGCATGGGGGCTTCTTTACGGGTGGTTGGTCAGGCTTTTTCTTTGCTCTATCATTAGTGATTGGGGCATATCAAGGTGTCGAGCTTATTGGGATAACTGCAGGTGAGGCAAAAGACCCTCGAAAAACGCTAACGAGTGCGATTCAAAGCATTATTTGGCGCATTTTGATCTTCTATATTGGTGCGATTTTTGTCATCGTAACCGTCTACCCTTGGGATCAACTACATGCGATCGGTAGCCCGTTCGTTGCAACTTTTGCGAAAATTGGTATTACAGCAGCTGCGGGGGTCATCAACTTTGTGATCATTACCGCTGCCATGTCTGGTTGTAACAGTGGTATTTATAGCGCAGGGCGTATGCTTTATACATTAGGGGTAAATGGACAAGCTCCAAAAATCTTCACGAAGCTGTCCCAGAATGGTGTGCCTCTACTGGGGACGATTGGCGTCCTTGTGGGTTTAGGTGTTGGCGTTATCCTGAGCTACATTGCACCAGAGAATCTATTTGTCTACGTATACAGTGCAAGTGTACTTCCTGGAATGGTTCCGTGGTTTGTGATCCTGATTAGCCAAATCAAATTCAGAAAAGCAAAAGGAGCACAGATGGCCAACCATCCATTTAAAATGCCTTTTGCACCCGTGACAAATTACGTGACGATCGCCTTTTTACTGATGGTTTTGGTTGGTATGTGGATCAATGATGAGACACGGATCTCCCTGATTGCTGGGATAGTTTTCTTAGGAATTGTTGTGGTTAGCTTTTACGCATTGGGAGTGAGTAAAGCTGTTCCACTGGATGATCAATCCCGAGCAGAATGATTAGCGAGTAAGAAAACGGAATCGACCCCCTATTAACGGTGGACACGCGTTGCGTCTGGATATCCCTAAATACGGGGATGCAAAGATTCCAGAAGGACTGTTTCAAGACAAAGAGTAACGAGATGTGAAAAGGCGATCACTTCCCAGTCTTCTATTGGGGAGAGGTCGCCTCATTTTATTTGAGTGCTTTCAACGTTATAGAAAGATACGTAACTCAATGAGCAGTCAATAAAAAACAGAACACTAAGCGTTGGTCTGTGAGTGAAGAACATTGTCCCAATGTCTGATTGATTTTTGTATCTGATTAATTTCGTTGGTTATTGCTCTTTGCACAATTTGGGGGTAATCCTTTTTTCGCTCTTTAAATAGCTCGTCTAAATCATGGATATAACCGTCGAGTCTCTGCAATGCAACTTCTTTTCTAGTCATGAGAGCACATCCTTTTTTGATTTTAACAATCATAACCATTTTTCCAATAACATACCACTTAGTCCCTTAGACTGTTGGATGGCATTCAGCTAGAAACCTCGATTTACAGCAACATATTAGAGATTCCCCACAGCAGAACAAAGCTGATGAGGATCGTCGTATTCGATACCATACCGACAAACTTGTAGTCGTATTTAAACTCTACCGAGTACGCCAATACGGAGACGCCCATCGGCAAGATAAATCCGACGAGTAACGTGTATTTGAACATGTCCTCGAAGGGCAGGATCAGGAAACAAGCGATACCGATGACCAGTCCTACGATATAACGCAGACCGAGCACCTTCCAGAAGTGAATCTGATAGCGCTTGTCGAAGGAAAAATTCAAGTAAATGCCCAGCAGCAACAAGGATAAAGGCATATTCGCTTTGGAAATCGTTCCGGTTATCCCGAGGAACATGTCAGGAAGCGGAATGTGGGCAAGATTAATGACGAAAATAATAAGATAGGTAAGCAACGGAATCGACTTGGATACCTTTCCGACCACTTGCTTGAAATCCAGCTTCACATCCTCACCGGAGTAGTAGCTGCCGATCAAATAACTTACACCAAAAACGACCAGAGCGTTTCCGATATCGAACATTCCGAAGTAAGCGAGGCCTTTCTCCCCCCAGATTCCCTGGACGAGCGGGTAGGCAAACAACCCAACATTAAAGCCTGGAACCATCATCCCGAGCATTCCTTTTGTCTTCCGGTTTTCTTTACGGAAGGCGAAATAGGCCAGGATGGCGGCGAGTATGCCGTAGAGAAAACCACTTACAACCAGTAACAAGAGAGAAGCGTCCAGGGTTATGCTATGGAACGTATGGATGATCAAACAGGGAAGGGTAATGTTGAAAATGATCCGAGCCAACCCTTCGCCATCCCTCTCCTTGATGATCTTGCAGCGTTTGAGGAAATAGCCTAGTGCGATGATCAAGATGGAAGATAAAAATTGACTATTAAAGCTGTCCATTACCTAATTCTCCTAACTATCTTGCTGTCCAAATGGATGCTACAAATAATTATTGACTTTACCACTCTTCGAAAGAGATGAAAAGACAAGGACTGTAAAAAAATTCAACGATGTCGAGAGAAAAATAATTATGGAAAAAGAAACCAACCTTTGTTGACGGCAAAAGCGTACGAAAACAGTTTTATAAGTGAATTTGGTTTATGATTGCATTCTTGTTGTTGGGCTTGGTCTCCTAAATCGAGCAAATGCCGCTGCTCGTGCTTCACACATCGCTATTTCACCACGCATCCAGGCACGGCCAGGTTCAATCGCATTTCGAGGTCGACTGTCATTCGGATACGTCTTTTCGAAGTACATGCTCGGCACAGTCCGTAGCCCAATGGACCAGTGTTTTCTGATCATACTGGCTGAATGTAGGAAATTCAAGGTGAAGAGATGCGCAAATGTATAAGCGTGAAAAGAAACGAGATTGAGCCATTTTGCATGAAAAAACTCAGGAACTGACCACGAAAGGGTATCCGTTCCTGAGTTATTTCATTCCATGCACAAAATGCATAAGAGAAGTGGGAGCCACTGATGATCCTCACCGATTATGTACGAGCAGTAAACGTTATCGGATAGTTCTTGACCCCAAAGACAAACGGACTTGGAATAGGCGTCAGCGGAGCTTTCGCAAACTGCATATCGCTAAACCTAGAAAGCATGATTTCGAGAGCGATTTGAGCTTCCAGTCGAGCGAGAGGAGCACCGAGACAGAAGTGAATACCAAAGCCAAAACCCATATGCGGATTCGGTTTGCGGTCTGGAAGAAAGGTATCCGGATTCTCAAACTTTTCTGGGTCGCGATTGGCTGATCCTACCCACGAGACGACCTGCTGTCCTTCACGGATGAGCTGTCCGCCGATTTCTACATCCTGTGTAGCGATACGGCCAATGGCAACGATGGGTGGATAATAGCGTAGCGTCTCTTCGACCGTCGTTTTCACGTACTCCGGATGCTGTCTGACCTGATCTTGGATCGCCGGCTGTTCGGTCATAAGTCGGATCGCATTGGTGATGAGATTCGTAGTGGTTTCGTTGCCCGCGACAAGCAGCAGAATACAGAAGCGCAAGATCTCCTGCTCCTGAAGCTTCTCTCCATCGATTTCTGCGACCAGCAGGGCAGAAACCAGATCATCCTCCGGTTTGTTCCGTCGCTCATTGAGAATGGTGAGGAAGTACTCAGCGAGTTCTTTCTCAGCTTTGTCTCTCTCTGCAACCATCTGTGCAAACGCTTCTTCTGAGTTACCTTCCACACCTTTAACCATCGTATCCGACCAGTCCTTGAACAGCATGCGGTCTTTGGAAGGGACGCCTAGCAATTCAGCAATGACGATCACAGGAAGGGGTGTAGCCAGGTCATGAACGACGTCCATTTTTCCATTCTGGATGACCTGGTCGAGTAATTCGTTTGTAATGGAAGTAATCCGAGGTGCTAGGTCATTGATCGCCTTGGGAGTAAACGCTTTGTTGACCAGATTGCGCATGTGCGTGTGCTTGGGCTGATCCATCGTCAAAAGCGTTTCGCCTCTGACTTCCAGACCACGACGCGAAGAAAAAGTGGCAGGATCTTTTAAAATACGGTGAACATCCTCATAACGGAAGACGTCCCAGGATCCCCGATCTTCATCAAAGCGCACAGGAGTCTTTTCTCTCAGTTCGCGATAGATAGGGAAAGGGAACAATTGCTCATCAATACGAGCCAGCTCTCTCATGAAAATGATATTCGCATAGCGAGTAGCTTGTTTATCTGCATTCAAGGTCTGCGTGCCCCCTCATTAGTGGTCTGGCATACAAGCTAAGATTTCGCTTCCTGCAAAAAAATATACGTGTGACGTTCTCACTTTATCGTTTCCCTTTCGGCTTAATCTTTTTTATAATGAGGAAGTGAATGCTAGTGCGAGGAGTAGTTTCGTATGAACGATAACAGAGAAAGCAACAATAAATTGGTCATGTGGGGCTTTATCGGCACGATTTTGGTATGTGCCCTGTCGATGTTCATTTTCATTTACGTCATGAGAAGTTGATGGGAAATAGAAAAAAGAAACCGTTGATACAAAGACGGTTTCTTTTTTTGTGTTTGTGCCGTTTCATCAAGGAGAGATACTTTTGATTTTTCTCGCTAGCTGTTCGACGGTCAGTTGATTGAGATCTGAGAATCCAGCTCCTTCCAAGGCAATGGTTTGACCCTGATACAGCGGATAGACTCCTTGCCATAGCCCAGCGGCGCTGTACAGATCCGTTGCTGAAACAGGGTGGAGAAACAAGACGTAGTTTCCTTCTGCCAATGGACCGGGATAAGTACGATTGAGAGGGCTGCTTGCGTCAGGTAATGGCTCCACTCCTGTGCTGACCAATTTGAGCATTCGGTGCGATGAACCTTTCAAGACTTGTTTGACGTGTGCGGTCTGTACGTAATTTACTAATTTTCCCTCACGAAGGGATCGTCCAGTCGGAACAGACTGACTAGCGCTGTCAATCCATGCGAAGACGATTAGCTCACTTCGCTTCACGAGATCCTGCCACGATGCCACAGGTGTTGGATTTATGCGTACACTCCCAATGTCGGTCGCAGCAGATGCTGGCAACGCCATGAATCCAATCAGGAACAGAACGAGACAAAGTCGGTAGAGCACTCTCGATACCCCCGTTTATGATGTACTGTCCCTTAGTATGATCACGCATAGAACGGGTATCCAGATTTTAACTTTTAGTATTATGGTAATATTCCGAAAATAACCATTCCATGCTATCATGGGTGGGTACTGCTAGATTGACTCGAGAAGACAGAGACTAGGACGAGGAGGATCTTATGAATCATCTGTTTGTCAGACGAATGTTACCTTGGCTTCTCTTGCTTTTGCTCGTGCTCCAGGTGGCCGCAGTACCTGCTTTTGCCCAAGGAGAAACGACACCAGTAAGCTCGCTGTCTGCGAATGTAGAAAAATACCTGAGTGATCTGCAAAAGAATCAAGAGAGTATGGGCTTATATGCAGGTATCGCGGTGTATGATTTGACGGACAAAAAGTACGTCTACACTCATAACGAAAAGAGGAATTACATACCGGCCTCGAACATCAAGCTATTTACGACGATTTCCGCTCTCGATCGGCTCGGTCCAGGGTATCAATGGAAGACAGAAGTATACATAGACGGAAAAGTGAATCCGGGTGGAATCTTGCAAGGGAATTTGTTGCTAAAAGGATATGGGGATCCAAGTTTGTCACCAGAGGATTTGCAGGAGTTGGCTACAGCGATCAAGGCCCAGGGGATCAAGCAAGTGAATGGCGATCTGCTACTGGACGAAAGTTACTTCGATGATACTCGGTTGGGGACGAGCTGGATGTGGGACGACGAGCCCTACGGATATAGTGCCCAGTTGAGCGCCCTCGCTGTACATAAAAACTTCGCTACCGTCACGACGAAGCCTGGACTAAAGACTGGGGATACCGCCAAACTCAAAATTGAGCCAGCCAATACCACGCTTACACTGACCAATAAGGTAAAGACAGTTGACGGCAGTGATACTGTCATAACGGTAGAACGCCCACGGGGAAAAAACGAAATCATCCTGTCGGGGACCATCGGGGTCAAATCATCTGACTATCAAGAGGATGTGACCATGGAAGATCCGGCACTGTTCGTCGGAGACGTATGGAAACAGAAGGTAACCGAGGCAGGGATCGAGCTCAAACCGAAGACCGAGGTAAAGAAGACAATAGTAAAAACAGGCGTACCCTTGCATACTCATCTATCGAAACCTTTGAGTGAGGTCATGGTGGAGCTGAACAAGGAAAGTGACAATTTCTATGCCGAAATGCTTCTCAAAACGTTGGGTGCGACACAAAAAGGGCAAGGTAGCTTTGAAGCAGGGACAGAGGTAGTCGCCGATGTGCTGAAGCGAGCAGGAATTGAATCGGGCTATGCGCAGGTGGATGGGTCTGGTCTTTCCCGATTTGATCTCATAACCGCAGAGCAAATGGTAAAACTACTCGTTTTTCTGCAAGATCAAGACTATCGTGAAGTGCTGGAAGCCACCCTTCCCATCGCCGGTGTGGACGGTACGTTGAAAAGTCGGTTGAAAGGTACAGCTGCCGAAAAAAACGTCATCGCCAAAACAGGTTCAATGGGAGGCGTAAACAGCTTGTCTGGTTTCGTGACAGCAAAAAACGGTCACAAGCTCGCTTTTTCCATCATCGTCAACGGAATCTACAAATCCAAATACGCCAGAGAATTGCAGGACTTTATCGCCATCCAATTAGCTACCTATCCAGAGAATCTTTTTCCAGCTGGTTATACTCCGGAACAACTCCAAACATACCAGCTCTCTGGGCTGATCGATCCCATCCTCGACAAGCCTGAAGCCGATGGCCTGACGACTGGTATCATTGTTAAAACGCTCGGGGGAGAGGTGCTGTATGAGCACGACGCTGATTCCTTACTAACTCCAGCTTCCAATCTCAAGCTGTTGACGACGGCAGCTGCGTTTAATCAGCTGGGAACAGAATACACGTTCAAAACAGAACTGTATGGCGATACCCCGATCGCACAAAACGGTGTCCAAAATGGCAACATGTACGTAAAAGGGTATGGAGACCCAACGCTTCATACGGAAGATGCCTTGCAAGTACAAGACGGTGTCTCGATCGAGCAGATCGCAGCATGGTTGAAAGAGCAGGGACTCAAGCGAGTGAATGGCAATCTGGTTCTGGACGAGAGCTATTTCGACCAACAACGTCTGGGTCTGGGCTGGGCTTGGGATGATGAGAGCTATTACTATAATCCTACATTAGGTGCATTGGCGCTTAATCGCGGGACGGTCATGGTGGAGTATGAACCGGCGAAAAAAGCAGGAGATCGTGTCAAATGGAATCTGCTGCCGAAAACATCTTATGTACAAATAATAAATGAAGCGCAAACAGTCGAAGCGGGTCAAGAGAATACGTTTGCCATTCAGAGGAACCGCGGTACCAATACGATTCGACTGACGGGAAACCTTCCAGTCGATCAAGAAGGTGATTATGAGCGTGTTCCGGTAGAAGAACCGGCCAAGTACGCAGGTGCGGTATTAAAAGAAGCCCTCGTAAAAGAAGGAGTAAGCTTCGCGCCGAAAAGCTCCATTACGATTGGCAATGTTCCTGTGTCTGCGGTGAAATGGAACGAATTCACGTCCTTGCCGCTTCGGGATATCGTGAACTATCTGAATAAGCGCAGTGACAATTTTTACGCAGAAATGCTGTTGAAGACACTGGGAGGTGTGAAAAAAGGCGAAGGAAGTGCTTCAGCGGGTGCAGAGGTAGTACAGGATGATATCGCGTCGATGGGAGGCAACACGAATTTCGACATGATCGATGGATCAGGGCTGACTCGTTACAACCTGATTTCTGCTCGTCATATCGCCTCCGCACTAGAGGGGATGACAAAGTCAGGAGCTTTTGCCGCTTTTGATGAATCTCTGCCCATCGCAGGTGTCGATGGTACGCTGAAAAATCGATTGAAGGAAACGCCAGCTGAGAATAATCTGCATGGAAAAACAGGTTCTATGACGGGAGTAAACAGTTTGTCAGGTTATATCACTACGAAAAGTGGAGAAAAACTAGTATTCTCCATCATCGTAAACGGTTATGCCATTGATAGCGAGGTAATGACCGATTTGCAGGATGAGATTGCTACGATTCTCGCTTCCATGGAATAGTCGAAGAAAATAGAAAACTGGACGATCAGCTACGAGCTGGATGTCCAGTTTTCTTTGTGTTAAAAAATACGCGTAGCCGCTCCCCAATCATTTCATCGTCTTCGCTAAGCACCTGCGCAAATATCTGAATAGATACGTGTTGGGCCAATGCCTGTGTCGGTGCATAAAAAGCCATCATATCTATATCCAGATGGTTTCTGGCACGAACATCTGCATGAAGACGGGGAGGGTAGACAAAATATTGAATCCATTACGATATGATTGTATGCGGTTGGAGGAAGTAGCCACTGAATTGTTTACACGTGTCGGGGTATCAGAGCATCATGCTCGTACAGTTGCCCAATCGCTTATTCACGCAGATTTGCGAGGGATCGAATCACACGGATTATCACGATTGCCTATCTATATGAAACGGATCGAGGCAAAAGTCATCGAGCTAGATCAAGAACCAGAAATGGTAAAGCAAGAAGGAGCGACAGCACTAATCGATGGCAAAAATCATCTGGGTGCAGTGGTTGGCAAGGTTGCACTAGAACAAGCCATTTCACTTGCAAAACAAGCGGGCATTGGATTTGTAGGAGTACGTCATTCCAATCATTTTGGGACTTGCTCATTTTATGCCGAGCGTGCTATCGAACAAGATCAAATTTTACTGGTCTTGTCCAACGCTCCAGAGTCGATGGCTCCTACAGGAGGCATCCGCCCTTTTTTGGGAACAAATCCCATGGCTATTGGCATTCCAGCTGGTAAAGAGTTGCCTTTTTTGCTTGATATGGCGACTAGCGTGGTTGCCCGTGGGAAAATTGCGCTAGCGGCCAAAAAAGGGGAACCGATACCTGCAGATTGGGCCATTGATCAGGATGGCATCCCTACCACTGATCCAGAGCGTGCCTTGCTTGGTTCATTACTACCCATTGGAGGAGCAAAAGGCTACGGACTCGCCATGTTCATCGATGTTCTTTGCGGACTGTTGACTGGCGCCGCTTGTGGTCCCGGAGTTCAAAGCCTGTATGAGAACTGGACACACCCTCAAAATATTGGTCACGTTTTTCTCACGATCGATGTCCAACGATTCTGGCCGCTCCCTGTTTTTCAAAGCAGGATGGACGAGTATATTCGTGAGATCAAATCGGTTCCGAAAAAAGCCGGAATCGATGAAATCATGATCCCAGGTGAGATCGAGAATAGGAAAATGAGTGAACAGCGAGTCCATGGAGTATCATTATCTCCTGGAATTGCACAGGAGCTTGAGCAGGCGTGTATCACCTACGGGGTAGATTGGGGAAAAGCGCGAATCGGAAGCTGAACAGAAACGATTCCTTCCTGGTTTCACGGACAGCCGTTCCCACATAGACTGGTGTCATCGGTTTGGAAAGGAAGGTTTGCTCATGCAACGACATATGTGCAAAGGTAAAATTCATCGTGCGACGGTGACCCAGGCAGAACTTGACTATGTGGGCAGTATCACGATCGATGCCCTTTTATTAAAAGCAGCGGATATTATGCCGTATGAAATTGTGCAAGTAACCAGCTTGCGTAATGCTACCCGTTGGAAGACCTACGCATTACCTGCTCCAGAAGGGACTGGTAAGATCTGCTTGAACGGGCCGCCAGCTCATTTGTTTCAGCCGGGTGATTTGGTCATCATCCTCAGCATGGGGATGTATGATGAAGAAGAAACGAACAAACTGGTTCCGCGAGTTGTTTTTGTTGACGAACATAACAGCATCACCAAAATAGAAGAGCATCATCTTATTACGAATGGGGAGACAACAACATAAAACCGCCAAATGTTGGGAAATGGAGTAAACATCAGCACATGGTAAAGCACGAGTACTTGCGTGATTACTTGCCAGCCACCAGGCCGTTTACTCCTGAAAAGTTGTGGGAATACGTGGAGGATTACGAAAAAGTCATGCTGAAGCCTTCAGGTGGCGGAGGAGGGGCAGGCATCATTCAGCTCACAGATAAAGGGGAGGACCGTTATCTCGTTCATGCTGGTAGTACCAAGCGAATCGTGCATGGCCGAGCAAAGACCGTCGCGTACGTCAAGTCGCTATTCCGACCAAAACCATACCTACTGCAGCCACTCATTCCTCTGGGGAGGATCGATGGAAGACCGTTTGACGTTCGAGTCATGGTTCAGCGAGCGGGCAAAAAATCACCCTGGATCGTTACGGGTTGGGTAGCCAAATTAGCGGGGCCGGGTTTTGTCGTGACAAATGTAGAGCGAAGCAGAGGAAAAATCCTACCGTTACAAACTGCTATTCGTTTGTCAACCGTAACAGCTCCTAGTAATTTGCAAGAAGAGATCAGTCAAGTCGCATTGGCGGCGGCGAATGCTTTGGGCAAGGCGTATCCCACCTTGAGAGGGATTGGCTTGGATCTAGGCATTGATGTAGAAGGGAAACCGTGGATCATTGAGGCAAACTTTCGCCCCTCTCTTTCACTGTTTCGGCAATTGAAGGATCAGACCTTTTACCGCCGAATTATCGCCATGCAAAAACGTTAACGGACATTGACCACTTGCCGTACACTACTCGTACGTGAACAGGTGGTTTTTTTGATTGGAAAAAAGAGAAATGTATACGGAAAAATGCTTTCCTTTTTCTGTTAGATTAGATAGAATAAGAAAAAAGAAAAAGAGAACAATTGTTCTCATTCGGAGGTGTTTGCATGTTTTGTGATCTAGGTAACGCTTCGGTCTATTATGAGACATATGGAGAAGGCTTCCCAGTTGTCATGATTCATGGATTTACTCCTGACCATCGCTTGATGTCAGGTTGTATGGAGCCTGTATTTGAGAATCAACCTGGGTGGCGCCGGATCTACTTGGATTTGCCGGGAATGGGACAGACCAAAGGGGAAGAATGGATTCAAGGCTCTGATCAGATGCTGGATGTAGTGGAGCGGTTCATTGAAAAAATGATTCCAGTAGGACCTTATTTGGTAGCGGGAGAATCGTACGGGGGATATTTGGCTAGAGCAATTGCTTCTAGACATAAAGAGAGAGTGGCAGGGATGCTGTTTATCTGTTCACTTGTGGAAGCGGCTGTATCCAAACGTGTATTGCCACAACCTGCCGTGATTGCTCAGAACAAGGAATTTCTATCTACGCTGACGCCTGAACAACAAAGCAGGTTTACACCTTTATCGGTCGTGCAGGATCAATACAATTGGGAGCGGTTTGAAAAAGAAATCTTACCAGGGTTGAATGCAGCCGATTCTGTCTTTTTACGGAAAATAAGTGAACGGTACGCTTTCTCCTTTGAATGGGATAAGGAACCAGTGCCGTTTGAAAAGCCTGTGCTGTTCCTGACGGGTAGGCAGGATCATGTTACCGGGTATCAAGATGTGTGGTCATTGTTAGAGCACTATCCGCGTGCCAGCTTTGCTGTTCTCGATCGGGCTGGACACAATCTACAGACAGAACAAAGTGGCTTATTTACAGCGCTCGTGGATGAATGGTTGAATCGTGTAGTTGAAAATGAAAACATACAATGATTTTGCAATTGCGAATATGACTGTTTGACTAGAATCCGTCATGGAAAACTGATAGAATGCCTCTCATTATGATGGGAGGATGTATGATCGTTAATGATACAGCTAGCAAAGCGAGAAGTAATCTGGATTAGTTTTATGTTATTTTCCATGTTTTTTGGTGCGGGCAATCTCATCTTCCCTCCATTTTTAGGACAATCTGCAGGGATAAGTGTATGGGTCTCTCTGACCGGTTTTATATTGTCTGCTGTCGGGCTACCGATTTTAGGGGTAGTGGCTATTGCAAAGGCAGGAACATTTCACGATTTGGCGAGCCGGGTGCATCCACTCTTTGCCCTGATTTTCCCGTTTCTGATCTATGTTTCAATCGGTCCTGGGCTAGCCATTCCCCGGGCGGGCAGTCTGGCATTTGAGATGGGGATGGCACCGTTTTTGCCCGAATCGTGGGTGACTTCACCACTCAGTCTTTTTCTTTATACGGTCTTGTTTTTTAGTATCGTTTTTTGGCTCAGCTTATCACCCTCGAAGCTGGTAGATCGCTTTGGAAAATGGTTGACGCCTACCTTGCTAACCTTAATCGCCCTGATCTTTCTTAAAAGCTTGATCACGCCTATGGGACCACTTACGGAACCGGTCGAAAAGTATGCCACACATCCTATACTTCAAGGATTTTTGGATGGGTATTTAACGATGGATGCACTGGCAGCGCTTGTGTTTGGCATCGTGATCGCCAATACGCTGCGAAGTAAAGGGGTTAGTGACAACAAGTCATTATCGACATATATGATTAAAGCTGGCTTGGGTGCCGGTATCTTGTTAACAGTCATTTACGTAATTTTGGGTATGCTCGGTTCCAAGAGCGCTTTTCTAGGGGAAGCTGATAATGGGGCCCAAATCTTGACGAGTCTGATGTATCATTTATTCGGTGAAAGCGGCACAGTCATTCTTGGCATTGTTTTTACTGTTGCTTGCTTGTGTGTATCGATCGGGCTGGTAACCTCTTGCAGTCAATATTTTCAAGGATTGTTTGGAAGTCTATCCTACCGAGTGTGGGTAACGATTCTTTGTCTGTTGAGTATGGGGATCGCCAATCTGGGTCTGACGCAGATATTGAGCGTTTCTGTCCCGATTCTGGGTGCCATCTATCCGATTGCAATTGTGCTGATTGGCCTGGCGTTACTGGGAAGGCTACTTCCTGCAACTTCAAGCGTATATGCCACGACCGTTTCGATCGTCGCTCTCTTTGGCGTAGTGGATATGATCAACAGCACCTTCGTTGGACAAGCATGGAATTCTTGGCTCCATTTCTTGCCTTTTCAGGCGGAGGGAGCAGGATGGATCATGCCTGCCTTGTTAGCTGGTTGCGCAGGGATGTTACTTGACTTCGGGAGAAAGACTGCTTCGATTTACAAAAAAGGGAGTTCATCTTGAATACTTGTTTATCTTTATAACAGCCAGTGGCCACATGAGCGTGAAGTGTGTGCCACTGGCTGTTTTTGATTATCTGACGTTTTTATATAGCGTATACTTTTCCGTATCTCATCCGGTTCCAGATGGCCGAAACGTCTGATCAAAACGTTTTCCATTCCCTATGTAAAGTCCTCCAACTGGTTCCCCTGAATTCAAGTTGAACTGGTTCTTTATCCGTACCAGCATATTTTCTATGATTGTAGCATGATTTTCCAGTAAGTGAGCGCTTGCGTTCATATGGAGGGATGTTTGGTGTTGGAACGATTCAAAGGAATGGTTTACCTATTTTGCGCTTTTTCGTTCGCGGGTTCTTCTGTGATTGCAGCGCGTTTTTTTCAAAGCAGTCTCGGGACATTTACGATTTCCGCAGTGAGCTTATTATTGGCGCTCCTATGCTTGTTGCCATTGAGTGGCAAAAAACTCATGCGAACCATCCGTTTGTTATCCGCAAAAGAATGGATCGTACTGACCTATCAGGCGTTATTTGGTGTCTTTTTGTTTCGGATGTTTTTGCTTTACGGTCTTGATAAAACAAGCGCAGCGGAGGCAGGCATTTTAACAGGTGCTACACCAGCCGTGACCGTTCTGCTCGCTACAGTTTTGCTGAAAGAAACGATGGATCGAACAAAGCTCATGGGGATTGTCAGTACAGTAGCAGGCATTCTTCTGATCCAAGACGTATTTTTATTTGGTGACCGCTTTTCACTGAGTCATACTGTGGGGAATGTTCTTGTCCTCTTGGCTGCGGTGAGTGAATCCTTGTTTAATGTTTTCTCTCGTAGTGGAGCAGTAGCTTCTGTAATCGCAGAGAAAGAGTCTACTCATCCGGTTGTGCAAACTACACTGGTATCTGCGATTGCTTTGATACTTTGCTTGATCCCTGCGATTTTCGAACAACCCATTTACTCGCTCTCCATCATTGGGTGGAAAGAATGGCTCACCCTGATTTGGTATGGACCGTTTGTCACAGCGCTAGCTTTCATTTTTTGGTATGCTGGAATAAAAAGGTGTCACGTATCAACGGCTGCAGCTTTGTCAGGCATGATGCCGTTCAGTGCGCTCCTATTATCCGTCTGGTTGTTGGGTGAACACGCTGGATGGCAGCAATGGTCAGGGGGGCTTTTGGTGATCCTAGGAATGGTGTTGATCGGTCGTGAGCAACCTTCAATCACAAGAAGAGAGCTAGCAGACAGAGAACTGCTGATCCAAAAATAGGAGATGACTAAAATGGTACTCATTCGAAATGACGTCACAATCTATAATAAACAATCGGATAACCTGTCATGTCTTGCTTCAACTCGAATCGATTCGATATTTTCCTTGCCGATCAAGAATCGGTTATCGCCAGTATGTTAAACGGTTCTGATTCTCGCACAAGCATTCGAGTACAAGCCCGTGATACCCTATTTACGGTTTACGCGCCACCAGGAATTCAACACGATAGACATCTATTGAGATTGAGAAGGAGAATAGAATGACAACTGTGAATGCAGCTCCTGTTTCAGAGGGAGATCGAATTCATCAACTGGACGCGATTCGCGGCTTCGCTTTATTCGGGATCTTTTTGGTCAATATGCCAACGTTCTTGCAGCCGGCCTTATTTCTTCCCGAAAATGGATTACCTGTTGAGCATTCGCTCTTGGATGAATGGATACGTCTTGTTTTCAACATGCTTGTTCAGACGAAGTTTTACACGATTTTCTCGATTTTGTTTGGGGCGGGCTTCTATTTGTTTATGAGCCGAGCTGAACTAAAGGGAAGCTCCATTCGACCTTTGTACGTACGCAGACTGATCGCGCTCTTGTTTTTTGGGTGCGCTCATCTTTTCTTTTTGTGGTATGGCGATATCTTGCATACCTACGCATTGACAGGATTTTTCCTGCTTTTCTATTATCGGGCGAGTGATCAAGCCGTACTCAGGTGGGCTTGGACCTTGTTGATCAGTCTGCAAACTCTCTATGCTTTGACGCTACTTATTCCAGAAGATCCTACAAACTCTGTGACCCATGCTTCACCCGAGCTTGTCCATCGGGCGAATGAGGTCTACAACTTCGGTAATTGGACGGAATGGATGTTTTTTCGGCTAACGAACGAGCTTCCATTGCTGATCTCGAATGAATGGTTTGCCATCTGGTCAGTCTTGCCTCTCTTTTTGTTCGGACTCTATCTGGCGAGACGTGGAGTATTCCATCAGACACATCGATATGTAACTTTTGCAAAACGTCTGTGGTGGTTCATGCTTGTCGTCAGTAGTGTTCTCGTCGTGATGGTGCCACTCTTGCAGTACGGGATCGTGCGTTTTCCTGCTCCTGCATCGATAGCGGTACAAGTTTTTGTGGGATGGAGCGGTTTGGTTTTATGTGCCTTTTACATTTGTTCGCTGCTGCTCTTGTACGAAACCAGACGCGGGCGCAACACCCTCAAGCATCTCGAACCTGTTGGGAGGATGGCATTGACCAACTACTTAGGGCAGACGCTGATTTCAGTCACGATCGCGCGCGTGTTTCATCTATACGGTGAGGCAAGTATGGGAGTTGGTTTGTTGATTTGTCTGATCGTCTTTCCTTTGCAAATCGTGGCCAGCAAATGGTGGCTGTCTCGCTATCGCTATGGACCAGCAGAATGGGTGTGGCGCTGTTTCACTTACGCCTCCTTTATGCCAATGAAACGAATGGAACGCACTAGAACATAAGAAAAGGAAGAAGGAGTAAAACGTCCGGCTCATCGGGCGTTTTTTTGTGTCCAGCTGTATCCCTCTCTTGTTAGTGGATAAAAGTGGTACTCGTTGGGCAAAATTTCCGTATCTTGGATAGGCAAGAAAAAGGGGGGGAGGCGCATGGCTGGAAACGCTCGAAAATGGTGGAGATCAAACAAGAGCAAAGTGAATCAACAACAGCAAGCACCTTCGCAAACCTTACTCGATAAAAACCTGGCGCATACGGAGGAGCTGCTCCGCTCGTTATATACGAATTGCTCGGATATCGTCTTTCGGTCGTTTCTTATTTTTGGATCGACACCAGCCCTCCTGATTTACATTGATGGATTAGCGAACATCGAGGAGGTGGATGCGAGAGTTTTGGCCCCGCTCATGGTTGGTAGAGGCAACAACGAAATGAGCACGAACGATTTTTTGCAAAAGGCCATTCCTGTGTCGAAATGGCAAGAGATCAACACCTTGGAAGCTTGTGTGGAGTCAATCTCTTGCGGTTTCCCTGTTTTATTAATTGATCAACAGGAGTCAGCGATCTCAATCGGTCTACCCAAGTGGGAAAAAAGGGCTGTGGAAGAACCGGTGGCAGAGGGAGTCGTTCGTGGACCGCGGGAAGGCTTTACGGAATCCATCAGCGTGAATACTTCCTTGTTGCGTCGTTTGATCAAGTCACCAGCTCTAAAAATGGAGCGCAAGCAGATTGGGGGTTTTACAAAGACATACATCATTGTAGCCTACATCGAAGGACTGGCCGAACCATCCTTAGTCACAGAAGTAAATTCCCGATTGGACCGCATTGTGATCGACGGGATCTTGGAAAGTGGCTATATCGAAGAAATGATTGAGGACCAACCCTCTTCTCCGTTTCCACAAATCTTGAGTACAGAGCGCCCGGATGTCGTCTGTGGGAATTTGCTCGAAGGTCGTATTGCAATCATTGTAGATGGCACGCCTTTCGTCCTCATTGCGCCCACGACCTTATTTTCTCTGCTCCAATCGAGTGAGGATTATTACCAACGCTCGATTGCCAGTACCGCGATTCGCTGGCTTCGCTATTTTTTTACCGTGATCTCGTTTGTCCTTCCCTCTTTGTACGTTGCGCTCATCACGTACCATCATGAAATGGTGCCTACGTCTCTTTTGATCAGTATGGCTTCTTCTCGTGAAGCGGTACCTTTCCCGGCTCTCGTGGAAGCGATGATTATGGAAGTTACGTTTGAGGCTTTACGAGAAGCGGGTGTCCGTTTGCCGAAGCAAGTAGGGGCAGCCGTCAGTATCGTGGGAGCGTTAGTCATCGGACAGGCAGCCGTACAGGCAGGACTTGTATCAGCTCCCATGGTCATCGTAGTTGCAATCACAGGCATTGCCTCTTTTATGATTCCTCATTACATCGCGGGAATATCGATACGATTGCTGCGTTTTCCGATGATGTTGCTCGCAGGCACGCTGGGATTATTAGGAATCATGCTTGGCATTATTGTTGCGGTTGTTCATTTGTGTGCCTTGCGATCTCTGGGCGTCCCTTACTTAAGTCCAGTAGGACCATTAAAAGTGCAAGAGCTGAAAGATACTCTCGTACGAGCACCTTGGTGGATGATGGATACGCGCCCGAATTTGACAGGTGAGCCGAATAAATACAGACAAGCGCCTGGGATGAAACCGGGTCCTTCAAATGGAGGTGAGTCGTCATGAAGTGGGGAGTCATCGTAACCATGACAGTGTTGGCTGTCCTTTTGATTTTGTACGAGTGGCCCAGAGTGAAGAAACTACCGAAAAAGGACAAGGTGGTCTTTCTCACGCTTGTCTTTATGGCATGGGTCCTCTCAATGTTTGACTTACCCAACGTCCCCGGTCCTACAACGTTGGTACAAGCTCTCTTTAAACCTTTTGGGATCGTCTTAGAGTAATCAACAGGGGGGGTGAAAAGATGCTGGAGAAGGGGAAAATATCTGCCTCTCAACTGGGCATGCTGCTGTTCCTGGCTGTCGTGGCTTCAGGTGTGATGTGGATCCCAGGGATAACGGGAAAGTATGCCAAGAATGACCTTTGGCTCTCTCCCATCTGGGCATCCTTGATGGGGGTCATTACCGTCTTCATCGCGTTTCAATTGCACAAAATGTACCCCAAACAAACAGTCGTCCAATATAGCGAAGAAATATTAGGGCGCTTGTCTGGAAAGCTGGTCAGTCTCGTCATTATCTTATTCTATCTTCACATTACAGGGTTCATTGTTCGCAGCTATGCAGAGTTTATTGTCGTGAATTTTCTCCATAAGACGCCGATCAGCGCGGTTGTAGCCAGCATGATCATTGTTTGCGCCTTCGCTGTTATTGGAGGCGTCGAAGTTGTTGGTAGGACAGCGCAGGTGTTTTTTCCGTTTTTTTTAATCCCGGTCTTTTTCATGCCGCTCTTACTAAGTGATATGAAGCTAGACTATTTATTTCCCGTGCTAGAGCATGGCGTGGTGCCTTCTTTAAAAGGGGCGTTAGTACCTGGTGGGTGGTTTAGTGAAATGTTTGTGATGTCTTTCTTTTTGCCTTATGTCGCCAACCATGAAAAAGGGATGCGTTCGGGTCTTTGGAGCGTATTCGGGGTCATGATGCTACTGACAATTATCAACTTGTTCATTCTGTTTGTCCTAGGAAGACAGGTGGGTGATTTTCTTTTTCCCGTCATGGTTGCGTTTCGGTATATTAGCGTCGCGGAATTTTTTGAGAACATGGAGTCCTTGGTCATGGCGATCTGGATTTTGGGCATGTTTGTGAAAATCACGGTTTTTTATTACGTGACTGTCATCGGTGCTAGTCAGTGGTTACGCGTAAGTGAATATCGCTCGCTGGTTTTACCCTTTGGATTTTTGATCGGACTGTTCAGCTTTTGGTCGTACCCCGATTTTAATGCAGGGCTTTATTTTGATACGTATGCTTTTCCTTTTTACGGTCCGTGCATTCAGACAGTACTACCTTTGCTTCTCTTAATTGTAGGTGCTTTGCGTAAAAGAAAACAAAGCGTCAAGCTGGATCGTTGATGTACACGAGGAGGGAGAGACATGCTCGAGCAGGGGAAAATATCAGCTACCCAGGCATCGATGATTTTGTATCCGCTCATCATGTCTACCGCCATGGTAGCAGGGCCAAGCATCATGGGAAAGCGTGCATTGAACGATCTCTGGCTGTCTCCGATCTGGGCATCGATCATGGGGATTGTAGCTGTTCTGATTGCTTATCAACTGCACAATCGCTTTCCCAATCAAAGTATTATCCAGCAAAGTGTCGAGATCATAGGGAACCTGCCAGGAAAAGTGGTCGGCTTTTTGTATCTCTTCATCCTCCTTCAGATCAATGGGTTTATTGTCAGAGAGTACGCGGAATTTATTTCGTTATTTTTAAAAGATACGCCAATTAGTATCTTGAGTATGATCCTGCTCATGGTGTGTGCCTATACAGTCAGGGGGGGTATAGAAGTGATCGCACGAGCGGCTCAGGTTTTTTTTCCTCTCTTTGTCATCCCGTTTTTTCTGATGATCTTGTTAGTAGTAAAGGATATGGAACCACAAAATATTTTTCCGATCTTGGAAAATGGTTTGATGCCAACTTTGAAGGGGGCGATTATTCCTCAAGGTTGGTTCTGTGAAGCGTTTCTTCTTTCCTTCTTACTTCCATTCCTGAATGATTCTCAAAAGGCTAAAAAAGCTGGGCTGATTACAGTCTTCGCTTGCATGCTGACTATGGTCGTCGCCAATTTGTCGACTTGGTTTTTAATGGGTGAAGTGACGACGACGCTTATTTTTCCCGTTATGGATACGGCTAGGTATATCAGCATCGCTGACTTTTTTGAAAATCTGGAGTCAGGTGTCATGGCGATTTGGGTGATTGGTGTGTTCGTTAAAGTTACGATTTTTTTGTACGTGACTTCGCTGGGTACTGCACAATGGTTAAAGCTCGCCAGTTATCAGCAGGCTGTACTTCCTATTGGATGGTTGACAGTCCTATTCAGCTTTTGGGGGATACCTGATTTCACTACCGTAGGCGAATGGAATACCCAATCGATTCCTTTCTACTTGACCTCCTTTTTCGTGGTGATACCGGGCATGCTTTTGCTCATATCCGTCTTGGCGAGAAAACGAAGCAGCACCAAAGGGGTTGATTCCGGTTGAGGATCAAATGGCTCATGATCGGAATCTGTTCCGTACTACTGACTGGTTGCTGGGATCGCACGGAAATTAATGATTTAGCGATTGTCACTGCTGCTTCTGTGGACAAATCTAGCAAGAATAGTGTCTTGCTCGGGGTGCAGGTATTCATTCCACGTGCATTGGGTGGAGGCGGTGCCGGAGGAGGTAGTGTAGGTGGTGGCCAAGGAAAACTGACGATGATGCGTAGCAGCGAAGGCGTTAATATTGCAGATGCGATGTCCAAGCTCCAAGCCAAGATTCCAAGGCAAATCTTTTGGGGACATTGTAAAGTGTATTTATTCGGAGAAGAGGCGGCCAGGCATGGTCTGGCTGATCACATCGACTTTCTCGTTCGCCATCCGGAACCACGCAATCGCTCGTTTTTGTACGTCTCGAAAGGAAAAGCACTTGATATGCTCTCGATCACTCCTGTATTGGAGCGGTCCACTGCGGAATCACTCCGCGAATATGCCAATCTGCATATCACGATGGCTGTGACATTGGTCGATTACCGAAACATGCTGAGAGGGGAAGCGGAAGCAGTTGCCATTCCGATGATTGAGGACGGAAAAAAAATAGAAAAGCCGGAAGATAATCAGAATAAAGCAGTCATGGTGGGTACGGCTATTCTGAAACGCGACAAAATGATCGGATCGATTCCCACAACAGCGACACGCGGACTATTATGGCTACGCGATGAAATGCAAAAAGCCGCAATCACAGTCAAAATAAAAAACGAAAAAGGAATCATATCCGTCAGTCCGTCTCGGACGAAAACGAAGCTGATCCCATCCATCGAGAATGGCAAATGGTCGATGGTGGTGAAAGTGGATACAGAAGGAGATGTAGTGGAAAACGGAACGAAGCTAAATTTGATGAACCCGGAATACCTGGCTATGCTGCAAAAAGCCGTGAGGGATGACATTGATGAGAGGATGCAAATGGCCATGCATATTTTGCAGCACAAAATGAAAGCAGACGTGGTCAATTTCGCTGCCGCTTTTCATCGCAAGTATCCCAAAGAATGGGAACAAGCAAAAGATCATTGGGATGAAATCTTTCCGCAAATCGAGGTGAAATCAGATATCAACGTAAATGTTCGACGTCCGGGGTTGATATCTGCTCCAGCCGGAATTCCACAAGCTGAAGTGAAAAACCATTAACACACAGGAATGGGGTTCACATTTCCAAATTTGGGCAGTCTAAAAAGGAAGGTAGATCCAAGAACGGATGCAAAGGGGGAGTAACACATGAATGGAAAATGGCTTCCCTTCCTGATTGGCTCTTTCGTAGGAACCATTCTTGCGAGTTTGTGTATCGGAGTTGTGATGTTTTTCTTATTCCGTCCAGCAACGCAATGGCTGTTGAGTCGATTCATGAAGCGTTTGATGGATGATCGTTATCCAGAGAATGTGTTTGAAATGATATCTGCTATGAAAAAAATCAATCCGCAGATCGTGCTAGAAAACAGCCTGAGGGCAGCGTCGGGACAAGTGATTGAACGTCCATTTGGCAGCTCGCGAAAATTTCTTACCTTCGATGGGCTCATTTTTTCACCTGCCCAACTCGCAGTATTTCCGGCACCCGAAGATGCAGAAGTGGACCTGAGCATAACGATTGGTCCTATGGCGAAGAAACCTTTGACATTGGATATGCCGATCATGTCAGGAGCAATGGGATATGGGATCGGCGTCAGCGAGAAAGTAAAGATCGCGATTGCGAAAGGGACCGCCGCCGCAGGAACAGTCACCAACACGGGGGAAGGTCCTTTATTGCCAGAAGAGAGACAATATGCCAAGCATCTGATCATCCAGTATAGCTCCGGGAAGTGGGCGAAAGAACCTGAGACGTTGAGGCAAGCAGATGCAATCGAGATTCATTTTGGACAAGGAGCTTCTGCAGGGGCGGCCAGTTTTATTCCTGCTGAGTACATCAAAGGCCGAGCCAGTCAGATTATGGGGGTGGAGGGGCAAGAATTTGTTGTCATTCCTTCTATTCATCCAGACGTCCAGCGTGCAGAGGATCTTCCAAAGCTAGTAGATAAACTGCGTACGATCACAGATGGAGTGCCGATTGGAGTCAAAATATGTGCGTCTGCCGTTTTAGAGGCAGATATGGAGATTGCGATTCAGGCAGGGGTAGACTTCATCAGTATTGATGGAGGACAGGCTGGTACTAAGGGGAGTCCGCCCATTTTGGAAGACGACTTTGGCTTACCTACTATCTACGCTCTATCACGTGCCGTACGCTATTTAAAAGAGCGAGGGGTAAAGGATCGAATTACGCTCTTGTCTGGTGGCGGGTATGCGACACCTGGAGAGTGCTTAAAAGCTTTGGCTCTAGGTGCAGATGGCATTTTCATGGGAACAGCCATTGTGTGGGCTATGACACATGATCAGGTCACAAAGGCGATTCCTTGGGAGCCACCCACCCAGCTTACCTGGTACCCAGGCAGTATGAAAGATCAGTTCGATCCAGAATTGGCCGCAACGTATTTGGCGAACTTTTTTTTCTCCTTCGCAGAGGAATTTGAGATCGCTATTCTCGCCTTAGGTAAAACGTCTTTGAAAGAGGTAACGATAGATGATTTGATAGCACTCGACGAAATAACGAGTAAGGTTACGCATGTTCCTCTTGCTTTTCAGCCAAAGGGAACGGATTGAGGAGAGGCTTGAATAGACGGACGCATGAAGGAGGGATTCCTATCAATCCGATAATCCATTCAATCAAGAATCGTGCAAACCATAGAGGATGGATCATGACGCAGACGTGGGAGCATCTGTTGTTTGCTCATTGGGCGATACCACCTGCTGTGATTCGTTCCATGGTTCCGGATGCACTCGAGATAGATACGTACGAGGGAAGTGGGTGGATAACGATCATCCCTTTCATGATGTCGGGTGTACGCCTTCGCTGTCTGCCACCAGTTCCTTTCACTACTACGTTTCCCGAAATAAATGTGCGGACCTACGTCAAAGTCGGAGGGAGATCGGGGATCTACTTTTTGTCGCTAGATGCTTCGAATCCCTGGATCACAGCGATTGCGAGGAAATGGTACCGGTTACCCTATTTCGAGGCGTCGATGAACTTTCAGAAGTGTAAAGGCGGAATCGAAATAGATTCGAGAAGGGTGAAAAGCACCGATCAGACGGAACGATTTTCGGCTGCTTACCAGTCCTGTTCGGATGTCTTTTACGCACAGCAGGGGACTTTGGAATATTGGCTGACAGAGCGATATACGCTTTTTTGTGAATGCACAAAAACGAAGAGGATTTACGGGGCGAATGTGTATCACATGCCGTGGCAATTGCAAAACGCTACTGTTCAAATTCGAGAAAATACATTGACGGAAAAACAGTTTTCCCTGGAAGCTCCCCCTTCCCTTACCTTGTATTCTCGTGGAGTGCAAAGTATCGTATGGCCGATCCAAGAGGTCAGAGAGGAAGGATGTGTGGTGTGGTAAAGCGCTATTTTCTGTTGGTTGCCACGTGTAGTCTTGTACTCAGCGGTTGCTGGGACCGGGTAGAGGTAAACGATGTAGCCATTGTGACGGCTGCTGCGATCGACAAGGCGGAAAACAAGGATATTGAGCTCTCCATTCAAGTCTTCATACCTCGGGCGCTGAGCGGTGGTGGTGCGATGCAGGGTGGTGGGTTAAAAAGCATGACACTCGTGCGAACGGCGAAGGGAGAAAATATTGCTGACGCCATGTCCAAAATCCAAATGAAAATTCCTCGGATGATTTTCTGGGGCCATTGTAAGGCGTACATCTACGGCGAAGATTTGGCAAAGGAAGGAATCAAGGAACTGGTGGATTATTTGGCGCGACACCCTGAGCCAAGAAATCGTGCTTTCATGTATGTAAGCAAAGGAAAAGCAGTGGAATTGCTGAAAGTAACCCCTGATCTAGAGCGATACTCGGCGGTCGTCGTCCATGAATTATCCGGTCTTCACGTGGGGATGGAAGTGACTCTCGTTCAGTTGTTAAAAATGCTCATGAGCTCTTCCAAGGCAGCAATTCTTCCCATCATAGACTTATTGCCACCTGAGGACTCCAAATCACCGCTTGAGGGCATTCCTTATCTGTTTGGAAGTGCCGTGTTTAAAGAGGGGAAGATGATCGGACAACTTACGGAACGTGCGACGCGAGGCGTGATGTGGGTGCGCAATGAAATCGCCTCTACTACAGTGACCGTAAAGGCAAAAAATGTGAAGGGATTCGTATCGTTGCATCCAATCCGTGAGACTACCAAGCTTTTCCCAGTCATTGAAAACGGAAAATGGAAAATGCTTGTCAAGGTAGAAACGGAAGGTGATTTAATCCAAAATGGCACCAATCTAAATCTTGTGAACCCCGCATTGATGCACATCATGCAAGTCGCTTTGGGGAAGGACATCGAAGCTCGCATAAAAGGAACGCTACACCAGGCACAGCATGAGTTAAAGGCAGACATATTCGGCTTTGCCACTCAATTTCATCGCAAATACCCGAAGGAATTTGCGCAAGTGAAAGACCGATGGGAAGAAGTGTTTCCAACCATCGAAGTCGACATGGAAGTGTCAGCGTTTATTAAACGGCCTGGGTTAGCCACAATCCCAGCGGGTATACCTGAATCCGAGGTGAAGGAAAAATGAAGTGGGGAGGCATTCTTGGAATTTCCTTTATAGTGGCGATGATGACCTGGTATGAATGGTCGTCTCTACGTGTGAGTCACTGGAAGACAAAAGTTGCCTATACTGCACTACTGGTAACGGGATGGGTAATTGCCATCCTTCTCGTTCATGATCCATATTTGCCAGGTGCAACGCAAGTCTTCTTGAAAATGTTTGACCCTTTATCTACTTTTCTGAAAACCAAATGACAGAACAGCAGGGTGATCAGGAATGAAAGAAAAACCGTACATATCTGCGGCTCAGATGGGGATCATGGTGTTTCCAGTCATAGTGGCGACAGCAGATTTGCTCGTCCCTGCTATAACCTCCAGACAAGCAGATCGAGACATGTGGATTTCCCCGATGATTGCCTCTCTGACGGGCTTTCTCACGGTCTATCTCGTATTTCAGCTGCACAAGCTGTTCCTTGGCGAAAGCATCGTGCAGTACAGTACACGAATCGTTGGAACATTTTTTGGTAAAGTATGCGGGTTCCTCGTCCTCTTTAACTTGCTTTACACCAATGGAAATATCATTCGACAATATGGAGAATTTATCGTTGGTTCTTTTCTTTTTGATACGCCTTTAGTGGCCGTCATCGGAAGTATCGTTCTCCTATGTGCAATTACAGTAAAATCAGGGGTAGAAGTATTAGCTCGCACAGCACAAGTCTTCGTCCCGATCGTGGTAATCCTCTACGCTACGCTCTTGATCCTCATGATTCCCTCGATGAAATTCGATCATATGCTTCCCATGCTCGAGCATGGCGTCATTCCGATTATTAAAGGGGCTTTTACCCCACAAGGCTGGTTTAGCGAAGTGATCTTGTTTTCGTTTCTGTTACCCTTTAACGTCGACCAAGAACAGGGAATGCGTACGGGCTTGATCACGGTTGTTTCTGCGATGCTAGCTTTAACAATGATTAACTTGTCGACGTTACTCGTCTTGGGAGGGGAAGTATCTTTAATGACCTATTCGTTTTACACAGCTATACAGATGATTAGCTACGCAGATTTCTTTGAAAATATCGATTCAGTTGTGATAGCGACCTGGGTGACAGGGGCATTCATCAAGATCTCTGTGTTTTTTTACGCTCTTGCTCTTGGCACTGCACAGTTTCTGCGTTTGGATGACTATCGGCCTGTTGTCCTCCCGCTCGGTTTTTTGCTGGTCGTCTTCAGTTTTTGGACCGCTCCGAATCTTTCTCAGCTCTCTACTAACATTCAGTCCATTGTAGGTTATCAGAGCACTACCATTTTCACGTTTGTACCTCTTTTCTTGTGGTTGATCGCTCGATGGAGATTTGGCAAAAAGTCATATTCCTCCAAGGCAATGAACACGCCCACGCCAAAATAAATAGACCATTTGAAAGGAGCCGGTGCCTCTCGCGCATCGGTTTTTCTTTTGTGGTAGACTTGTCGAGTAGTATGATGGAAGGTAATATGAGAAGGACACTAAAATCAAATAAATTTGGAAAGGTTTGGAATCTTTGAAATGACCCGAAAAGAACGAATCACCGAACTAGATCTGATTCGCTCCTTTGCTTTTCTAGCCGTTGTCTATCAACACGTCATTGGCGTTTATATGAGAAAACCAGGAGTAGACGAGCAGACTGCAATCATTTACGGCATGCTGTTTCATTTACTGAAATTTGCAGTCCCTGCTTTTATCTTTATGACAGGGCTTGTATTGTTTTACAACTACTATGAGCGCATTCACTATCCTTCATTTATTCGAAAAAGAGTAATGGAGATTCTGGTTCCATACGGTATATGGTCTGCCGTCTACCTGGCCTTACAGCCCAAGCCGTGGCGAGCAGAAGGAGAAACCGTGTGGGTCATTTTCAAAAGTATCATGACAGGTACAGCATCTTACCATCTCTGGTTCGTCGTGATGATCTTTCAGTTTTATCTTCTGTATCCGCTATGGCAACGGGTTTTTCGGGCAGTACGTGATTTTGCCAGCAATCAGACCCGCGTAGTCATTTCAATCGGTTTTATTGGACTCCTGTATGGCTGTCTCGTCTGGTTTTCCGCTCGTTATATTCCGACACACGGCTTTCGCTTTGATGTGGCTTGGCTGGATACGTACTGGATCAAGTATCGCGATCGCAACGCCTTCTATTACTTCTTTTACTTTCTGATGGGCGGATTGGCTGCTGTCACTTTGGCACAGTTTCGTCAGACGGTCAAACGCCAGTGGCTGTGGATTAGTGCAGGCTTTGTCCTCTTGTATGGGTATATCGGTTACGAGCTTTTCCGAGACTCTGGCCATGGAATGATCAATCTAAATGTGGCTACTTCCTTGAAGCCTTCCATGTTTCTCTATACAGTAGCGCAATTGCTGTTGGTGTACTTTCTGGCTCTTTGGATCGGGAAGTGGAAGGGGAGCAAATGGTTTGCGCTGCTTGGTAAGTACTCGTATGGGGCGTATTTGATTCATGCTCTGGTGCTTACCTATTTGATGAAAGGGCTAACTGCCTTACAGATCTTCCACACGAGTCTGCTAGGCAGCTTCGTTGCCTTTCTATTGTGTTCACTCCTGTCATTTGCTATCTCGTATGGACTTGGGAGATTGCCATTTGGCGCATGGCTGGTAGGTGCTGCTGAGAAAAAAAGAAAAGCGGATCTAGGGCAACAAAAAGAATTGCCACATGCCGGTTGAGCAAAAATGATTCGTACTATAGAAAAAAGCGTTCTGGCGGTGAAGTGCACCCCTTATAGTGGACATTGGAAAAAACACGAGTGTTTTAAACCGATGATTCCTATAGGGGGTGTTTTTCGTTATGGCAAAAATGGGGCAAAAGTTTACGAATTATAGTCATGAAATCAAGATGGAAGCAATTCGCTTGTACATGGAGGAAGGATGGTCTAATCGAAAGATAATGGAACATCTAGGGATCCCAGACAGAGGCCGAGTCACTACATGGACAAAGAAGTTCAAGCAGTTGGGTGAATTCGGCTTATTGGATCAGAGAGGTCGACGTGACGAATACATGGATCAAAATCGATATGTCCAAAAATTAGAGAGGGAGAATTCGATGCTAAAAAAGTGTTTACAAATTTGGATGCGGGAGGTGTCCAAGAGAAGTACAATGCCATCGTGAAATTGACTGAGTGGTACCATGTAACAGAGTTATGTAAGCTATTCGGGGTCTCTAGAAGTGGATTCTATGCTTACAGAAAGCGGAGTTCACAAGACAAAGACCTTGTAATTAAGGAGTTCATTCAAAAGATCTATAGCAAATATGATGGGAAATACGGATATCGTCAAACGCAGCTCTTTCTACTTCAAGACTACAAGATATGGGTTAACCACAAAAAGGTCCTACGCCTCATGCAAGAGATGGGACTACGCTCCCGAGTACGCCGTAAACATCGATGCAACTATGCTTCTTCTATAGGGACACGTGTAGTTGAAAACTTATTGCAACGGAAATTTCATGCCAACTTACCGAATCAAAAGTGGGTTACTGACGTAACCCAATATCGTATCGGAGATACATGGTTGTACCTGTCTGCCGTCAAGGATTTGTTTAATAACGAAATCGTGGCCTACCATCTAGCGCAGCGCAATGACAATGATCTTGTTTTGCAGACTTTCAAGAAAGCCTTTCAAAATAAAGAGGACATGTCTGGACTGATCGTTCACAGCGATCAGGGATTCCAGTACACGTCCTATGCGTATCACGACATGCTGCCAAAGGTTGGAGCCCAAATCAGCATGTCACGCCGAGGCAATTGTTACGACAATGCCTCTATGGAGAGCTTCTTCTCGCATCTCAAAACGGAAGCGCTCTACCCTTATGATATCCGAACAGTAGACGAGGCACAAAGGAGAATTGAGGAATATATCCATTTTTACAACTCTACGAGGCCACAAAGAAAATTAAACAAGCTGACGCCGATTGAGTACCGGCGCCAGCTTGCTGCTTAGCTCTTTTTTTAGTGTCCACTAAATGGGGTCTTGACCANGAAGTAATAATAGGAACTCCGTGGTATTCCCGCCAATTGGAGTAGCGCTTTAATGGGGAATTCAGTCCTTAGTTCAAACACTACTTGCGCTTTGTCTTGGTTTGTAATTTTTCCTTGCTTTGAACTAAGGCATTCAACTTTTTTAAATAAGCATTCTCCATACGTAAACGCTCTACTTCTTGCTGTAATGCCTCGACTGATCCTTCAACAGGTGTTACATTCTTGTTTCCCTTTTTCATCGTTGGACGCCCCTTTTTCTTTGGAATAAGGGCGTCTATTCCGCATGAATGAAATTGAATCCTCCATTTTCGGATTAAAGCGGGAGAGGGAATTTGAAAAATGGCGGCAGTTGCATTCGGAGACGTCCCGTGGGTATTCATATAATTGAGTACGTCCAGTTTAAACGGAGCTGTGTAGCTTGTATAGGACTTTCTAAACGCTTCCGCGCCATTTTGCTCGTATTGCATCACCCAAACTCCAATCATAGCTTTGGTTGCACCAATAGACGCAGCAATGGAAGCATGAGTTTCTTTGCCGTCTCTCCAACGAAAAACCGCGGATAATTTATCTTCTGGAGAAAATTTGGCCATATAAAATGCACCTCCAATTGTTAGGTGTGTCTAACAATTGGGGTGCATTTCAGTCAGAAACGAGTGTAAGACTGGTTTTGATTATTATCAAGAAATCTGTTACAAGCTTTTTTACTTGGTTACTTTCTCCAAGTCCTTCACACCGCTGTGAATCAGGTCGAACAGCTCGTCGATCCCGCTTTCCTCGATGCAAGAGAAGGCAATGCGAAGATCGGTCTCACCGAGAGCGATTGTACCTACTCCGTACTGATCGAGCAGATGGTTGCGCAGCGTCTCCGCATCTACGGTTTTGAGCTTTAGGCACATGAAATATCCGGAGTTGAATGGGTAGTAGCCCCATGCATCGTCGAACTTGCCGCTGTCCAGTAGCTGTTTGACGCGATTCGCGCGGCCTTTCATGATATCGAATTTCTCCTGTTTTTGCGCATGGAATTCTGGTGATTGGAGCGCATGCAGGACAAATGTTTGGGAAGGATGAGCACCGCTAGAAATAGTGGCACGAATGATTCCCAACGTTTTTTGCTCCAAAGCGCTGAGCAGGTCGCTGGATGGATCAGCATAGGTGATGAATCCTACGCGGAAGCCCCAAACGTATTCTTCTTTTGTTGCCCCGTCTACTTTTACTGGGAGCACACGTGGGTGAAGGTTGCAAAGGTTGGCAAACAAGGATTCTTGCATCGAGTCTTCAAAGAACAATCCAAAGTAGGCATCATCGGTGACAGCCACGATGTTGATGCCAGCATCGGCACCTGCTTTGAGGGCAGCGAGGATTTCTTTGCCTTCCTCAGGACCTGGTGTATAGCCAGTCGGGTTGTTGGGGAAATTCAGGACGACGATGGCTTTTCCCTTATCTTTTTGTGCCAGAATAGCTTCACGGAGTCCGGCAGCGTTAAATTTCATTTCATTATTGTACAACGGATAATAAACCATTTCCGCACCGCGGCGAATGGAGAAGGTCAATTCATAGTTCTCCCAGTTTTTATCCGGGATGATGACGCTATCACCAATGTCGGCAAACAAATCGGCAACGATGCTCAGCCCGTGAGTCAATGCGTTGGTCACAATCGGGTTGCTAAACGATTGAGAAGCGAGCGAAGGTTGTTCCTCGATCATTTTTTTACGCCAAGCCGCACGCAGCTCAGGCTTACCTGCTGGTGGAGCGTACTCGTAGATGTCTTTTGGTTGGAAAGCAGACAGATGATCCTGAATCACCTTGAGATGCATAGGTTGACCGTTTTCCAAAGCAATACCGATGGTTGCGTTGTATTTTTTCGCTTTTGCTTTTGCCTCGGCAGATTGGCTGAGAATCCCTTCTTTAGGGAAATAGATCAGCTTTGCCAGATTGGACAACATTTCGTATACATGTGGATTTTCCCGCTGAATCGTGTCATTCAGCTGTGCTGCTATAGCGTGCATGGTAGCCTCCCTCTTCTGGTGGAACATCTGTATCGTTTACCAATAAAGATAGCGCATATACATGCATTTGTCACCCTTGCTGGGGAGGATTTTTCAGATATTTGCATGGAATTCCTTTGACAGATTAAAATGGCTTTGCTACGGTGAAATCGTTGGAGAATATGTGCGGGAGGGATTTGAAATGGCGGAACGGATCATCGTTCGATTGGGTGACCCCATATTGCGTGAACGGTCAAAGGTGGTGTCATCCGTGACTTCGAACACAGAAAAAGTCTTGAATGACATGGCTCAGACCATTTACGCTGATAAAGGACGTGCTGGGCTGTCAGCCATTCAAATAGGCATTGCCAAACAATTAATTGTGATGGATTGTGGTGATGGGCTGGTCGAATTAATCAATCCAGTTCTATTGGAGAAGTCCGGAGAGCAAGAAGGGCCGGAAGCCTGTCTTTCCATTCCGGGGGTAGTGGGACTGGTAAAACGGGCGGAGTATGTAAAGGTGCAGACACTCAATCGTGCTGGGGGAACCGTTATCTTGGAAGCAGAAGATTTTCTGGCACGTTGCATCCAGCATGAAATGGATCATTTGGAAGGGATATTATTCATCGATTACGTAAATGAGCTGTATTCCGCAAAGACAGGGAAAAAACTAAAACCACAAGACGCCAATCCGATTCTCATGCAGCAAAAAAGAATCATTCGGTAAAGCGTACTGCCAACAGGATGGATGATAGATGAAACGATGGAATGTAGTGATCACTGGATTTGGTTCAGTGGGGAAGCAGGTAGCAAAATTACTTGAACAACGACAGGCACATTATCGGGAGCAATACGGTGTTGAAGTAAAGCTGGTCGGAGTAGCTCGCTCTTCGCAAGGGGTGTATGACGCAGAAGGGTTGACTCAATCCGCTTTAGAGGCATTTGGCCATGAGAAACGGTCGACAGACACACCATTTACGGGCACGGATTTTATCACCTCCTGTAAGGCAGACATTCTCATTGAAACGGGACCTTCCCAATTGGAAACCGGTGGGCCTGGACTCAGTTACATACGTCAAGCTTTGGATCAAGGGATGCACGCGATAGCGGTATCCAAGGGAGCACTCGTCGTGGACTATGCGGGTCTGTCTGCATTGGCGAAACATCGTGGTGTCATGCTAAAAATTAGTGGAGCAACTGCCGCTGCACTACCGACCATTGATCTCCTTCAGTATAATTTGGCGGGATGTCAGATCCTTGCGGTAGAAGGGATTTTCACCGGAACTACCAACTTCGTCTTGTCGAGTATGATGGAAGAAGGCATTTCCTGTGAAGAAGCGATTGCAAGGGCACAACAGATGGGGATTGCCGAGCCGGATCCGTCCTTTGATATCGACGGGTGGGATACCGCTTGCAAAGTGACCATTCTGGCCAATGCTGCTTTCGGGGCTCAGCTGAAGCACACGGATCTATCCAGAACGAGTGTACGGGATGTGACCAAGGAGCAAATAGAGGAATGGAAAAGTGCCGGTAAGTCACCCAAGCTGGTGGGCAGAATCCGTCGAACCACGGAAGGGCTCCATGCTTCTGTGGAGCTACAAGCTGTAGATCAATCGCACCCATTTTCAACGGTAAAAGGAACGACGAAAGCCATTCGCGTGGAAACGGATGTAATGGGGGAGTTGCTTGTTATCGGTGGAAAATCAGATCCAGTTGCGGCAGCGGCTGCAGCTCTGAAAGATCTGGAGCATATTATCAGACAGCCATAAAAGTCTCCCATTTCACTGGTTACCGATCCCTCGTAATGAGGCGAATGAGCAATACAAAAGAGTAAATACTAAGTGAGTAAGTGAAATTTGCCTGGCGAGGGGGAGTATCCGTGTCTCAGCAAAACGATGTAAGTGCTGAAATGCAACAAGTATCTGCCTATCCTACCAAGCAAAAAATGCATCAAAAAGATGTAGCGTTGATGGAAGAACAGGATTGCTGCTGTGCAACGAAGCAAACAAATGCCTCAGAAGCACAACAGGAATAGTAAAATGCCAAGAAAGCCGGGCCCACTCAAATGAGGGACTCGGCTTTCACTACCATTTTTTCATTATCCAATAAATTCTTGTACCCAGTAACCATTCACATAACCAACACCGATTTTCGTGAAGGATGGGTTCATGATGTTTTCACGGTGTCCTTCACTGTTCATCCATTGGTTCATCACTTCATCAGCTGTGCGTTGACCCATCGCAATGTTTTCACCTGCGGTCATGAAAGAAACGCCAAACTGTTTCATCATGTCAAATGGAGAACCATACGTAGGGCTCGTATGATCGAAGTAGTTGTTGTTGGACATGTCAGCAGCTTTCGCCTGAGCTACTTTGTTCAGGGAAGCATCCAACGTTACTGGTTTCAGACCAGCTTTTGCACGCTCTTGATTTACCAGATCAGCTACTTGTTTCACAACAGCGGAAGCCTCCACTTGTTGATCCGCTTGCTTTGCAGGTTGTGGAGCAGCTACAGGTTGTTGTTGAACAGGCTGTTGCTTAACTGGCTGTGGAGCTGCGTAAGGTGCTTGCATTTGCGGTTGGACAGGTTGCATAGATGGCTGATATCCAAATTGAGGTGTGAACTGCTTCATTTGAGCCATATATGGGAACCATTGGGTTTGTTGTTGCATTTGGCTAGGCGCTGCTTTTAGTGGGCAATTATAGTTTGCCGCTGCAGAAGCTGTGTTCGAAAAGCCGGATAGAGCAAATCCCAATCCCAAAGTCGCGATTGCAATAGTACCTAGGCGTTTCATATTCACATCGTCTCCTTTTTTTAGCCTACGAGGTTAGTTGACGGACTCGGATTGAGGAAACAACCCTACGCACTTTGGCGATTCACCCCATGCAGATGTCTCATCTGCAAGAAAAGAAGATCCCCCGCACTTCCATTCAAGAGGAAGTTTCGGCTGTTTTGTTTGGCATGACCCAGAATAACAGAGATTCAAACAAGAATGATAGGAGTAATATTTGGTAGGTTTAATTGGAAATTACTATTTTCAGCGACCATTCTATGAAGGAACACGAGCAAACAAAAAGCCCTCTCCTTAAAGAGAGGGCAGTAGAAGGACATCTATTTGATTTTTTCATTTGTCTCGTTCCACGCAGTCAATCCACCTTCGAGAGCAAGTGCACGGTATCCTTTTTCTCGCAAAAGAGCCGCTGCTTTTTGCGCTTTGTTCCCTGTCGTGCATACCGTAATGATCGTGGCATCCTGTAAGGATCGAGAAATATCCTCATCAAAAGGTTGTTCTTGCTCCTTCATATGTACATAAGGTTCATTCCAGGTCACTATGTCTGAGACAGTTAGACTGCCCTGGAGAAACTTCTCTTCGTCACGTACATCCAAAATAAGCAAATGGGTATCTTCCTTGATCAATTGTTTGAAAGTTGAGCAGCTAATCGTTTCTTTTTTCATGAAAATCACTCCTTATATTGATTGTAGCAGAAGCATAAGAAAATGGTATAAACATAGTGAATTGTTGCTTTTACTGGACAGGCATGGTAGAATAAACTTGCTACTTGAAAATCCGATACGTAGTTTCCACCGGCGTTGTGGACCCTTACGTTTTTTGTTTTTTGAATGCCCGATTCACACTGGCGCGGTCATCGGAGCCGCAAGGATGGAAGAGAGGCAGGGCTTTCGTTGTTTTAGGTTTTCAAAAGAATTACCAGTTTTGAGTTCCGTAATACGATCTTCGTATATTCTTGGAGTAGGTATCGATTCACATATCATGAAGGCATATCACTCTCGTACGAATGGGTATTCCTTCATGATATGTGAGCTTTATTTGCTTCGGTAAATATGACTAGCATATTCAAAATTGACATTTTTGGAGGTTTTTTTAGATGCAAACGAACGGAACAGTAAAATGGTTTAATGCAGAAAAAGGTTTCGGATTCATTCAAGTAGAAGGCGGAGACGATGTTTTCGTACACTTCAGCGCTATCCAAGGTGAAGGTTTCAAAACTTTGGACGAAGGTCAACGCGTTCAATTCAACATCGTTCAAGGCAACCGTGGTCCACAAGCTGAGAACGTAGTAAAACTGTAAGTCTCCTTCTAAAAAAACTGTCCGTTCGCGGGCAGTTTTTTTGTTTTCATAGAGCTGCAAGATTTCGTTCTCTTCCCTTTTCTACCATTTTTCTCAGGTTACGGGTATAATCATAGGTTACATAGAGAAATCGAGGGAGGGGGAAGAGTATGGAAGGCTGGCTACAACATTTGATGGATACCTCTCCTGGTTTGCAGAAAGCAAACAAGATTGAGCGAATCTTCAAAGGTTTCTCACCAGAGCTAAAATATCGCGTGTTTCTGACAGACGGTACGGAACGATTGTTGCGCGTAAGTGAAAAGTCAGCGTGGAAGCAAAAGAAAGCAGAATACGTCACTCTGCAAACTTTGCAATCCATGGCTGTAAAAACGTCTCGTCCCATCGAATTGGGTGTGTTGGATGAATCTAGTCAGTGCTACATGATCCTGACTTATCTGGCGGGTGAGGACGCAAAAGACGCTCTGATCCAGCTAACAGAAGGGGAACAGTATGAAATCGGTAGAGAAGCCGGTAAAGAACTGGCGAACATGCATACCATTTCCGCGCATCCTTCTGTGCCAGATTGGTATGAGCGCTGTATTCAAAAACATAATCGCTATGTCGCGGCATACAAAGACTGCGGTTATCAAATCCCATACGCAGAACGCATCCTGACGTTTATCGAAAAGCATTTGTTATGGCTGAAAGATGCTCCTAACCGCTTTTTGCACGATGATTTCCATGTTAGCAATCTGATTGTACATGAGGCTTTTTTAGTCGGGAAATAAGCATCCCTTATAGTATCGGTCAACTCGATGGTTATTATGAGCGAACAGATGGTCCTTCTGAATCGTTTTGGATTCGTTATTGTGTCTATACGGCGATGGCTATGTTCTCATCCGTCGTATGGACCATACAAAATGTACCTGATCAGATCAAAGGCATGTTAGAGCGCATCGAGCGAATCGCCCTCGACCATCACTATTTTGAGAGGCTTACCCCCTTTTGGTATCAAGCGTTTTAAAAGATAAGAAAAAAGGAAGTATGGTATCGACCATATTTCCTTTTTGGATTTAGGACGTTTCAATTAGAAGCAGTTTTCAATGCTAACCGTTTGGAATTGACTATCGAGAACAGACAGACCAACCACTTGACCAGCACCGACAGCAGTGCGGGCGTAGGTATTGAGAAGAACATTGTCACTGTCAGCTTTGTTGTTGCCGCCGTTGTTGTTGTTTCTGTTTCTGTTTTCGGTGTTGACAGAAAGGCGTACTTCATAGTGGAAGGAAGCTGGGATGGTTGCACTAAAAGCAATGCGAGTGTTTCCAGCGAGGGTTTGTGTTACGTCGAGCAAAGTGCTGACAGGGTTGGTTTGAGTAACAGCAGTCCCCCAGTTCAGTACTTGCACACGGACCTCCACATCACTTGTGTTAAGGTTGACCAGTTCGAGGTGTGCTGCGACAGCAACACCAAGGTTGTTCTGCAAAATGCCAGTCGTGCGAACATTTTGAGACTTGTTGTTTGACATTCATAATCACTCCATTCTTATTATTTTGATTAGTGGGACATAATACTATATTTCACCTTGTCTTCATTTGTAACGGCGAACGTAATAGGACGAGTAACCATTTTACTAGGTAAAGGTGGAAGACAATGAGGAAAATGGACTTTTTTGCGCAGTCAGACTTCACAGCGAAATTTGAATGGGGGTATGAGGGGGTAGAACAAGTAGGAAAGGACTCTGATATCGTGGTAATCGTGGATGTTCTCTCGTTTACAACTTGTGTAGATGTGGTAGTCGGGCGAGGCGGAGTCGTATTTCCCTACAGAGTTAAAGATGACTCAGCTCAAACTTATGCCTATGAAAAAAATGCGATATTGGCAGGCAGACGTGGAGATCCGATTTCCCTTTCTCCAGTTTCTTTATCTTCCATTCCACAGGGTACTCGTATTGTTTTGCCCTCACCGAATGGTTCTACTTGCACCATGCTGGCTAAACATTGCGGAGGGCGCGTAATCGCTGCCTGTCTTCGGAATGCAGGTGCAGTCGCGCGATATATTCGTCAACAAGGAGGCACGGTAACTGTCATCGCAAGTGGGGAAAGATGGCCAAACGGGACTCTTCGTCCCGCCATCGAGGACATGATTGCCGCTGGCGCGATACTGGAACAACTATCGGATCACAGCCTGTCTCCGGAAGCACAAATAGCCGTCGGTGCCTATCGTACGGCAAAAGATACCTTGTTGCCTATGCTTTTACAATCCGGCTCTGGTCAAGAATTGACGAGCAAAGGTTACTCGGAAGATGTGAGAATCGCTGCTGCTTTAAACGTTAGTGAAAATGTACCTGTATTGAACGAGGAATTCGCGTATGAGGACATGAAATGAACGTCTATTTTGCATAAAGGATTCCTTCTGAGGAAAACATTTACATGAACGTGTATGTTTCACGGAGGAGGACAAAGATGGACGTCAATAATGGAAGCAACGTGAACGGCGGCGACGAAGAAAATACGCTAACCAACCGCCAGGGTCATCCAATTACAGATAATCAAAGTATGCGAACGGTGGGAAATCGCGGACCGACCGTGTTGGAAAACTACGATTTTCTGGAGAAGATCACGCATTTTGACCGTGAAAGAACACCAGAACGTGTCGTACATGCACGGGGTGCTGGCGCGCATGGTTATTTTGAAGCGTACGGATCTGTGGGAGGTGAACCCGTCTCCACATACACCCGAGCGAAGCTTTTTCAGGAAAAAGGGAAGAAAACGCCGGTGTTCGTCCGTTTTTCTTCCGTTATTCACGGTACCCATTCACCCGAGACTTTGCGTGACCCACGTGGATTCGCCGTAAAGTTTTACACGGAGGACGGCAACTGGGACTTGGTCGGAAATAATCTCAAGGTGTTTTTTATTCGGGATGCGATGAAATTTCCCGATCTCGTACATGCTTTCAAGCCGGATCCAGTCACGAACATTCAAGACGTTGAGCGCATCTTCGACTTTATTTCCAATACGCCGGAAGCTATGCACATGATCACATTTCTCTTTTCACCGTGGGGCGTTCCTGCCAACTACAGACAGATGCAAGGCTCAGGTGTGAATACATACAAATGGGTCAATTATGAAGGAAAAGCAGTGTTGGTGAAATATCATTGGGAGCCGTTGGCGCAAGGTATCAAAAACTTGACGCAACAACAAGCAGAAGAGATTCAAGGGAAAAACTTTAACCACGCGACGCAGGATCTGTATGAAGCAATCGAGCGCGGTGAGTATCCGGAATGGGAAATGTGTGTGCAGATTATGTCGGACGATGACCATCCTGAATTGGACTTCGATCCTCTCGATCCAACGAAACTTTGGCCGGAAGATCATTTTCCGTTTCTTCCCGTGGGAAAAATGGTGCTCAACAAAAATCCCGAGAATTATTTTGCGGAGGTCGAGCAAGCCGCCTTTGGTACAGGGGTTCTCGTGGATGGACTTGATTTTTCTAACGACAAGCTGTTGCAAGGAAGAACGTTTTCGTATTCGGATACGCAACGATACCGGGTAGGAGCAAACTATTTACAACTCCCGATCAACTCACCGAAGACTCACGTTGCGACGAATCAGGAAGGCGGCCAGATGCTTTATCGTGTAGACCGCAGTCAACCTCACATCAACTATGAGCCGTCGACGATTGGAGGGCTGCACGAGGCCAAGCAGGAGGGGAAGGACCATCAGCCCTATGTGGAAGGGAATATCGTACGTCAAAAAATCGATCGCACGAATGATTTCAAGCAGCCGGGTGATCGGTATCGCATCATGGAAGACTGGGAGAAAGACGATTTGATCGCCAATCTTACCGATGCTATGTTGAGCTGCGATCCGCGAATCCAGGAAAAAATGATTAATTTCTTCACCAAATGCGACCCTGAGTACGGGAACCGTATCAAGCAAGGGGTACAGGCAGGCAAGAGCAATGGAGAAGGAATAGGCGGTCCGATGGGAGCGACCAATCCTGGCAAGGCAGTCCGCAAGGCTGAAAGCGAAGGACATTCGGCTGAGCCTTATTAATGCGGCAACAAGGTCATACAGTTATCCATACAAAACGCACCTGCCATTTTTTCAGGCACGTGCGTTTTTGTTATGAACAAGTCACTTTTATCGTTTGGCAAGTGAGGTGCGAGCCCAATCCGTCACCAAATAAATAATGGGGATGACCTCAGACAGGATAAAAAGGCTAACCATTCCGTGTACGGTCAGATGAGCCAGTTCCATTTTCGATTTAGCCATGAACAAGGATAACCCCACCATCATGGCTGTCATGGACAAGGAAAAGGGCTTGTGGTCTTTTAGCCAAAGGTATGAGTCAGTACGATAACCTCAATATACGGCAATGAGTATCGGATCCAGATTCTCGAGAAAAGAGCCTGCACGGATAAATCGGATCAGCTCTAATTCAGGATAAATCAGATCACCCGTTAAATGAGTACCGAAAACATAGAGGTTGGAATGAGGCTCGATAGAATAATAAAAAGCGAACTAATAACTGACCACCCTAAAGACTTGAAGGTCTTATGTGGTTGTGAAAAATAGAAAGATGGATTGCACACCCGAACGCACAGCGTAAGCTATGCAAATGCTAAAAAGGGTCGTACGACCATGCCTTGCAAATAAACAAGAGAGCATCTCTGGGTAGATCCCGAAACGAACAGATGGTATACGACATCGAATCGGTCTGAGAGTTGTTGCTTGAGCCACTCGACTTGCTCGTCTAATGATGTTGTGACCTTCTTCGAGGACACGTTTTTTTTGAATCCTTTTCTGTTCCGAGCGAATCTCGTCATAAAAGCTCCCTGTTTTCGGATAGATTGCGTTTGTCGTATTTTTACACAATCTTCCTGACATTATTCTTTGAAACGAACTTTGACCCGGTCGCCTTAGCCTTCCCTCGTTTTACCTAAGAACAATCACCCTTGAAAAACGGATTCGAATCAAGCATAATAAGAACATCAGTTCGTATTCGTGGAGGGTTTATCATGAATGAAAAATTTTCGTATCTATCCGAAAGAAGCTGTGATGAATGGCAAGGATTACTAGTACAACGTCCAACCATCGCCGATGATGACTTTGGAGAAATGTGCTTTCGAATTTATGACAGTACACAATACAGCTATCCCATTCAAGTGAAGTGGTTTGTCAGGGAAAGCGGATCCTTTGGCACCGTGAAATCAGCTTGGGGACTCGTTCGAGAAATTGACGCCGAACAATATCTGGTTAAACTCGTCAACCAAGATGATTCCCGCTGGATAAAAGTGGAGGACATCGTGAGTGTAACAAAATGAAGGCGGACAACTAAAAATCCGCATTGCTTATCCTCACCTGCGTTTTTACCGGCGCATACGATGAAGGATAAGGTGGTGATGATACATGGGCTATTCACTGGCTGACTGGATGATTTACACGATTTGGGCGATTTTTGGACTCATGATCATTGATTTTTTGATCGTTCTATTCCGATCGTTTTGGCAAGGTTCCTTTCATCCATCCTTCGTCCTGGGGTATTTGAAGGATATTCTCTATTTCATCCTACCTTTGAACGTACTCGTATCCATGACATCGATTGACCCGACTGGCTATACCTTGTTGGTTTTCTACTTCATCGGAGGACTCGCTGTCATCATCAAGTACGTATTGGACATCAAAAGTAGATTTGAATCATGATGTGTATGTATTGGCCTTCCTGTCAGGAGGGCTGTTTTTTTGATCCCTAACCAAATGGAGTGCGCTCATATTTTTTCTTCCCAGACATGAAATGCTTGTCACCTCGTATATATTTGTAAGGAAACACGAGCCCTTTACCATCGCCTCTCATGGTTTTTACCCAGTGAGGGACGAGGCACCACGGAGTTTATCTCCTCATACAATATTCTAAATATTTCGCAAAAGGGAGTGGTGCCATGAGGAGATATCAGTGGATCAAGTGGCGTAAAATCCTCCTCTGGCTCGGAATCATTGCCACGGTCCTGATTGTCCTCACCGTGGGAGGACCGACTTACTGGGCAGTAGCCTGGGGGATTGTCACACTACTATTTCAGTTGCTCTTTGCCATCCTGTTTGTCATCATTCAGTTCGTTGCTCTCTTTTGGTTTTTGGCTCGTGGACGTACGTATTGGATTTTGCCTGGCGAAACAGGCTCCACTTGGGATGATTACCGGGGAAACCCAGAGATTGTGGAGAATGCCAAGCGGATTGTTACCCTGCTCAAAGGGGTTAAAGAATTCAAGGAAATGGGTGGAGAGGCGATCCGCGGTTTGCTCCTCTGTGGCCCACCAGGAACCGGTAAATCTTACCTAGCTCAGGTAATTGCCAACGAAGCGCAGGTTCCCTTTGCTTATGCGTCGGCACCGAGCTTTCAAAACATGTTTTTCGGAGTCGGGAATCTGAAAGTAATGGGGCTGTACCGAAAAGCGAGGAAGCGTGCCAGCGAATACGGCGCGTGTATTATTTTTATCGATGAGATCGATGCCATCGGGATGAAACGTCAAGGTGGCGGGATGGGTGGAGGCATGCTCGGCATGGGTGGAGCAGGGCTATTAAATGAGCTGCTGCTGCAAATGGATCCACCCAATATCGATAATACGAAAATTGCCAAGCTCTTGAGAACACTCGGCCTACGACGCAAAAAGGCGGAACGGCCACCAGTAATGACCATTGCCGCGACAAATCTGCCCGACATCCTCGATTCCGCTCTGCTACGGCCAGGACGGTTTGACCGTCAGCTATGGGTAGATTCCCCGGACTATGACGGACGGATAGACGTCTTCCAGTACTATCTCAAGAAGGTAAAGCATGATGAGACCTTAACGCCTGAAAAAGCTGCGCTCGATACGATTGGGTACAGTCCGGCGCAGATCAAGCATATCGTGAACGAGTCAGTCGTCATCGCCCACCAACGTGGTGCACTCGTGGCCAACTATGATGACTTCCGTGCTGCTATGGAAACCTATGAATGGGGGATCAAGCAACCCCTTCGTTCGATGAGCGAGGATGAAAAACGAAATGTAGCTTATCATGAAGCTGGCCATGCAGTGGCTCAGTTTTTTCTAAAGCCGCACGAACGTGTCTGGAAGGTCACCATAATTCGACGAGGTGGAGCTCTAGGACTCGCAGCTACCAAGCCGACGCACGAAAGGTACAACCGCAGCGACAGTGAGATTTTGGCTGCGATTCAGGTGTGCCTGGCTGCCCGTGCAGTAGAAGAAGAGTTTCTGGGGAAAAAGCTAAATGGAGTCACCTCCGATCTTCATCAAGCGACGGAGCTCGCAGGGGCATATCTGGGTATCGTCGGGATGGGAGATGAATTGTTCAGCTGGTTGGCGACTGGTTCGCGGGTAGATGGACTCAAGACACTGCGTCCCAAGATTAACGAGTTGTTGAATGAGCAGATGCTCCAGGTGAAGAAGCTGGTTTTGGACTATGCCGACTTCGTCCACGCCATTGCAGAAGAACTGTTAAAACGCGGGGATCTAACGGGCGAGGAAATCGAGGAGCTGCATGTGCAATTGTACGGGCAAGGACGTCCTGAGCCGTCAGAGGATGATGACGTTCAAAAGGATTCGTAAACGGTGTGAAAGCATGGAGGATTTCCAATAAATGAGAGAAAAGGGCGATCATATCCCAGTGAGTATCTGGGGGAGGTTGCCTTTTTGTCATTATTACCTTTTTATGGGGGCAATCGTATTTACTTAAGGCTCGTGTGTTTGGGGAGGCTATGGTCATAAAAGGAGATGAAGTTAAAGTGAATCAGGATGCAACTTCCACTTTTCAGTCTCCCAAGAATATGGGAGAGGTAAAGAGACTGCCCATATTGATCTCGCTCATGATCGGGGCATTTTTCTCTATCTTAAATGAAACGTTGCTCAATATCGCGTTTCCACAACTGATGATCGAACTAAATGTTTCGGCCTCGACCCTTCAATGGTTAGCAACCGGGTATATGCTCGTCGTAGGTGTACTCGTGCCAGCGTCTGGGCTATTGGTTCAACTGTTTACAACAAGGCAAATGTTCTTAGGAGCCATGATTTTATTTACTGCGGGTACGTTGGTTTGTGGAATTGCCCCTCATTTTTCGATTTTGTTGGTGGGTCGATTGTTGCAGGCTGCGGGAACGGGCCTGATGCTACCCGTTTTGATGAATACCATTCTGGTTTTATATCCTCCCGACAAGAGGGGGGCAGCGATGGGAAGCATCGGACTCGTCATCATGTTCGCCCCGGCGATTGGTCCGACTCTGTCTGGCCTGATTCTGGAATCCTTGCAATGGCGATGGCTGTTTTATCTGGTGCTGCCGTTCGCAGCCTTTTCCATTGTGTTTGCCGCGATCTACTTAAAGAATGTCTCGGAAACCAAAAAAATAAAAGTGGATGTGCTATCCCTTATCTTATCCACGATAGGGTTTGGTGCTGTGGTATATGGATTCAGCAGTTCTGGCGAGGGTCATGGTGGTTGGTCAAATCCACTTGTATACGGAACTGTGTCAATCGGTATTATCGCACTCGTGTTGTTCGTATTTCGGCAACTGCGAGTCCCTGAGCCTTTAATGGATCTTCGAGCATTTCAATACCCGATGTTCACGCTGACAACAATCCTGCTGATTATTATGATGATGACGTTGTTCTCAGCGATGTCCCTTTTGCCTTTCCTGTTCCAAGGTGCTCTTGGGCTCACCGTTTTCGCATCTGGTCTTTTGATGTTGCCGGGTAGTTTGTTAAACGGGCTGATTTCACCTCTTACAGGAAAGCTGTTTGATAAATTCGGTCCGCGTGCTCTCGTCATACCCGGTGCCGCTTTTCTCGTTGTGATTATGTGGTTTTTTACACAGGTGACGGTAGAAACGAGTCGGATGACCTTCCTCCTCTTGCACATTTGCTTAATGGTGGCGATCTCCATGATCATGATGCCCACTCAGACAAATGGATTGAACCAATTGCCACCACGATTTTACCCGCACGGTACGGCTATCTTGAACACCTTGCAACAGGTTGCCGGAGCCATTGGCGTCGCCTTGTTCATTGGAGTCATGTCGACGGGTCAACGGGCTTTTCTGGCGAAGTCACCCAACCCTACTGCACAGGATCAAATGGCTGGAGCAATGGTTGCAGGTGTGCATAACGCCTTTTTGATCGGATTTGGCTTTTCTGTTGTTGCCTTGCTACTTGCGTTTTTCATTAAAAGGACGCAGGTAGCGAAGCTATAGTAGGTTTTTCAAAGGAGTGCCCTTTCTGTAAGGAGAGGGCGCTTTTTCTTTTGTGTGAGAAGGAAAGGTTCTTAGGGTGACCACTTTGGGTGAGTTAGGTTGTTTTTAACGCCGCTAGAACCATTCAGCTGGCAAGAAACAAGTCCGAAAACTTGATATTACAAGAGTTTATCTAAGAAAGCGGATTGGTGGTATGAAATATGCAGATTGTTCTGTATGTGACTGAATCTAGGTAATAAGAAAGGATGATTCATGTGCAGCAGAAGGATTACAAAGGATATCGAGCCTATCAGTATCTAGAGCCAGGAGTTGATTTTAAAGAATTTAAACTATCCAAAGAAACGGGATTATTTCCCGCATACACCATCCCGTTGACGGAGTCACAAGAAGAGCGTGCGAAGCGACTCTTTGAAGAAAACGTCGTGATCTCCTTGCATGATCACATGTTTGTGGCTCCTGAGAATTTGAATGAATTCTTCGAGTTTCGCCGCTGGGGAAGAGATAGTATGGGCTATGAGGGATTGAGTCAATCAGGGCTGGACTGCGTATTTGACAATCTCATGAATGGAACCGCCATGATTACTTCTCGTGCGGGCTGGAAATGGGATGATGTTCTGTTTGATTTGGGAATGCGATTGTGTGATATTGCCCATCAGGATATGGTCGTTCTCGGATTGACGACAGATGACATCCGGCTGGCAAAGAAAAACAAGAAGATCGCTTTCGTTCCTTCCTTGGAGGCATCTACGATGATCGAGAACGAGCTGGATCGGCTGGACATTTTATACGGATTTGGCGTTCGTAACATGGGTATTGCCTACAGTGAGGGGAATTCGCTCGGCTGCGGCTTGAAGGAGAAAAGCGACGGCGGCTTGACGGAATTCGGAAGACAGGCGGTTCGCCGCATGAATAAGCTGGGCATTGCCATCGATATTTCTCACTCTGGGGACAAAACCTCGCTGGATACGATCGAGACGAGTGATAAACCTATTTTCATTACTCATGCAGGGGCAAGGGCACTTTGGGAATCCAATCGCTTGAAGCCGGATCACATTATTCAAGCATGCGCGGAGCGCGGTGGCGTCATTGGCATCGAGGCGGCACCACATACGACGATGACCAAAAATCAGCCTAGGCACAATCTTGATTCTTTCATGGAGCACTTTGAATATTGTGCGAATCTCGTAGGAATCGACCATGTAGCTTTTGGGCCGGATGTGTTATTTGGAGACCATGTTGGCATCCATCGAGTCTTCGCGAGTGCATTGTCGATTGCAGCTGCACACGGCAAGAATAACTTTGAGGAAGTCGATTATGTGGAAGGGATCGAAAATCCGACGGAGGCATTCCCGAACATCGTGCGTTGGCTGATTACACGAGGGTATTCCGATGGAGATATAGCCAAAGTGATAGGTGGCAATATCATGCGTGTTCTCGATGAAGTATGGTATGATCCGAAATCGATGACCGTGGGCAAGAAAGACGAAAAAGCTACTGTCTGATTTCATTCAACCAAGATAGTTCCCGCTTAGCAAAACTTCGCTAATAGGAGAGCTATCTTTTTTGTTCTGGATAATAGCTTGATTTTTTTCAAGAAAATTCCAGTGTAATCAAAACTTTTTTGCCTCTATTAACCAAAGGAGCTTCCATACTATGATGGTAGAGAATATCAGTATGGCTATCTGGGGAGGGATACTATGGATAAGCGAACGCTTCTGGTTGTGGCAAAAGATCAAAGAACACACTCTGTCTTTGCAAAACAAATCCATGATTTTTTCCAAAATCGCATTACGATTCTCCATGAGTCAAAAGCCTCCAATACCGATGAGGTTGACTTCGTTCTCGCATCGTCTCCTAAAGTCATTGAGGAATGGAAGATTCCAAGCGAAAAGCTGATTATCGCAAGGAGAGCCATTAACATCGCCAAAATGGATGAGTTGGTCACCCTCCCCCCGGACACTCGTTGCCTTGTCGTCAATAACATGCTGGAAACGTCACACGAAACCATTGAACTGTTGCGTAACCTGGGCTTTCAATTCGAAATGGTCCCGTATTATCCGGGATGTAAACAGCCGATCGACGGTATTACTACCGCGATTTATGCAGAAGGGGCCGAGCTGGTCCCGAGAGGCATGCAAAAGGTCGTCAATATCGGAATTCGACCGCTCGATGTCTCGACCATTATCGAGCTTGCTGTCCGCCTCAATGCCAACGTGGATCGCGCCAATCTGTATTCCGCTCGGTATATCCAGGAAATTATTGAGCAAAGCAGACGTTTTTACCGAACATTGAATCACATTAAAGAGTTAAACAAGCATTTGGACACCATTTTGAATACGGTGCATGAGGGCATCATTACGACAGATCCGAATAAAACGATCATCCAGATTAATCAGGCCGCGAAGAACATTTTAGGAATCGGTGATTCGAATAAGGACCTGGTCGGGAAAACGCTCGACGAGGTACTTCCATGGTTGTCGCTCCCCGAAGGAAAGGAGCAAGTCGAAGTCAACAAGGTTCAATCCGTGAATCATTTGAATCTAGTAGTAAACAATACCCCGATTACGTTGGAGGACGAAAAAATCGGTGTAGTGACAGCCTTTCAAGACGTGTCCAACATCCAAAAGGTGGAGCAGGAAGTACGGAAAGAACTACAAGGAAAAGGATTGTCCTCGAAATACACGATCAAGGACATCATCGGCAAAAGTGATCGGCTTACCACTACACTAGACGTACTGCAAAAAATTTCGACAACGGACAAGACGGTGTTAATACTTGGTGAAAATGGCACAGGGAAAGAATTGTTTGCCCATTCCATACACAGCTTGTCTAAACGAAAAAATGGTCCATTTTTGCCAGTTAACTTCGCAGGATTACCAGAGTCACTGGCAGAGAGCGAGCTGTTTGGCTACGAAGGTGGTTCTTTTACTGGTGCAAAAAAGAATGGGAAGCCAGGCTTATTTGAGCTGGCACATAATGGGACGCTCTTTCTGGATGAGATTGGAGACGCTTCTCCCTCCTTGCAAGCACTGCTGCTGCGCGTTCTGCAAGAAAAGCAGGTCATGCGCATTGGGGGGCAACAAATTATCCCAATCGATGTTCGGATCATCGCAGCGACCAACCGCAGTCTGAAGGATCTCGTAGAAGAGGGGAAGTTTCGCCAGGATTTATACTACCGGCTCTTTGTACTTCCATTGAGAGTTCCCTCTTTGCGAGAAAGAAGAGAAGATATCTCGTTACTCGTCGAGCATTTTGTGAAAGAAAATTCCTTGGTCACGGTGGATATTGAGCCGGCGGTCATGCAGCGTCTTCTTAACTACGATTGGCCGGGGAATGTCCGTGAGTTAAATAGCGTGGTGCAGTACATGACGAGTGTGATGGATGGCAATACGATTACGGAGCTCGATCTACCCGAGCAATTTCGCGAGACAGAGCAGAAGCTGCAAGAAACAAAAAAAGGAGACATGGAGGAGCTGGAGACAAAAGGGGAGCTTTTTAGTTTCTATGTCATATTGGAATGTCTAGAACAAGCAAAAAGTAGATTGGAATGTGTAGGCAGAGGAAAAATCGTAGACTTTGCCATGCGGAGGGGGATTCCTATCACCGATCAACAAGTTCGACATCGGATGGATAGCCTAAGAGACCTTGGATACATATTTTCTGGACGCAGAGGTCAAGGCAGCCGGATCACAGATAAAGGGCTGCACATGCTGTCCATGATGAAGCAAACGATGGAGTTACGTGTGTGAAGCAAATTCAAAATATTAGAAATATTACTTCTGTTTATAGATCATACTCTCAGTCATATTTTTTTAGAAAGGAATGAATAGTTGTGTCTATTTCCAAGCAAGGAGAAATGCTCCCTATCATGAACATGATCATCAATGTGCGTGGCTACCAATCGACGCCGATCCCTGAGCCATTGATCGAAGAAGTGTTCTATGCTTTCACGCTGGGACCGTCATTGGCAAACACACAGCCTTGGGAGCTGATGCTTGTCAAAGGGATTAAGGAGCGCGAAAAGGTAATAGCCGCTACACTCGATCCATTTTTGTCACCCCACAGCTATGGTGGACAGGCCTGGCTGATGAGTGCACCTGTGATCGCGGTCGTGATGATCGAAAAGCGCAGAGCTTTGGTGCGATTAGGTGAGCGTGGTGAAATTTTCGCAATCCAGGACACCTTTGCTGCCATCCAAAATGCACGTTTGACAGCAGCCGCCCATGGTTTGAGCACGTCCGTCATTCGAGAATTTGATGCACATCTCCTACAAAAGAACCTAAACCTCCCGTGGTATGTTGAGCCGATCGCTATTTTTACCGTTGGCTATAGTGATGAGGAAAAGGAAATTCCGCCGCGGTTATCTGTGGCAGAAATATTAAAGTGAAAGGAGGTAACCAGGGTGACGACTGAATCCAATTATCCCATCCCCGCTATTTTTCAACGTGTCAGCAAGCGAAAGTTTACCAAACAGCCTATTGCCTCCGAAATGGTGGAACAGCTCCTGCTGGCAGGAACGAGAGCACCTTCGAGCGGGAATATGCAGCCGTGGGAGTTTATTGTTATTGACGATCCCGCTAAGAAACAAGAGATCGTGAAATCGACCTTTAGCGGCTACTTTTCCAAAGGTATGAATTATCAATATTGGATTGCCGATGCGGCGGTAGTCATCGTGGCTTGCTCCAATGTGAAACGAACCGTTGCCCGCTATGGACCAGCAGGGCGCGAGTGGGCTTTGATCGACACTGCAGCGGCCGTCCAAAACATCTTGTTGACCGCGACAGCATTGGGATTGTCAGGCTGCTGGGTAGGTGGAATCAATGAACAAGATATCAAAGAAAGCCTCCATATTCCCGATGACGTGCGGATCATCGGTTTGGTACCGATTGGCTATTCAGAGGAAAAGGCTTTACCAAAAAGCAGGTTACCCTTGAAATGGGTGACTCATCGCAATGAATATAACGTTCCTTATTATGATTAGGTTATCGCAAACACCCTAAGACACCACAATACCCCTCCAAGGGCTAGAAATCAGGCGCATTTTCCTGCGATTTGATTGGCATAGACTTTGCAATTACTCTTCACCGAGGAGGGGTAACTCATGAATGATACCAATACGCAGAAACAGCAGCTATTCCAGGCGGTCGAGGAGATGAGGCCAGAGATCATTGGATTTCTCCAACGCCTCATTCAAATCCCAAGTGAAAATCCGCCAGGTAACTACAGCGAAATAAGTACGTTCCTTCAGGAAGAATTAACAGACCTTGGTTTTGAGGTCCAGGTCATTTCTGTCCCTGACGAAATGACGAGCGCGGCAGGTTTGCCAACACCACGCAAGAATGTCATTGCGACGTTGCGAGGGTCTGGAGAGGGAAGAAACCTTATCTTCAATTCTCATCTGGATACGGTACCTGCAGGAGATCCGGAACAGTGGGACTATCCGCCTTTTTCAGGGATGATCGCCAATGGGCGAATCTATGGGAGAGGAGCAACCGATTCCAAAGGAAGGTTAAGCGCTTACATCATGGCAGCAGTGGCGTTGGCGCGTACTTCTCTTACGCGAAATGGCGATGTAATTATTGCTGCCACGTGTGATGAAGAAACAGGGGGAATTCTGGGTGCAGGCTACATAAACCAAAATGGGCATGTACATGGAGATATGGTAATTGTGGAGGGCTACAGCAATCACATCGTTCGAGCGATGGCAGGCGTCCTGCAGCTGAAAATCACCACGGATGGCATTCCGGCGCATGCGGGTTATAAATGGAAAGGCTTGAACGCCGTGGAGAAGATGGCGAAAGTCGTGCAGGGTCTAGAAAACCTCCAAAAAGATCTGGAGCAAGAGCCTTCCTCCATTCCTGGTATGAAGTACACCACCGTTAATATCGGCACCATCCAAGGTGGGACGAAAGTCAATGTCGTTCCGGCTACGTGTGAGATTGAAGTGGACTTTCGCGTCATCCCCGAGCACAGCCTCGATCAGATTTACAATCGTGTCGTATCGCTGCTGGAGGTTCTCGAAAAAAACGATCCCGCATTCAAAGTCAAGCTGACTCGAATTACTGACTTTCAGACAGACCCTACGATTACGCAAGAAGACTCTCCCCTTATTTCCGAGCTGCAGCAGGCCGTACAGGAAGTCACGGGCCACACCCTACCGGTCGTCGGGGTTTTGGCGCAAGCGGATACGAGGTGGTTCATCCAAAATGGAATTCCTGGTATCAATTACGGTCCTGGTACGAGCGAGAACAACATCCATGGGTTTAACGAGTACATGGAGATCGAAGACTTGATCCAAACGACGAAAATCTTGACTGTTCTCGCGAAAAACATAGTCTGTTAAGGTAGCATGCTATATCCAAAATACGAATAGGAAAGAGGAGCATGACATGAACCATCGACAGACGCTCATTACTGAAGAACACCTGTTACAGCAGGTTTCCAAAAGTAAACTAATGGAGTATACAGAAACGATATCCAAAGAGGTGCGCATGTCTGGGTCCGAAGAAGAGCTGCGCGCTTTCCACTATGTGAAGCAAACGTTGGAAGAGATGGGCGTGGAGTCTGAGCTTCTTCTGCATAAGGCCTACATCAGTTTACCTGTGAAGTCGCTCGTTTCTATAGCAGAGCAGCCGATTCCCTCCATCACCCATTCGATGGGGCAATCGGTTAATCATCTGCAAGCGGAGCTGGTGTATGCAGGTTCTGGTACGGAACACGATTACCGAGACATGCAGGTCGTAGGTAAGATTGTGCTACTGGATGGTTTGGCCACTCCGATTGCCGTAAAAATAGCAGAGGAACAAGGGGCGATCGGTGCCGTATTCATCAATGCCACCCATACCCATGAAATGATTGTTTCTACCGTTTGGGGAACGCCGACCCTTGAGAACAAAGGGCTGCTGCCTAGCATTCCGGTCGTTTCTGTCACGATTGAAACGGGTGAAGTGATCAAGAACTACCTGGAGGAAGGACAGAATCAGTGCTCCATTTCAACCGAGGTGGAAACGGGGATCCGCGCCATCCCCACGTTGATTGCTGAAATCAAAGGTCAAGTAGAACCAGATAAATTCGTACTGTTTAGTGGCCACATCGATTCGTGGCACTACGGAGCGATGGACAACGGTACAGCTAATGCTGTCATGCTAGAGGTTGCTCGGATACTCACACAACAGCGCACTCATTTAAAACGATCCCTGCGTCTCGCCTTTTGGTCGGGTCATTCGCACGGTCGCTATGCGGGCTCCGCTTGGTATTGCGATACGCATTGGGAAGATTTACGGGAGAATTGCTTGCTCCATTTGAATGTAGATTCCGTAGGTGCGAAGGATTCGACCGTTCTTACAGAAGCCAACACGATGAAGGAAACGAGAGAGCTCGCAAACGATGTCATCAGCCAGATCATCGATCAAGAATTTACAGGTTCGCGCTTTGGACGTTCAGGAGATCAATCGTTTTGGGGTACGGGAACGCCATCCCTCTTCATGGGATTGTCCGAACAAGAGCCTTCTCAGGATCCTGCAGCAAAAGCCTTTAGCCAGCTCTTCGGGTCCGGTAAATCGGGAGGGTTTGGCTGGTGGTGGCATACGACAGAAGATACCATCGATAAAATCGATCCGGAGCTTTTGGTAAGGGATTGCAAGATCTATTTATCGATCGTGTTGCGTTCGTTGACGAGCCCGATTTACCCGATTGATCAGCTGGAAGCCATTCTCGATATTGAACAAAGTGTCCTTCATTGGCGAGAAAAAGCGGGGAATCGTTTTGATTTGTCGTCGACGCTTGAGCGAATCGATAATGTTAAAACAAGCTTGGTCCATCTGCAGGACGTAATGGGGAACGTTACAGAGGATGCAAAGCTAGCCTCCCTAAATCGATGCCTGCTGGAGCTGTCGAGTTACTTGGTACCGTTGAACTACGTAAAAGGCAGCAATTTTGAACATGATTTAGCCTTGAAGCAGCCAGCCGTTCCAAAGTTCTCTGACATTGATCTATTGGTCCAGACCACTCCAGAGCAGCAGGAGTATTATTTTTTGCTTACCTCTCTCCAGAGAAAACGAAATGAGGTCAATTATGCGTTGAAGCAGGCAGATCGTCTTGTGCAAGAAACGTTACGATTATTGACCCCATGAAAAGAGGAAAGAGAAGCTGTTCCATTCAGCAGAGTATCTGCTGGGGGCAGCTTTTTTCTTTTGCTATAGAGTTCAACCTTTCGCGCACTTAGGGTCACTTTGGGTCAACAAAGCAGTCCCATAGGAACCTAATGCTACGAGAATAAATAGGCATCCCCTGTTACAAGGGGGATTTGCGGGATTTTTCTGGCTTTTTTGCAATGGCATAGTCCTTGCTACTTATTCCTTGCATCAAGACGATGATGACGAGGGGGGAAATCATGTCTCGAGATAAACCAACCGTGCTGGAAGTCACTCAAGTAAAAACGCGTATCAAGATGGAGAAGAGAGAGTACGCCATCATCGAAGGAATCGATTTTCACGTCGATAGCGGTGAGACGGTAGGGATTGTCGGAGAGTCCGGTTGCGGAAAAAGTATGACGGCTTTGTCCATCATGGGTCTCTTACCGGAGAACGCCAATGTCTGCGAGGGAGAGATACGCCTGCGGGGAACCAATCTGCTCTCGATTAGTCGAGATGCGTATCGAAAAAAACGAGGAAAAGAGATGTCGATGATTTTCCAGGAACCGATGTCTTCCTTGAACCCTGTGTATACGATTGGTTTTCAATTAATCGAATTGCTGAGAGAGCATACGTCCATGAGCAAGGCAGAAGCGAGAAACAAAGCGATCGACATGCTCAAAACAGTGGGTATTCCAAGACCACAAGGGGTCATTGATGAATATCCGCACCAGCTGTCTGGTGGGATGCGGCAGCGGGTGATGATCGCCATGGGACTTGCCTGCAATCCGGATATTTTGATTGCAGATGAACCAACGACCGCTTTGGATGTCACGATTCAAGCGCAAATTCTGGAATTGATGAAAAAGCTGCAGCAACAGTTTGACATGGCGATTTTGCTCATTACGCATGATTTAGGTGTCGTCGCAGAGGTTTGTGATCGGGTCATCGTCATGTACGCTGGGCAGATCGTGGAAGAAGCACCTGTTCACATGCTTTTTGAAGCACCCAACCACCCTTACACAAAGGGCTTGATCGCATCTACTCCTAAAATGGGGGAAACAAAGGATCGCTTACATACCATCGAAGGAACAGTTCCCCAATTGTCCGAAATGCCAACGGGATGCAGATTTGCTTCACGCTGTTCGGAAGCGACAGAGCTCTGTGTGAGAGAATTGCCACCCCTAATTGAACTGTCTGAGCATGTCAGATGCCGCTGCTGGTTATATCCAAACACAAGTGGGGTGTCTGTATGAGCGAGATATTGCTAGAAGCAAAAGGGTTAAAAAAGTACTTCCCTATGAAAAAAGGATTGCTGCGCCGTACGACTGCACATGTGAAGGCCGTAGATGATTTATCGTTCCAAGTCTTCAAAGGGGAAACCTTGGGAATCGTCGGAGAATCAGGTTGTGGGAAATCCACAACTGGCAGACTTTTAATCCGGTTATTGGAAGCGACGGAAGGCGAAGTGATCTACAAGGGAAAAAACATCCTGCAAACACAAAAAGAAGAAATGCGAGAGCTACGAAAGGAATTGCAGATGGTTTTCCAAGATCCTTACTCCTCACTAAATCCACGACTGACAGTAGGACAGATCCTGGAGGAGCCTTTGGCAAACTACCGCTTGTCTACCAGGAAAGAATGGCGCGAAAAAGTTCTTGAGCTTTTGCAGGTAGTCGGTCTGGGAGAGCAAGTGATTCACCGATTTCCGCACGAATTTAGTGGAGGGCAGCGACAACGCATTGGCATTGCACGTGCTTTGATGCTCAATCCCGAGTTGATTATCGCTGACGAGCCCGTCTCTGCTTTGGATGTATCGATTCAATCACAGGTACTAAATCTGCTCAAAGACCTACAACAGAAGTTCGCCTTAACCTATATTTTCATCTCTCATGATTTAAGCGTGGTCAATCACTTTTGTGATCGCATCCTGGTGATGTACTTGGGGCGTGTCGTAGAAATCAGCTCGAAAAAGAACTTGTTTGCACGACCGCTTCATCCGTATTCCCAGGCTCTACTATCTGCGGTTCCTAGTCCAGATCCTAAGCAAAAGAAAGACCGAATCATTTTGACTGGTGATGTTCCCAGCCCATCAAATCCACCGACAGGATGTGCATTTCATCCACGCTGTTTGGCATGTATGGACATCTGTAAGCAAGTACGACCCGCCCTGACACAGACAGCAGAAGGGGGAATGATTGCCTGTCATTTATACAGCGAATAGCGAGCATACATGCTACTTGTCGACCAATTCAAAACGAGTACAGGGGGAAATGAATGTGAAGGCCACGCAAAGAAAGAATGTTATGCTCTTACTCCTGCTGTCTGCCAGTATGTTGGCGGCTTGCTCATCACAGCCAGCGAGCAATGGTACCCAAAACGCAGCCAATCCGTCAACTTCCAACACACCGCCAGCGACCACTTCTCAGCCGGCTCCGGCAAATGGTCAGCCAGCTGTAGGTGGAACTCTCGTCGTAGGAACACTATCTGGTCCAGATACCTTGAATCCACTCGTCTCCAATACGACGCCGGGTAGCTGGGTAGTAAACAATCTCTATCCACATTTGATGCAGATGAATCCGAGCGGCAAAAAGGAGCCGTATCTGGCTGAATCCGTCACGACGTCTGAGGATGGACTTACGGTCACCATTAAGCTTCGTGATGGAGTGAACTGGCAGGACGGTCAGCCGATTACATCAGAAGACGTCGCTTTTACCGGTCAATTGCTGCACGACAAAAAGCTGCAATGGACGGCAGAGATTTTCGATCAGGTAGCCAAGGTCGAAACACCTGACAAACTGACCGTTGTGTACACGTTAAAAGGTCCTTATCCTGCATTCTCAGGAGCGATTGGTTACTGGGTACGGATCGTTCCAAAGCACATCTGGGAAAAAGTGGACGACCCCAAATCGTTTGAGAATAAGGAACCAGTCGGTGCTGGACCATTCAAACTGGTGGCGTATGAAAAAGGACAGTACCTCGAGCTCGCTGCGATCGACAAATGGTTTGCTGCGCCAGGCGGACGGCCTTATTTGGATAAAGTGATCTTCAAAATTTACCCGGATGCGAATACGATGACGCTGGCATTGCAAAAAGGAGAAGTGGATGTGACTTCGTCCGATTTGCCGACATCCGCTGCCAAGCTTTTGGCAACCAATCCATCTATCAAAGTAGAGCAAACAGCAAGCCTTGGCTTTGCGTACTACAGCTTTAATACAGATGCTGCCAAAGGTGTGTCTCCAACGCAAGACGTGAACTTCCGTCAGGCGATGGCGACGGCGACAGACCGCAATACGATTCTCAATGTTGCGCTGGAAGGGGCAGGCATGCAGATTGACACGCCGATTTCCCCGCTGTATGCCGATTGGATCAATCCGGAAGCGAAAGCACCCGCTTACGATTCTGCGAAAGCAAAAGAGATTTTGACGAATGCTGGATACAGCGACACGGATGGCGATGGCATTTTGAATGCGCCAAGCAGCATTGGGGGCAAAAACGTAGAGCCAGAAGTCATTTACGACGGCGCGAATGTGTTTCATCAAAAGGTTGCGAAAATTCTGGAGAAAAACGCTTCTGATATTGGCGTGAAGCTGGTCCTGAAACCGGTAGAGTACAACACACTGGTGGCAAAGGTCTTTAACGAACGAGATTTCCAAATGCACATTGGAAAATGGGGCGTTCTTGACGAGCCGAGTGAGACATTCTCCAATCTGTATCATTCGAAGGCAAAGAACAACATGGCCACGTACACGAATGCGGAAATGGATCGTTTGGCAGATGGTGCGAAATACGCGAAAACCGAACAAATCGCCATGGATGAAGTAAAAGCAGCTCAGGCGCTATTTATCAAGGAGTTCCCAGTCGTGCCGATCTACGTACAAAAATTCAACTTGGCTTATAACGCAGATAAATTCGGCGGCTTTACTCTCTTCCCGGGTGATCTGCAGGGCTTGGTCGATCCCAATTCTCTCGTAGGCGTGTATAAAAAGTAATCGAGACATCTTCCCAAGTGATTATTTTGTAAATGGATCGCTTGGGAAGAGTGATCTTCGCAAGGGAGTGCCGCTCATGACGAATTTTCTGATTGCCCGTTTGCTGCGCGGCGTCGTTACCGTGTTGGTTGCCGTGACTGCCACTTTTTTAATCCTGCGCGTAATGCCTGGCGATCCGACGACCATGATGCTGGATAATCGCGTCCCCGAGGAAATCAGGCAGCAATTATTAAAGGACTTTGGTTTGGACAAAGATTTGTTTACGCAGTACATCATTTTTCTGAAGCAGCTCTTTTTTCAATTCGACCTGGGCACTTCTTTTGTGCAAAGGGTTCCTGTGATGGATGTGATTCTGTCACGTCTGCCTTGGACTTTGATATTGATGTCGGTGTCCATGCTCATTACGACATTGATCGGAATCCCATTGGGTGTCATCGCGGCCTATCGCAAAGGTTCATTTTTGGATCAAGCGATTAATGCATTGTCGATCTTAGGTATTGCCTTGTTTATTCCGTGGCTGGGGATTATCCTGCTCTACTTCCTCGGCTTGAAAATCCCATGGTTTCCGATTGGCGGGGCTGTAACCGTCGGAGTAGAAGGCTGGGACTACATCTGGGACGCAACTCATCATCTGGTACTGCCTGTCGTGTCATTGACCATCGTTCATTTGGCTAGCTACGTGCTTTATATGCGAGCAAGCACGATAGACGTGTTGAATGAGGAGTACATTCGGACGGCACGTGCAAAAGGTTTGAAAGAACGAGTCGTGTTGTGGCGTCATGCAGTACGCAATTCCTTGCTTTCTACCGTCACGATGATGGGACTGCAGCTGGGGGCAATCGTCGGTGGTGCCATTTTGACAGAAACGGTGTTCGCGTATCCAGGGCTAGGCAGGCTGATCTATGAAGCAGTCAAGGAGCATGATTATCCGATCCTCCAAGGTACCTTCTTAATTTTGGCTGTAACAGTCGTCGTGGTGAACATCCTGACCGATATTGTCTATTCGTACTTGGATCCCAAAATTACTTACAACTAGGGGGTGAAGCAATTGGAGAATACCACATTGGTCAAAGGGAATGTCCCCAGTCCAGCGCCGCTCTCCATGCAGCCACGAACATCACCTCTGCGGGAGTTCATCAAGCACTTTCGGCGAAATCGATTAGGGGTCATGGGCTTGTACGGGATTTTGGCCCTATTGCTACTGGCCGTGCTCGCACCTATCATCAGCGATCGCCCCAGCGGGTATGGAGATGTCACAAACATGCTGCAACCACCGAGCGCGGAGTATTGGTTCGGTACTGATTCTGTCGGATTGAGTATTTTTGATCAGGTCATCTGGGGGACGCGTGTTTCTTTGTACGTGGGTCTGACCTCTGCCGTGATCTCCATCCTGATCGGTGTGCCGATTGGTTTGATCTCCGGTTATTACGGAGGCAGAGTCTCGAATATCGGGATGGCAATTACTGATATTTTTCTTACATTGCCTGTATTGCCTCTGATGATCATCATGGCTGCAGTGCTGGGGACAGGAATTAGCAATATCGCGATCATCATCGGTTTGTTCAGTTGGCCGCAGATTGCACGGGTGACGCGAGCAGAGACACTGGCGATTCGAGAAAAGCAATATATCGAAGCCGCAAGAGCCATCGGGACAAAAGAGTCCAAAATCATCTATCGTCATGTTCTCTTAAATGCGTTTCCTCCGATCCTCGTAAACATGACTATTCTCATGGGAACGTCGGTGCTTTCCGAAGCGGGCTTGAGCTTTCTCGGTTTGGGTGATCCCATGAGCTGGAGCTGGGGGACGATTTTGCAAAATGCACATGCGACAGGCGTCATTATCCATGCGTGGTGGCTGGCTCTGTTCCCGAGTGTAGCCATTGTTGTATTAGTCTTATCCTTCAACTTCTTGGGGATTGGCATCAACGAAGCCTTAAATCCACGCTTGAGAAAAAGGTAACTTTCAGGAGGGACGAAGATGTTAACCAAGATTCCGAAAGAAGCGTACGCAGAGAGGATTGCCCGGATTCAGGAATATTTGCAGGAGAGGGCGATCAGCGGATTACTTGTGACCAACACGTACAACATTTTTTACACGACGGGATTGTTTCACTTTCCAAACGAGAGGCCGGTCGCCTTGTTCGTTCCTGCTACTGGTGAATCCATTCTGTTCGTTCCCGTTATGGAGCTGGCCGAGGCCAAGCACGCAACCATCTTCCAAGACGTTCGTGACTATTTTGAATACCCGGGAGTCGTGCATCCAATCGACTGGATGATCAATAGCATCAAACAGACCTACCCGACTCTATCACAGGTGAGCATCGACGGCGGAAGTGGCGAGTTGTTTATCCGAGTGCGAGAATTATTTGCCCCCACATCCTTGTCTGTCAATCACATCGTTCATGAGATGCGTCTGACCAAAGATGCTTATGAAGTCGATCTGTTGCGTGCAGCAGGATACTATTCCGACTATATCGTCAAAAGGGGGACAGAGGTTGCTGCTCCCGGCATGTCGGAGCTCGAAATGCTGCAAACGATCTCGGGAGATACCTTGAACAAAATGATAGAAGATTTGGGCGAAGTCGTGTACGTTCCTGGTGGACCAGCAGGTGGACTTGTTCCCAGCGGACTTCGTACAGCCATGCCGCATGCACTGCCGAGTGCGAAACGAATGGAAAAAGGAGAAACCTTGATTCTGAGCTGCGGCGCAAATGTCGGAGGGTATCGCGCGGAATGTGAACGCACGTGCTTTATCGGTGATGTAAGCGATGAGCAAGCAAAAGTGCTCGAGGTGATGGCGACTGCTCAACAGATGGCGATCGAAGCCATGCGTCCTGGTAACAAGTGCTCAGACATTGACGCTATCGCACTGGACTATATCCGAAAAGCTGGGTACGGCCAATATTTGCTCCATCGCACCGGACATGGAAAGGGCTTGGAGGAACACGAAGCACCGTGGATTGAGGTAGGGGATCATACTGTACTGCGACCAGGGATGGTTTTATCCAGCGAGCCAGGCATTTACATCGAGGGATTCTCGGGTTTCCGCCACTCGGATACGATCATCGTCACGGATGACGAGCCACTAGTCGTCACTCAATTCCCCAAGCAGTTGGATCAATTAATTATCAAAGTCTAGGAGTGAGGGTATGTACACGACTATAAATGATTGCCAGATTTACTATGAGGTGCACGGAAAAGAAGATGGGGATGCGATCTTTTTTATCCATGGAGCTCCCGGATTGGGCGACTGTCGAGCTGACCGTAAAGCGTTTGCTCCCCTGGAAGAGACGAATAAGCTCGTGTTTTTGGATATGCGTGGTTCTGGCCGATCTGAGGAGAAGCCTCCCTACACGCATGAACAATGGGCAGCGGATATTGATGAATTACGCAAGCAGCTGAATTTGGACAAGATCGTGATTCATGGCGGTTCGTATGGCGGTTATATGGCTTTGGAATACGTGACGCGCTATCCAGCCCACGTGTCGCATGTCATGTTGCGCGATACAAAGCCAGGATCCGACCGTCAAGATGGTGCAACCAAACGTGCACTGGAAGCCAATCTCCCAGGATTGACAGAGGATGAGCTGGTGCGTATGTTTGCGGGCGAGATGCGATCAAATGAAGAATTGAAATCGGTATTTTTCGCCTTACAGCCCTTGTACACGGTAGAGTACGATCCAGCCGTGGCCAAAGAGAAAATCGATGGCATCTACTATCACTATGAAACGCACAACTTTGCTTTCCGTGTAAATCAACCGACATTTAACTTGCGTGACAAATTACCATCCATTGATGTGCCTGTTCTGGTCTCTGTTGGCCGTCACGACTGGATTACGCCTGTGGATGCCTCAGAGGAAATCGCGAGCCTGATTCCTCGATCCGAGCTGGTGATCTATGAAAATAGCGGGCATTCGCCACATGTAGAGGAGAATGAGAAATACTTGGGCCGCGTTAGACAGTTTCTCACAAAATAGTAGGTCATTTTGATTCCGTTCCATTGAACAAAGGAGGGTACCCTTATGAATTTGCAAAAAGTTCTCTTACATCTAGAGAAAAACTTTGACGAAGATTTGGACCGCGTTCGCGAATTTCTCCGCATGCCGAGCATCAGTTACACGGGAGAGGGAATTGAAGAGACCGCCCATACATTAAAAGAGATAATCGAAGAGCTAGGCGGAACAGCAGAAGTCGTGCCGACGAAGGGACATCCTATCGTGTTCGGTGAGTTCGATGAAGGACAGGAGCACACACTCCTGGTCTATGGGATGTACGATGTGATGCCGACTGATGAAGAGGGATGGACCGTGGATCCTTGGGGTGCAGAGATCAAGGACCTGCCCAAGTTTGGACCGTGCATCGTCAACCGTGGGGCTGTCAATACAAAAGGCCCATTAGGCGCATTCTTCAATACCTTACGCGCTATAAAAGAAGTGGATGGCAAGCTTCCCGTCAATCTGATTTTTGCAGTAGAAGGGGAAGAAGAAATGGGGAGCCGCAACTTCCCGGCATTCCTCGAACAGTACAAAGAGAAATTGTCCAAAGCAGAGGCAGTCTTGTTCCCCTTCTTTGAACAGGATGAAGTAGGAACGCCTGGACTTGTGCTTGGCACGAAAGGCTTACTCTATTTCGAACTCGTGTGCCAAGGGGGAGATTGGGGAGGCCCTACCTCTCGCGGAATTCATGGCTCCTTTAACGCGTGGGTGAAAAATCCTGCTTGGCGTCTCGTTCAAGCTTTATCAACGATGGTAGATGTGGATGAAAATATTTTGGTAGAAGGACTCCTGGATGACGTCTCCGAGATCGCTCCGAAAGAAAAGGAAATCCTGAAACAGCAAATTGAGGAAGGCATCTATGACGAAAAAGTGTTCCTCGAAAACTATGATGTGAAACGTTTGAAGTACGACGGGACCGGAATGGACGTATGGGAGAAGCTGTACAGCCGACCTCAGCTGAACATCGACGGGATCTACTCGGGATATACGGGTCCAGGTACGAAAACATTATTGCCTCATATTGCGACGGCGAAGGTCGATGTCCGTATGGTCCCTCACATGGAGCCGGATGAAGTGGTGCGCCTCATTCGGGCGCACTTGGATAAGCATGGATTTGCAGATATCGAAATGAATGTTGCCAATAAATACTACTGGTCCAAGGTGTCTGTGGAAGAAGATGTCGTTCAGGCGATGATCGAAACATATCGTACGATGGGTAAGGAGCCGCAAATCCAGCCGCTGAATCCTGGCAGCGCTCCCTATTATGTATTTGAGCGGTATTTGCAGATTCCCTACGTCACAGGAGGTATGGGCCACGGTGCTAGACAGCATTCGAGCGACGAGTATTGCACGGTAGAAGGCGTACTCGATTTTGAGAAATCGATGGCGATCTTCTTTGACCACTATTGTCAGCGAGTGTCCGGCAAACAGGATCAGCAGGAAACGATTACCAGGTAACGAGTCTGAGTTTGCATCAAACGTTTCACCCATCCTAGTTGGAAAGGGGCCATGTCCGTGATATCCGAAATTGACCAACTAGAAAAGACAATCCTGCAAGACATCTCCACTGATGTGCCATTGGAGGTGCTGGAGCGATTTCTCACTTTGGTACGCGAATCAGGAAGTGAAGACGAAAGGACGGCCGCTCGTTTTTTGGCACAATACTTGGAGAAATGGAACATTCCCCACCGCATTCATTTCCCAAATATTTATTTGAGTGTACCCAAAAAGGCTGCGGTCATTGTAACCCATCCCGGATCACGTGAAATTAAAGCAAAAACACCTTCATGCTCTGTTTCGACTGGTGATCAATGGGTAAGTGGTGCTGTCGTGTACATTCCGGCAGACGAAGCCGATCTGAGCGACGCTTTTGACCCGCTTGCGATCAATAAATACGGCGATGTCCGAGGGAAAATCGTATTGACGGATGGCTATCCAGTGTCAGGAAAAATGAAGGAATTAGGCAATGACGGGGCACTAGGCGTCATCTTCATCAGTCCTGGTCGTTACATACACGAAGGAACCGTCGGTGTTGTTTGGGGCTCTCCGGACTTGGACACGTTGGGCGAGGAACCGCAAATTCCTGCGCTGATGATCGGTAAGCAGGATGGACTTGATTTGATCAACGAATGTCAATCCGATACCGTCACTTTGCAATTTCAGACGCATCTGGATGAAGGGTGGTTTGAATGCCCGCTGATTGATATCTGGATCGAAGGGACCGAAGAACCGGATAAATACGTCCTTTTGCACGGACATTTGGATTCTTGGCATCAAGGGATCGGGGACAACGGTACGGGGAATGCTGCCTTGCTGGAAATGGCTCGTATCTTTTACAAGCACCGCGACAAGCTCAAGCGCAGCATTCGAATCGCAATATGGCCCGGGCACTCGACAGGTAGATATGCAGGCTCTACCTGGTTCGCCGATCAGTTTGGCCTGGATCTCGATGAGAATTGCATCGCCCAAGTCAATTGTGATTCGCCAGGCTGCCGCTGGGCTACTTCCTATGAAGAGATGTCGTGGATGAGTGAAGCGCAGGAGCTTTGCCAGTCCGCGATACAGGATGCCGTCGGTCAACCATCCAAAGGCTTCCGACCGCATCGGGCAGGCGATTACTCCTTTAACAACATTGGAATAACGTCATTTTACATGCTTTCTTCCAGCATCCCAGCAGAAGAGTTGGCAGAAAGGGGGTATTATGCAGTCGGCGGATGTGGCTCCAATATTGAGTGGCACAGCGAGGAAGACTTGATGCATGTAGCGGATATGGATATTTTGGTACGAGATCTCAAGGTCTACATGACGACGATCCTGCGTGTCGTGAATGCACCGATTCACCCGTTTCTCTTTACGAAGACGGTGGAAGATCTGATCGAGACGATCGAGGAATATCAGGCGTATGCAACCGATCACTATTCGTTTGACATGGTACGTAGAGAGGCACAAGAGCTCTATCTAGCTTTGGAAGATTTCAATCAGCAGGTGAAGGAACTACAGACTCCATCTATTTTGGACACAAGGGTTAAAAAAGCCAATGAAATCATTCGCAGTTTGGGTCGAGAGCTCGTCACCATCAGCTTTTCGCGGGCAGGTAAATTCCGTCACGATCTGGCCATCGATATGCCGCGAATACCGGATTTAGCTGCCGCACACCTCTTGTCCAGCTTGGAAGCTGACTCACATCCTTACCGGGTTGCTCTTACTCATCTCACCCGCGGTCAAAATCGTGTGGCTTGGAGCATGCAGCGTGCACGGAAGCTGCTGAAAACCTTTGAGCACGATGGAGTGAAAACAGGGAGCAAATGAGAAGGGAGATTGGAACATGACAAGTTACGTGAAAGAGCAAGAGAAGCTGCTGTTAGATGAAATCAATATGGAGACTCCCAAGCGGATTTTGGAAACATTCAGTGGTTTGATTCGGGAGTCTGGTAGTGAGGACGAACGAACGGCTGCACACTTTCTCGCCCAGATCCTGGAAGAGTGGGGAATACCGCATACCGTTCACTATCCTTCCATTTACTTGAGCGTTCCGAAAAATGCATCCGTTCAAGCGATTGCTCCTGTAAGCAAGACTTTTCGGGCCAAGACCCCTTCCTTTTCCGTCTCGACCAACGGAGCGACTGTTCAAGGTGAATTGGTATACGTACCCTCGGCGCAGGCTACGGACCGCTACGACATGTTCGATGCGAAGGTAAACGAAGAAGTGAATGACCTGTGTGGGAAAATCGTTATCAGTGAAGGCTTGGCGATGCCCGAAAAAGTAGCTACCTTCCACGACAAAGGCGTGCTGGGTGCTATTTTCATCAATCCGGGCAAGAATATCCACGATGGGATCTGCACCACGATCTGGGGTGCGCCGGATCTGGACACGATTGACAAGGAGCCCAAGATTCCCGTTGTCGCCGTAAACAAATCGGATGGGGAAGAGTTAAAAGCGATGTGCCAGACAGGGAGAGCCGTGATTGAACTGTCAACGAGCCTGGAGAAGGGCTGGTTTGCGTGCCCGCTGATCGATATGTTCATCGAAGGGACAGAAGAACCGGAAAAGTACATCCTCCTACACGGACATTTGGATTCGTGGCATGTGGGTATCGGCGATAATACGACCGGAGATGCGGCTTTGATGGAGATGGCACGAATCTTCTACAAGCATCGCGACAAGTTGAAGCGGAGTCTGCGGATTGCCATCTGGCCAGGCCATTCAACGGGACGCTACGCAGGCTCCACTTGGTTTGCCGATCAATTTGCTCTGGATTTGGATGCCAATTGCATTGCGCAGGTAAACTGTGACTCTCCCGGTTGCCGCTGGGCTACTTCCTATGAAAAGATGGACTGGACGAATGAAGTAGGGGATCATTGCAAACAAGCCATCTACGATGCCGTCCGAGAAGATGCAAAGGGAAAACGTCCAAATCGCGCAGGTGACTATTCGTTTCACAATATCGGGATAACTTCCTTTTACAAGCTCTCGTCCACCATTCCGCAAGAGCAGTTGAAAGAAAAAGGGTATTATCCGGTCGGCGGTTGCGGTTCTAATATTGAGTGGCATACCGAAGACGACTTAATGGATGTGGCGGATTACGAGATTCTACAAAGAGATCTGAAAGTCTACATGACATCTATTTATCGCGTCTTGCAAGCGACCGTTCTCCCTTATGACTTCCGGAAGACTGCCGATGAGTTCATCGAAACCTTACAGCAATATCAAGAAGCTGCTGGTGAGCATTTCAGCTTTGAACTCGCCGCAAGTGAAGCGAAGATTCTTCGACTGGCTTTAGAAGATTTTTATCAGGACCTAGAGCTGTTACAAGCGACGGAGGTATCATCCCCGGAAGTAAAGGCAGCGAATGAAAAGCTCTTGCAGCTTGGCAGGACGCTCATTCCCATCAACTTTACTCGCCGTGGCAAGTTTCATCATGATCCAGCAGTCCAAATTCCTGCCTTGCCCGATATCGCTCCTGCATTGCAGTTGGCGGCATTAGAGCCAGGTTCACACCGGTATCACGTTACCCGTAATCATCTGTTACGTGGACAAAATCGTGTCGTCTGGACAATGAATGAGGCAAAAAAAATTATCGGTCGATCGTAGAAAGCGCGATGTATACGAATTGAAGGGCTGCGATGAGCAGTCCTTTTTTCATTGCTAACTGAAAAACGTAAACGGGAAGGAAAAATAGCTAAGAAGACAGCGAATTAACATAATTATAATTATGTAAACATAATTGGATTAATTAATGCCGACTCATATCTCCTGTCGCAAAGTTAGCGCGAGGCTTCAGAGCAATTATACCTGTGAGTAACAACCGGAATATAAAAAAACGAAATCAATTACGAAAAATATTATCCCCCCGTTCAAAACCTATTGCGGTAGGAATTACTTATTCACAGTCGAAAAGGGAAGTGATACCTTGAAGGTGACATAGCTTGCCAGAAAGATGATGATATTTGTAATGGCCTGTGGTAAAAAATCAGCGCACGATTGAACGAACGGGTTCGATTTGATTCATGTGTTGAATTAAAAAAATGGGTATGATAAAATACGATTAACTTAATGACTGGAGTTGAAATGATAATGTAATTTTTTCTTGCTCATAAAATAAAACAAAAATGCGTTTTTTCGCATGTTTTATTTTTTATATGCAAGAAAGTTACGATATCTTTTCACTCAAACAATATTCTTATCTGACTCCATTTTGGGTTGGATTTGCTGTATTAAAATTGAGCTACAAGAGAGTAACTTTCTTGTAGCTTTTCTATTTTTATACAGGAGGATCATTTCATGTCATTAATCAATGTTACAAACCTGACGTTTGCCTATGAAGGCAGTTTCGATCACATATTTGAAAACGTAAGCTTCCAAATAGATACCGATTGGAAATTAGGATTTACGGGAAGAAACGGTAGGGGGAAGACAACCTTTCTCAACTTGTTGCTGGGTAAATATGAATACAGTGGAAATATCTCTGCGAATGTCCACTTTGAATATTTCCCTTTCCATGTCGAGAACAAGGAACAACATACCCTAGACGTTATTAACGACATCATTCCGGACTATCTTCACTGGGAATTAATGCGTGAGCTTTCTTTGCTACAGGTTTCTGAGGATGTTCTGTATCGTCCCTTCGATTCCTTATCCAACGGAGAGCAAACGAAAGTGTTGCTGGCTGCTTTATTTCTAAAGGAAAACCGCTTTCTGTTAATTGATGAACCGACCAATCATCTTGACATGCATGCAAGAAAGCTTGTCAGTGATTACCTCAAGGCGAAAAGTGGATATATTTTGGTTTCTCACGACAGATCGTTTCTTGATAACTGCGTCGATCACATCCTTTCGATCAATAAGACCAACATAGAAATCCAAAAAGGGAACTTCTCTGATTGGTGGGAAAATAAACAGAGACAAGATAACTTTGAGCTTGCTGAGAACGAAAAGCTCAAAAAAGACATGAAACGATTATCGGAAGCAGCAAAGCGAACGAGCAGCTGGTCGCACGAAGTGGAAAAAACGAAAAATGGTACAAGAAATTCCGGTTCCAAGGTAGATAAAGGGTATATTGGTCACAAGGCTGCTAAAATGATGAAACGCTCAAAATCCATTGAGCAAAGGCAGCAATCGGCTATGGATGAAAGATCGAAGCTCCTTAAGAATATTGAAAACCATGACAGCCTGAAGATTTCACAGCTTGCTTTTCACAAAAACCAACTCGCTGAACTGGACAATATTTCGATTTATTACGGTGAGAAGAAGGTTTGCACCGATGTAAGTTTTACGATTGAACAAGGGGAGCGAATTGCTCTTTCCGGTAAAAACGGCTCGGGAAAATCAAGCATTATCAAACTGATTTGCGGTGAGGATGTAAATTATACAGGCACTTTCAGAAAGGGAAGCCAGCTTAAAATATCGTATGTGTCTCAGGACACCTCGCACTTACAGGGCAAGTTGACGGATTACGCCAGAAGCCACGGGATTGATGAAAGTCTGTTTAAATCGATTTTACGGAAACTGGATTTTTCCAGGGATCAATTTGAAAAGGATATTTCCGCTTATAGCGGCGGCCAAAAGAAGAAAGTATTGATTGCGAAAAGTCTTTGTGAGAAAGTTCATTTGCATATTTGGGATGAACCCCTAAACTTTATTGATGTTATCTCTCGTATGCAAATTGAAGAGTTACTGCTTGAATACGCCCCAACGATTCTTTTTGTGGAGCATGACAGGGAATTTTGTAATAACATCGCGACCAAGATCATTGAACTTTAATGGATGTGACTGGCACTACAGGTCACCGGCATGAAGAAAAGAGCCGAAGCACATGCTTGGCTCTTTTTGTTACGTAGTGCTCTAATTGATTCGCAGGGCAGGGTACACGAAGGTTTTTAAAGTCACTCCAGTAAATGAACATCCTGACGACTTTGGATGTCCACCTCCTCCGTAATGATGTGCGATCACAGAAAGATCCACGTCCTCTCGAACCGTTCGAAAACTGATTCTCCCTTTCCCAGGATCAAGCATCGCTACGAAATCAATCGTCTCATCGTTTTTGCATAAGTAGTTTCCTGTCGTGGAGTGATATTGTTCCAGGAATACCACGCCGACTTGATAGGCTTTTGGCTCATGTAAATCGATTTCTACCGTAACATGCTTCATTTGCTTCCGCTTTTTTTGTTCAAACTCGTCCATTCGCTTTTCTTCGGTATAGATGAGAATCGATTCTAATTCCTCGAATACGAACTGATCCGTATGGACGCCTTCACCACGCAATCGTCCGATCACACTTTGAGCAAACGTATCTCTATCGACCAGATAGAATAAAATGTTCAATTGATTCGCTTGTATATTTCCGGTCGCATCCCAGTCCCACGTATCAAAGGAACGGACTAACTCAACATAGTCAGAAAGAACGCCTGTGGGAGTTAGGTATCCTTGGTTTATTAGGTAGTCAAAATAGAGGCTAGTTGCCGAGGTCTTTTTCCCTGCTTCATCTACGATAACGTTTGCCCATTCATATTTTGAAGTTAATGGCAAAGCGGTGGGGTGATGATCGATCAAGACAAACGAATGCCCTTGATCAACTTTTTTCTGAATGTTAGCAGCTACTTCTTCGTTGACGCTAACATCTGTAATCACGACATACATCTCACGGGTGAGCTCTTCTCCCATAAACCTTTGGACTTCTTGATTGACGGTGTACGGTGACACTCCACGGGTATCAACTTCTTGACCTGAAAAAGCAAGACGACTAAGAATCGCACAGGATTCTCCATCCAAGTCTTTATCACTAAAATGAACGATTTTTTGATGATTCATCAGGCAACTCCTTACCGTGTTATGATTATGACCATACAGACCACATTCTATAAGGTTTACCATCAGCCTACAAATCCTTCACCATAAAAGCGTTCACTGAGAAAACTTCTAACGCGTTCTCTCCACGTAAGGAAAGATAGCGTCGCGTAGCTCAAACTCATACGTCATTCCATCCACAATCCCTACAACCTTATCGCTATCATACAAATCAAGCAAGAAGCCCGCCATTTCCTGTGCGGTATGGAACTTTGGCACCGTGCCGTGGTATTCAAATTCCTTGAGATCGAAAGCGCGTTTTGCGAATTCGGTTTCTGTTGCGGCAGGTGCCAACACTTTTGCTTGCATGTGTGCACCTTGACTTTTCAGTTCGTGTGAAAGTCCTTCCGTAAAGGCACTGACATAAAACTTCGTCGCGCAGTACGTAATGGCATTTCCCACAATCGTATAACCTCCGCCGGATGAAACGTTGATCAGTTGTGTTCCTTCCACATTTGAGTAATCACGAACGAAAAGGGAGGAGAGTACCGTCAACGCTTCTATATTTACATGCAGCATGGTTTCTATCTTGTTCAAATCTTGAGTGCCAACGGAAGCAAAGTTGCCAAATCCCGCATTGTTGATCCACGTTTCGAGTGGGAACTCTTGCAGGTTTTCGTATAGCTTATAAACATTTTCAGAAACCGATAAGTCAGCCGCCCGAATAACCACATCTACATCAGGATGGATGCGTGCGATCTCAGATTTTAGTTCATCCAATTGATCCTTTCTACGGGCAACGAGGACTACGTTTTTTCCGCGAGCTGCAAAAGCGAGAGCGGCTTCATAACCAATACCTGAGCTAGCGCCAGTAATCACAGTATATTTCATGTGATCTCCTCCTCATTTTATCGAAGCGAATGGACGATCAAGCAACTACGATTTGAGTATATAGGTTAGAGTTTACTCTAAGTCAAATCATTTTTTATAATGATGGAGGACATGTAAATGGCTATAAAATATGGAGGTCGGTATGTACACAATCAGCGAGGTAGCCAAGCTATTGGGGGTATCTGCACACACACTGCGATACTATGAAAAGGAAGAGATCATTGTTCCGAAGCGCAATGCGCATGGAGAAAGATTATATGATGAATCCCATGTTGCTTGGCTGAGATTTGTTATGAGGTTGAAACAAACCCAAATGCCGCTAACCCAAATCAGAGAATACGCTCGGTTATATAAAGAAGGAGAGCATACAACTATAGCCCGTTTGAACCTGCTGGAAGATCATCGTAACGCTGTTCAGAATCAAATCATGAATTTAGAAGCCACGGAGAAGATGTTGGCAGACAAAATTGCGACGTACAAAGCTTTGATCAGTGAACATAGGGATTGAAAGTACAGAATATACTAATTTTGGTGTAAAACCTGAGAATCAAATGTGTTGCGGCTGTCTACGACGTTCATTTCGCGTCGTGGTCGGCCGCTTTTTACATTTTATCGATGAGGCTTCCGAAACCACATCTTAGGTCATCTTGGGTTTTTGAACTTCACGCATTCCGACCCTAAATCAGATCTCAGGGAAGTGAATCTCTAAAAATCGACAGCTTCGTAGCCTTTCTTTCGAGCTCTTGCCATTGGCACAGGTCTTGCGTATATCAGCAGACGAGACAAGTGAACGACAAAAAAGGGGGGCGATGAGGTTTGGTTGGAGTCGAAAAGAGGCTGTTGGAAGACATCTGTATGGACACGCCCAAGGTGATTTTGGAGCGATTTGGCAGCCTGGTGAGAGAGTCGGGAAGTGAAGACGAAAGGCAGGCTGCTCAGTTTCTGACCAGTTTGCTTGACGAGTGGGGAGTTCCTTACCAAGTGCACCGCCCAAATCTTTACTTGAGCGTCCCAAGACCCGCAAAGCTAAAGCTGGTTCACCCGGTGGAAAAAGAGATTCGCGCAAAGAATCCAGCTTTCTCCGTGATCACTGGAGATGATTGGAGGGACGGGGAGCTCGTCTACATTCCCACTGGGTTTAAGAAGAAGTGGGATAACCAAAAAGATTCGTCGTTTGATCTGGCGAGCGGAAGTCTTACAGGGAAAATCGTGTTGACCGAAGGGTTTCCGAGACCGGCTAGGATCAGGGAACTAAACGAGCTGGGAATCATCGGCGCGATCTTCATCCACCCCGGTAAAAACATTCATGAGAGCATCTGTACCCCCATCTGGGGAGCGCCTGACCTAGATACGTATGAAAACGTACCGAAATTACCCGTCCTGATGATCAATCGTGGGGATGGACAGGAGCTGATCGATCAGATCGCGAGAGACAAAGTAGAGGTCCAATTCCAGACTCACTTGGATCAGGGGTGGTTCTCTTGTCCACTGATTGATATTTTCATCGAGGGCACCGAGGACAAAGACAAATACGTCCTTCTCCACGGTCACATGGATTCGTGGCATCAAGGCTTGGGGGACAACGCCACTGGCAATGCTGCCATGATCGAGATGGCACGCGTCTTCCACCAAAACCGTGACTTATTGAAACGAAGTCTGCGCATAGCGATCTGGCCGGGACACTCTACAGGTCGATATGCGGGATCGACGTGGTTTGCGGATACATTCGGTTTAGATCTGGATGAAAATTGCATCGCCCAAGTAAACTGTGATTCTCCGGGCTGTCGGTGGGCGACCTCTTACCATGAAATGAGCTGGATGAGTGAAGTAAATGAGTTTTGCCAAACCACGATCAAGGAAGCGATCGGCGAAGAGTCCATCGGGCATCGACCACCACGTGCTGGCGACTATTCGTTCCACAATATTGGATTGACAGCCTTTTACATGCTATCCTCTAGCATTCCGGAAGAAGTTCTACAGGAAAAAGGTTACTATCCCGTGGGTGGCTGCGGCTCAAACATCGAATGGCATACCGAAGAAGATCTCATTCACATCATTGATTACGAAATCCTCCAGCGAGATTTGCAAGTGTATACAGCCTCCCTTTATCGCATCGTGAATGCCACCTTGCATCCTTTCCAGTTCATAAACACCGTAGATGAGTTTATCAAAACGCTACAAACATACCAAAATGCCGCAGGAAAGCACTTCTCGTTCGAGCTGGCATTCCGGGAAGCCTATGATCTTCGTTCGAGCTTGGTCGATTTTTATGATCGCATTGCGTCATTGCAAGATCGTGGTGTCCTCGACCCTGCGGTGCAGCAGGCCAATGATGTGCTACGAGAATTGAGCAGAACCTTGGTTCCCATCAACTTTACCCGGCGAGGCAAGTTCTGGCATGATCCAGCCGTCGATATTCCGCCGCTTCCCGATATTGCACCTGCAACAACGCTGCCACAGCTTGATGAGGGGTCCCATCGATACCAGGTGACCTTGACCCATTTGACGAGGGGACAGAACCGCCTCGCCTGGACACTGCACAAAGCAAAGCGCATAGTCCGTGCGTAATCAACCTTTGATAGGGGGAAACCGAATGAAAAGAGCACACAAGTGGAAGTTCGGGCTGATGGCCACCACCGTTCTTTTAGGGACTGTACTATCAGCTTGCACGAGCGAGACACAAACACAGCCCAAAACCAATGACACTCCGAAGACAGAGCCAGCTGACGCCAAAAGCAGAGAAATTCGCACACTGCAAATCTTAACCAGACCGCAAGCATCCGCACCGGATGAATACGAGCGGGCCAATCTGATTGCAGGCGCCATGAAGGAGCTCGGCATCAACGCTGAGTTAAAGCCAATGCCGTATGAACAGCAATCCGACATCGTCTGGTACAAACGTGACGAGTGGGATATGACCGGCTGGCAAATGGCTGCGCGTCCAGAGAGGCTAGACCCGGATGAATTTATTTACAACCTGTTTCATTCCAGCACGGCCAAAGACGGCTACAACTTCATCGGGTACAACAATCCCGAATACGACAAAATCGCGGAGCAGCAACGGATCACGGTAGATCGTGAAGAACGGAAAAACCTGATTTTCAAAGCGCAGGATATCATCGCGAATGATGTCGCTTACCTTTTCAACGTACACCCCAAATTGAAATACGTTTACAACCATCAAGTCTTTGATAAAAATTCCATCGTTGAGATGGCAGGTATGGGCATCCGTAACATTTGGACGTATCTGAATGCGACACCGATCGGCCAGCAGAAGAACATGGTCTTGAACAGCAATGACTCGGTTCAAGCTCTCAACCCATTCTACATTAGTGGCTCCTTCGATTCCTGGGTGACAGAGCTGATCTGGGATCGTCTGATGCGAATTGACAAAGAAGGTCTGCCAAAGCCGTGGGCTGCTGAATCCGTGACGTGGAAAACGGACACACAGATTGAAATTAAATTACGCGCAGGCATGAAATGGCACGATGGAAAACCAGTCACCGCCGAAGACGTGAAATTCTCCTACGAGGCTCCACTGACAGGCGAAGTGCCCATGTATAAGCCGTTTGTTGAAATCATCGATAAGATCGATATCAAAGATCCGCTTACCTTGGAATTCACGCTAAAAAGACCATGGGCAGCATTCGAAACGGCAAGCTTATCCAAATTGAATCTTGTGCCCAAGCATATATGGGGTCCGATCATTGAGGATCTGAAGACCAAGCCGGAGAATGCCGAGAGCTATCAGGAGAAAACGCCGATTGGCTCTGGACCATTCAAATACGAAAACTGGAAATTCAAAGAAGAAGTCGTTCTGAGTGCAAACAAAGAGCACTTTTCCCCTCCGAAAATCGAGAAGTGGATCATGAAAGAGATTCCGAATACAGAAGCCTCTCTAGGAATGATCGAGAATGGTGAAATCAATTTCCTGGCGGTGTTCCCGGGTGATGGACAATTGCTCCAGCAAAAAGTAGAAGCGAGCCAGAATCTCACGATGATTACAACGACCGACCTTGGCTTCCAATTCTTTGCGGTGAATCACCGGAGGCCACCATTTAATGATGTGGCGTTCCGCAGGGCTTTGGCAGCTTCCATCGATCGTGACATGATGGCGCAGGTCGTCTACAAAGGCTTTGCAGAACCAGGCGATTCCGTTATTTCTCCCGCATTGTCGATCTGGAAAAACCCGAATCTAAAATATCCTTCCGGTGGGGTGGAAGAGGCGAAGAAGATCCTTCAGGAAGCTGGCTATGAGTGGGATGCGGCAGGCAAGCTGCTTTATCCAGCTGGCAAAAAAGAAGAGCTCAGCAAATAAGGGCTGACTCTACTTACAACCTATCGTTCGTGTGGGATGTTGGCAGCAGCTGATCGCCAACATTCCCACGCCTTTGAATCCATTCGAGAAAGGAGAGAACATATTGGGGAACCGATCAAAATTCGTTTTGAGTCGCTTGGCTCAGATGATCCTCACCCTTTGGATTATTGCTACGATCCTGTTTTTTATCTTTCGATTGATGCCGGGAAATCCGCTGGTGGCGTATATCGACCCTACTTTTACCAAAGAGCAGCAAGACATCTTGATGGCGCAGTTTGGCTTAGATAAACCACTATGGATGCAATATGTCATTTATTTGGCCAATCTAGTACAGGGAGAGCTAGGGGATTCCTTTAAATTCCGAGCTCCGGTCATGGACGTGATCTGGGGCGTTTTGCCCAATACGCTGTACCTCATGCTCTTTTCCTTTGTGATCGCCTACCTCGTGGGGATATTGGGTGGCGTATTACTCGCCTGGAAACGCAAGACAAAATTCGAAACATTCGGTATTATCATCACCCTGTTTACAAGATCAGCGCCGCAAATGTGGGTAGGCATGATCGTGCTGGTCATCTTTTCGTTTCAATTGCACTGGTTTCCTTCAGGCGGAGCCTCTGCGACAGGGGTCGTCTATGCGTCCGAATGGGAAAAACTTACCTCTCTCTCGTTTCTCAAGCATTTGTTCCTGCCCGCTCTGACAGCTGCTATATATTTGATGGGGCTTCCGCTGTTGTTGATGCGGTCAAATATGCTAGACGTGATGGGTGAATCCTATGTGGAAGTCGCCAGAATGAGAGGATTGAGCGAGCGCAGAATCATGCTCAAATATGCCGCGAGAAATGCTGCTTTGCCAGTGGTCACCGCGATGGCAGTGGGAATTGGCTATGCCCTTGGAGGGAACGTCGTCATTGAAATGGTATTTAGCTGGCCTGGCCTGGGACGTTTGCTCGTCAATGCGGTATCTGCAAGCGATTATGCGTTGGCCCAAGGGGCATTTATCTTAAGTGCTGCGGTTATGGTCATCATGAATTTTATCGCAGACATTCTATACAGCTTCTTAGATCCTCGGGTCACATTCGGCAAAGGGAGGTGAGAGGGATGATCCCTGAGGTAAAAATGGAGCAAAGCACTGTGAATGCAGCGTATCGGAAAACGAACCTGCTCACGATCCTTATGCAAAATCTGACGGGAGTCTATCGTTTTTTGAAAAACGATCCATTTAGCATGACTGGCGCCGTCATTTATCTGTTTTTCATTTTGATTGCTCTGTTTGCGCCATTACTCGCACCCTATGATCCGCATGAAATGATCAAGCACAACGGGAAGCTTGCCTTCAACCAACCGCCGTCTGCTGAGCACTGGCTAGGAACGACGAACATGGGAAGAGATATCTTTTCACAGCTCATCTATGGGGCAAAGCCAGCGATGATGGTCGGACTTACCGCGGCATTTTTCGTAGTGGTTGTCGGGACTCTAGTGGGTCTATTCGCTGGTTACTACAAAGGTCGGGTCGACGGTGTCCTAATGCGTGTGACCGACGTAGCATTTGGTATCCCATTTGAACCTTTCGTCATCGTGCTGGTCGCCTTTTTAGGGCCGAGCGTCTGGAATATCGTGTTGGCCATGGGCCTGTTGCTTTGGAGGGACACCGCCCGTGTCATCCGCTCTCAGGTGCTCACTGTTCGTGAGCGAAGCTTCGTGGAAGCAGCGAAAATTTCAGGTGCTTCCGATTTGCGAATTTTGTTCGTGCAGGTGGCTCCCAATATCCTTCCGCTTTCTTTTCTGTACGGTTCACTGGCGATGGGATGGGCGATCTTGACAGAAGCTGCTGTTAGCTTTCTTGGGTTTGGAGACCCTGCGATGATGAGCTGGGGCTTCATGCTCAATGATGCGTATGCGTCCCAAGCATTGAGTCGCGAGGCGTATTGGTGGATCATTCCTCCTGGTATTTTTATCATGCTGACGGTCATGGCTGGCTTCTATATCGGGAGAGGCTCGGAAGAAATTTTATATCCTCGGTTGAAAAATCAATAACCAGGGGGGGAAAAGCATTGTCACTGTTGGAAGTAAACGACTTGAAAATCTACTACAAAACGTCACGTGGAATCAGCAAGGCTGTCGATGGTGTATCCTTCACGGTCGATCATGGACGAAGCATCGGACTTGTGGGTGAAAGCGGCTGTGGCAAGAGCACCTTGGTGAAAGGCATCATTCGCGTACTCGCTGGAAATGGGATCATCGCGGGCGGTTCGGTCCGGTTTGAGGGAAATGATCTGACGCAAATGACAGAGTCCAACATCCGGAATGTTCGCTGGAAGGATCTATCCCTCATCCCGCAGGCAGCGATGGACTCACTCAATCCCGTCTATCCGGTCATCGATTCCTTTTTGGAAATTTTGATGCTCAAGGGCAAGCTGAACCGCGCGGAGGCGACGAACAGGGCACACGAGCTGTTTACTATGGTTGGTTTGGACACCAAGCGTCTGCGCCATTACCCGCACGAATTTTCGGGAGGAATGAAACAGCGAGCGATGATTGCCCTCGCACTCGCCCTTAATCCCAAGCTCATTATTGCGGATGAGCCAGTGACCGCATTGGACGTGATTGTGCAAAATCAAGTCCTACGGGTTCTGAAAAATTTGAAAAAAGAATTAGGCCTCACGCTCGTGATGATCACGCACGATATTTCAGTGGTAGCAGAGACGTGTGACGATGTCGCTGTGATGTATGCAGGAAAGATTATTGAGATCGGCCCGGTTTCGCGAGTGTTGAAGAACTCCACTCACCCGTACACGATGGGGCTGGCAAATGCCTTTCCCAATCTAAAGAAAACGGAAGGTACACTCATTTCCATAGAAGGCTCGCCACCCGATTTAGTAGATCCGCCAAAGGGATGCCGATTTTCAGCCCGCTGTCCCTTTAAAATCGAAGCTTGTACACACGAAGAGCCATTGCTCGTCCCAGTGGGCGAGAATCATTTTGTGGCATGTCATCGTTTGGATGAAATCGCTGTCCTGCAGGAAAAAGCCAAGGAGGTGGACACATGGCGCAAAATCCCATCATAGAGGTGCGCGGTCTCTCCAAGCATTTTGAAGCTAGGCAGCATTTGTTTCGCAAAAGCGGGGAAGGGTCGGGCGTCTTAAAGGCAGTGGATGATGTCCATTTTCGCATCCCAAAAGGACATTCGCTCGGTATTGCTGGTGAGAGCGGGTGTGGGAAAACAACGACCGCCAAAATGTTATTGAAGCTCTATGAGCCCACCTCTGGAACCTTCTTATTCAATGGCAAAGATATCACCCACATGAAAGGGAAAGAAGAGCTCAAACAGTTTCGAAAGCAAGCGCAATTGATGTTCCAGAATCCGTTTGAGGCATTAAATCCTCGCTTCACCATTTTTCGTTCCTTACTGGAGCCGCTCATTGTTCACGACATCGGGACGAAAGAAGAGCGAATGTTCCTTATTAAACAAGCACTGGAGCAAGTGAATTTGATTCCCGCCGAAAACTTCTTTGAGAAGTATCCCCATCAAATGAGCGGTGGACAGCTGCAACGGGTTGTATTAGCACGGGCTTTGATCGTCGATCCGATCTTTTTGGTGGCGGATGAACCCGTGTCCATGCTGGATGTATCTGTACGCGCTGGCGTTCTCAATTTGATGAAAACATTGACGGAACGGCTACAGCTGACGACGGTCTACATTTCTCACGATTTATCCCTCATCTCCTACATGTGTGAACAGACGGCGATTATGTACTTGGGGAAAGTCGTGGAGATCGGGGATACCTTCCGTGTGTTACATGAACCCAAGCACCCGTATACGCAAGCCTTGCTAGCAGCAGTACCCTCTCCAGATCCTGACGAGGAACCGGAAGAGGTTCGCATAAAAAATCATGTGCCGAGTCCGATCAACATGCCCAAAGGTTGTCATTTTCAAGATCGGTGCCCGTATACCGAAGCAATCTGTCGGGAACAAACCCCCGAGCTGCGACGAGCGGCTAGCGGCCAGATCGTTGCTTGCCACATGGTTACGCCTCATATCGAAAGAAAGGTAAAAAGAGAGGAGCATGTGATATGAAGATCATGTATGTCGTACCAGGCCCCATGGATCAGACGGAGGCTACACGCAGAGGAGAACTGCTCAAGCTTTGGGCTGCACCAGGTACGAACGTGGAGATCGTCACGGTCCAGGAAGGTCCTGCGTCTATCGAATCGATGTACGAAGAGTACCTGTCCATCCCACCTGTCGCGAAAATCATGTACCAGCTGGAACAGGAAGGCTATGATGCCGCCATACTCGGTTGTGCAGGTGATCCTGGGCTGGATGCGTTTCGGGAGATCACAAGCAACATGCTGGTCGTAGGTCCAGCCGCCAGCAGCTTTCACGCTGCAGCCATGCTCGGACACCAATTCACCTTGCTCACGGTAGCAGACAGTATGATTGGCTCCAGCCATGAGTTGGTTGCAAAATCAGGCTTGACCGACAAGCTAGCTTCTGTGCGAGCCGTCAACATCCCTGTATTAGAGCTCGCAGTGAATCGAGAAGCAACGTTGGAAAAGCTCGTTCGCATAGGACGTGACGCGATCGAAAAGGATCGCGCAGATGTACTGGTGCTAGGTTGCATGTCCATGGGATTTTTGAATGTGGCGGAAGAGATGCAGGAGGCGCTAGGCATCCCGGTAGTTAACCCGGCCAAAATCGCCTTGAAAATGACGGAAGCTCTGGTCTCGATCGAACTGGTTCACTCCAAAAAGGCATACGCTCTTCCGCCAAAGCTAGCCAGCGGGAAAGTGAAATCATTAAATGAACTCCTGATAAGTCGTTCGTAACGGGTATGGGGGTGGAGCGCGGGTGAGAGTAGCCTATGTGGGAGCAGCCCCAAAGTCAGCCGAAGAGGTGGAGCGCAGACGCATTCTGCTACAGCAGTGGGCAGCTCCCGGCACGACCGTTGAGATGGCGTATGCGAATGAAGGTCCTGCTTCTATTGAGTCCATGTATGAAGAGTATCTAGCCATTCCTCAATACGCTAAAAGTATGGATCGATTGGAACGCGAAGGCTATCATGCGGCGATTGTTGGTTGTGCAGCCGATCCTGGTATCGATGCCTATCGAGAGTTATGTACCAACATGCTTGTGATAGGACCTGGAATGAGCAGTTTTCACGTAGCCGCTATGCTTGGCCAGAGATTTACGCTGTTAACGGTAGCCCAGAGTATGATTGCGAGCAGTTATGAATTGATTCAGAAAGCAGGATTGACGAGTAAGATCGCATCCGTCCGCGCTGTTGAGATTCCCGTGCTCGAACTATCCCATAATCGGGCGCAAACCTTGGAAAAACTCGTTCAAGTTGGTAGGGAAGCAATCGAGCACGATCGTGCGGATGTGCTGGTACTCGGCTGCATGTCCATGGCCTTTTTGCAGGTCGCGGAAGAAATGCAGAGTCTACTCGGCATCCCAGTGATCAATCCGGCTAAAGCGGCGTTAAACATGGCAGAATCCATAGTCAGTAGCGGATTAAAGCATTCTTGAAAGATAACGATGATGGGAGAGAATTCAATTGACCACAGCCTATAAAAATACGGAAAAAACCTTGTTGGATGAAATCAATCTGGATGCTTCAAAAGTCATTCTGGAGCAGTTCAGCACACTTGTCAGAGAGTCATCGAGTGAAGACGAGCGCACGGCGTTTCGTCACCTTGTCACCTTTTTGGAAAAATGGGGCGTGCCTCACAAGGTGCATCATCCCGAACTATATTTGAGCGTGCCCGTTCACGCGGGTGTCAAAGTAACCAGCCCCGCAAGCAAGGAAATCCGGGCAAAAACCTCAGCCTTCGCCGTTTCCACAGGTGATCAATGGGTGAGCGGTGAACTTGTGTACGTCCCTTCTGGTCATGCTGCAGATATGCAAGAAGTATTTCATTCTCAGGTGACTGTGGACTCTAGTGATTTGAAAGGAAAAGTAGTCATTACGGAAGGTTTGGCCATGCCAGGCAAGGTCGCTTCCTTTGACAAGCTAGGTGTACTGGGCGCAATCTTCGTCAATCCGGGCAAAAACATCCACGATGGAATATGTACGACAATCTGGGGAGCACCTGATCTGGATACCATTGATCAAGAGCCCAAAATTCCCGCGTTGGCGGTCAACCGGGCGGATGGTGACGAACTGATTGAGCTATGCAAGCAAGGACAAGTACAAGTCGAGTTTCAGACCGTTCATAAAAAAGGATGGTTTGCTTGCCCACTGATCGACATTTTCATCGAAGGAACTGAGGAACCGGAGAAATACGTACTGCTCCATGGTCACTTGGACTCGTGGCACGTGGGGATCGGTGATAATACGACTGGCGATGCAGCCATGCTGGAGATGGCACGTGTCTTTTACAAGCATCGAGACAAGCTGAAACGCAGTCTGCGGATCGCTATCTGGCCAGGTCATTCGACGGGACGTTATGCTGGATCTACTTGGTTTGCGGATACCTTTGGTCTGGATCTGGATGCGAACTGCGTGGCGCAAGTGAACTGCGACTCGCCTGGCTGCCGATGGGCGACATCCTACGACTACAGTGAATGGATGAGTGAGGTTGACGAGCTGTGCAAGGGCGCCATTCAGGATACGGTGAATCAAGGCTCTAAAGGCAGCAGACCTTCTCGAGCCGGCGACTATTCGTTCAACAACATCGGGATTACCTCCTTCTTTATGCTTTCCTCGAGCATGCCGGAAGAACTATTGCAGGAAAAAGGATACTATCCTGTAGGCGGATGCGGAGCAAACATTGAATGGCATACGGAAGATGACTTGCTGTATGTGGCCGATTTGGACATTTTGTTAAAGGACATCAAGATTTATACGGCTTCGATCTTACGTGTGGTAAATGCTTCTTTGCTGCCGTACAACTTTCGAAATACAGTGGATGAGTTCATGGAAACCATTCAAACCTATCAGGAAGCAGCAGGAAGTCATTTTAGCTTTGAAACTGCACTGACCGAGGCCAAGAATCTACGGGCGGAGCTGGAATCATATTATCAGGCGATTGAAAGCTTGCAAAATGGTGAAGTGAGCGATCCAGAAGTCAAGAAAGTGAATGAACAATTGCTGGAGCTGGGACGCACTTTGATTACCATCAACTTCTCGCGCCGTGGAAAATTCCGTCATGATCCGGCACTGGATGTTCCAAAACTCCCTGATATCGCACCTGCTACCACTTTGAAAAATCTCGTACCGGATTCTCATCTGTATAACGTCACCCTCAACCACTTGACGCGTGGACAAAATCGTGTGGCATGGGCTTTAAAAGAAGCAACGCGAATCATCGGCTAGTAATGAGGCCAAAAAATCAAAGAAGCCAACCCATTCGGTTGGCTCTTTCTTATACGTATGTCATGTACATACATCTGGGTCGGAGGCTATGTCTTTTCGGGCTGGGACTCAACGTCAAATCTTTTTAGGAAGAAATGATAGAGCAGCTCGACTACACCTACTACTACGGCCGTAAACAGCAGCTTCCCCCAAGTGAACGACCAATGCATGAAGGCTGAAACCACTCCAAGATAGAACACTGCCAAAATCAAATCGGCAACTGTCGCGACGAGGTTGTTGGAAGCCCGCAGGATCAGGAGGTCACCTATGAGGTAGGCGATGACTGAGAACACAATAGAAGTTACAATGATCGACAACACGGTTGCGTTGGTGTACCAATAGAGAAAGGGAACCAGAATGATACCATTCATAACCACTTTGATCAAAAAGCGAAGCAAAGGAACAACCCCCCATCAAAAGTAGCGTTCCCAGATAGTATGAATAAACAACGTGTCCTTCATTCGATTCTGAATGGCTAATTTGACGGATGAGAAAGAAGTCCACTGCCATTTTCTCGACTTGCATAGTTGAGAACTCCTCGATTCAAACTAGGACGTACTAAGAGCGAAAGAAAACGGAGGGACGGTATGGACATCCAAGAAGAGATTCATGAAGTTGAGAAAGAGCAGAATAAACAAGTCGTAACAGAAGACGGACGCAATCCCGAAAAACAGATTGAGAGCTGGGGATGGACGAATAACGTCGATGCGCCTGGTAAAGACGATCGCGAATAAATGAGGGATCAGACAGAAAAACCGCCCAATGGGACGGTTTTTTCTATGTCCGTAAAAATTGACCCAAGCTACACGTCCATAATGATGGGGAGAATCATAGGTCTGCGCTTTGTTTTTGTATATAAGAACTGCCCGATCGATTCCTTTACCCCATGTTTTAATCGGCCCCATTGGTTCACATTTTCTAGTTGTAGCTTTGTTAATGCCTCTAAGCCGATGCGACTCGCTTCCTCCATGAGTCCCTCTGCTTCGGGAGCAAAGACGAAAGCGCGAGAAATTAGTTCTGGCCCAGACAATATCTTTCCATCTGTTTTACTACGAGTAACGACAACGACGAGAATACCATCCTCTGAAAGGTGTTTCCGGTCGCGAAGAATGACCGTTCCCACATCGCCAATGCCAAAGCCATCTACGAGCGTATTGCCTGCAGGTATTTTCCGTTCTTGAATAGGTACCCCATCCTTAAAATCGATAACATCCCCTATATTCACAATAAAGACATCATCCCTATCAATGCCTACTGACTCGGCTAAGAGGCGATGTTGGTGGAGCATCCGGTACTCTCCGTGGATAGGTATAAAATACGTTGGTTTCATAAGCGTCAGCATCAACTTGAGCTCTTCCTGACTTCCGTGTCCGGACACATGCATGCCCGTTACAGAACCAGAGCCGTAAATAACATTTGCACCTAACATAAATAAATTGTCTACAATTCTCGAGACGTTTTTTTCGTTTCCGGGTATCGGAGTCGCGGATAGAATCACCGTGTCTCCGGCCTCCACCTTTACATGCCGATAAGTGGAAGTGGATAAACGAGACAATGCCGCGTTGGGCTCACCTTGGCTTCCTGTACATAAGATAGCGAGTTGATGACGGTTAAACTGATCTGCTTCTTCCGGTTCTACCAGCATTCCTTCAGGGACATGCAAATAGCCCAGCTCGGAAGCAATTCTTACGACATTCACCATGCTTCTTCCCAGCAACATGAGCTTCCGATTTGTCAAAAGTGCGGCATCAATGACTTGTTGCAGGCGGTACACATTGGAGGCAAAGGTGGACACGAATATTTTCTGCTTGGCTTTGCTGAAAGCTTCCCGTAAATGATCGCCTACGAGCTTCTCCGATGGGGTGAATCCGGGGCGTTCTGCATTTGTACTTTCTGACAATAAAACGAGAACCCCTTTTTTCCCGATTTCAGCCATTCTATGAATATCTGGCGTTTGATTGTGAACGGGAGTCAAATCGAATTTAAAATCACCGGTATGGACGACTGTACCTTTCGGCGTATCAAAGACAACACCTAAACAATCGGGAATGCTGTGGTTGGTTTGAAAGAAGCTAATCGTGAAAGAGCCCAAGTGGATGGTTGATTGAGAATTGATGGAAGTGCGTGAAGTGGCCTGAAGTAGACCATGCTCCTTTAACTTCTCTTCAATCAACCCTAATGTAAGTCGTGTCCCATAAATAGGAACGTTGAATTGTCTCAATAAATAGGGAATACCACCAATGTGATCTTCATGGCCGTGCGTCACAATCAATCCTCTGACTTTATCGGGGTTTTCCAGCAAATAGGTAATATCAGGTATAATCAGGTCAATCCCAAGAAGACTTTCATCCGGGAACTTCGAACCGCAATCGATTAATACGATATCATCCTCGTATTGAATGCCATACATGTTCTTACCGATTTCATATACTCCGCCTAAGGAAAAGACCGAAAGTGTGCTCATTGACATTTACCCCCATACTCTTAAAACTCTTACTAGCATGAGCAGGCAGGTATGCGGTTATTCTTTTGAAATACATCAGCGGAAGCTTTTTCGGATAGCTCGAATGTGACTACAGGATAGTTGTTCTTCATACTAGAAACTGCATTGACTAGAAGTGGAGAAATCATGGTGATTGCGGCTTTTGCGAAACCAGCGGAAATAGATTTGATGCAAGTGATGGTAAAAGAACTGAATGTCACCTCGACCTTAGCTTATCGCCACATCTTTCTGTAAGTCATCGGTCTGATGGGCGCTGGCCGACTGGATGTCAAAAAAGTGATCACGAAAAAATCGATCTGGCAGATATCGTACAAGATGGATTGGAGCTCTTGGTCAAAGATAAAAGCCAAGCGAAAATATTGGTGAACACGCAAGAATAATCATTGATTCGTCATTAAAAAGCAGGCCCTCGCCTGCTTTTTTGTGTAGGTCCTACATACATCTGGAAACAAAAACCGGGGGAAGAATCTCGTTTTCTTTTGGACAAACTAACCAAAGCAAAAACATGCCAGAAAGGAACATGTGTGTGCGAAAACTGGTAATTTGTTTTTCCTTGTTCTTGTTGCTCGGAATTAGTGGCTGTAGTCAGTCTGGTCAGCCACGCCAAGAAGCGGCTCCGCAAAATCGGGCATCGAACATGAATTCAAAAAGCCACGACAATCGGAGTCGGATCGTTTTAGGATGGAATGCCTTCGGAACCACGGATATTTATATTCAACAAAACAGTGTTTCAACAGAAATGAACGTAGTATCCCCCCGCTGGTTCAGTCTGGATGAAGAAAGACTCGTGTCGGGGGAAGCTGATCCAAGATACATAAACTGGGCACATGAGTCAGGTAAAAAGGTGTGGGCGTTTTTCGGGAACCAGTTTAATGCAGAGTTGACTGATTCGGTGATAGGCAATCGGGATAACCATAAAAAGATTGCGAAGCTCCTCGAAGAGAAAATGGTTCCATCCAAGATCGATGGAATTAACGTAGACTTTGAAAATATTAATCCCAAAAACAAAGACGACTTTGTCGAATTTGTCAAACAACTGAAGAAAACCTTCTCTCCCCATGGGATTGTTGTGTCCGTGGATGTGACGAGGGATAATCCAGACCCGTTTTGGTCAGGGAGCTACGATCGAAAAGAGCTCGGGAGAACGGCTGATTACATTGTCATGATGGGGTATGATCAAGATTTGGGTGGCGGGGAAAAAGTAGGTTCCGTAGCCTCTCTGCAATGGGTAGAAGAAGGACTGCAGCTCTTGCTAAAGGACGTTCCTCCTGAAAAAATTCTGCTTGCCTTGCCCTTTTATACAAGGGAATGGGTTACGAATCTCCAGACAAACCAATCTATTCGATTTGACCGGAATATGCAAGAAACAGAGCAATTGCTGGCGGAGAAAAAGTTAACGAAGAAGTGGGATGACAAGACAAAGCAAAATTACGTTGAGTTCATCGAGAATGGAGAAAAGCATCAGATCTGGATCGAGGATGAAATGTCAATGAAACATAGACTGGATCTCGTAAACAAGTACAAATTGAAAGGCTCTGCTGTCTGGTATGTTGGGCAGGAGACACCTAGTATATGGCCGGTTTTTAAGTGATGTGAACAACGAGTAAAAGAAGCATCGGGGGAATTCTAGACACCTCGATGCTTCTTGACGTCGTTCATTTGTTTGCCAATCACAGATAGTTCCGGGCGAGGAATGTAACAGGTTTGTAACACGTTTTGTTGGATAATGCAGGTAAATGTAGAATGTTGTCGAAATAGTTACACATAAAGCTTGTCTTATTGGAACCAACCTCCTTGGTAAGGCTCCTTATTCATCGAAAATGAAACCTGAAAAGGAGAGATGGCAATGATTCCTTCTGATTGTAATGAACGTGATTCCAATCATACGAGCTCGGTAGGTCGAATCGTATTGGATGATCATCCGGAAGTGCTATCCCAGATGCAAATGATTAATTTGACATCCAATGATTTAGAGCTGATCGCCAATTTTCGACCTGTGATTGTCTCGCAAATTGAGAGAATTACGGCTTCTTTTTATGAGTCCATTCTTCATGTGGATTCTCTCAATCAAATCATAACGAAATTCACGACCGTAGACAGGTTACGTCAAACGTTGTCTAATCATTTGATCGAAATGTTTGAAGGGCACATTGACTCCGCCTTTATCAAAAAGCGTTTGAAGATCGCGATGGTTCATCAGAAAATCGGGCTCCCGCCAAAATGGTACATGGGCTCGTTTCAGAATTTGCTGAATACACTTCTACAGATGATTCACGAGATGGCGGATTCGCATACGGAAATAGAGGGTCTACGGGAAGCGATCACGAAGCTGCTCAGCTTTGAACAGCAGATCGTATTGGAAGCCTATGAAAATCAGAATCGACTAGAAGAACAGCAGGCAAAAGCCATCATTGAGTATCAGGCGATGCACGACGAGCTGACCGGATTGCCCAATCGTCGTATGTTCCAGCAAGCCTTGACTCAAGCGATTGAGCACTACCGTGAGCATGCAACGCCATTTGCTGTTTTTGTGATGGACATCGATCGATTTAAAATGATCAATGACTCACTGGGTCATACGTACGGAGATCGCTTTCTACAGGAAGTCAGCAATCGGATTCGTACCCGTTCAGAAGGATACGCCGTGACGATCGCTCGATTGGGTGGGGATGAGTTCACGCTGATCTTGGAAAATTGTACAGATCCCGCTCTGGCAGAAGAGCTGGCGGATAACTTGGTGAAAGCTATCGAAGTACCGTATCAATTACAAAATAACGATTATTATGTCTCCGCGAGTATTGGTATCGCGATCTATCCGCTGCATGGCGAAAATGAAGAGCAACTGCTCAAAAATGCCGATACAGCGATGTATGAAGTTAAAAAGAATGGGAAAAACGGTCATCAGTTTTTCTCCAAAGTATTGGACGAGCACTTACTGCTGCGAATTGAACTGGAAAGTGACTTGCGCAAGGCGGTTAAGCGTAATGAGTTGGAGCTATACTACCAGCCACAAATACAAACAGGCAGTTACAGCATGATTGGTGTGGAGGCGTTGGTTCGTTGGCGTCATCCGAATAAAGGCCTGCTATCTCCCGGCGTATTTATTCCCATTGCCGAAGAAACAGGTCTCATTTATGACATTGGTACGTGGACCTTGCAAGAGGCTTGTCGACAAATGAAGGAGTGGCACCGGGCAGGAGGTCCGTTGATCCCAGTCTCTGTGAACCTTTCTTCTCGTCAATTTCATCAATCCAATCTGGTCGAGTACATCCGTGAGATTCTTGAGCAGACAGGGCTTGAGCCGCACTATTTGGAGCTCGAAATAACCGAGAGCATGATGATGGACGCAGCGGTTTCTACGGAGATTCTTAGAGAGCTGCACGAGTTTGGTGTGAAGATCAGTCTGGATGACTTCGGAACAGGCTATAGCTCGCTCAGCTATTTGAAACAGTTTCCCATTCACAAGCTCAAAATCGATCGCTCGTTTATTTCCGATATCACAAAGAACGCAAGTGATCAGGCGATTGTGGCGACGATTATTTCCATGGCACGCCATCTCAACATGGAAGTGATTGCAGAAGGGATCGAGACGAAAGGGCAGCTCGATTTTCTCATGGAGAACTCTTGTCAGGAAATCCAGGGCTATTATTTCAGTCGTCCTCTACCCGCAGAGGAAGTGGAGGCTGCCTTTTTCGCTCCCTATCGTGATGCGGAAAAATCTCTGTCGGTAGGGTTCACGAAAGAGTAGTTTCGACATTCAAAAGTTTTACGTTATAATGGTAATCGTGTAAATAAACAAAAGGGAGCACACTACATGGATTTTCACGCATTAAAAGATATCATTCACGGAAGACGCAGCGTACGTAAATTTACCGAACAGGATGTTTCGATCGAAGACATCAACGACATTCTGGATTGTGCCCGTTACGCACCTAGCGACACGAATTCACAAACATGGGAATTCATCGTCATCACGAACAAAGAAAAGATCAAGGAAATCGAGCAACTCACATGGGATGCTTTGCATGAAAAAGCAGCAGTGGCTACGGAAAAAGGTCTTGAGAAGGAAGCAAAACTGCTGACTCGCTCATTTGGACCATACGCTACGGCTTTCTCGAATGCGCCTGCCCTCATTATTTGCTTGGCTACTCCTTACCAATCGAAATTCCGCGAAAAAATCTTTGAACCGATTCAATTGGTTCCTGAAACCGTTTGGGAAGAAGAAGGAATCAAGAGTAGTTGCCTGGCTACCCAGAATCTGATGCTGGCTGCTTACGCCAAAGGATTGGGTACATGCCCGATGACCGGACCCGTTTTGTTGGCATCGGATAAAATCAGAAGCTTCCTGAACATCTCTGATGAAAAACAAATGAACATGGTGATCGCTCTGGGACACCCTCAAGATGTTCCGAAAAAGCTCCCTCGTAAAGAGGTAAGCGAGATCACCACGTACATTCAATAAGCAAGACAACCTCATCTGACAAGGTGAGGTTTATTTATTACCTGCAAATTCACAAGCTGAATGGAAACAGCAGGTATTTCCTGATAAAATGATGAGAAGTCCCGGTTCGACGGGGCTATTTTTTTGAGGAGGAATGGCAATGAAAGACATCAAGTCGGTCAAACGCAGTTTTGAAAAGCAAATCGGGGGTGAGATTTATTATGAACCATAGAATCTTGAACGCTACCCGGGAGCAGTTGATTCAGCAATTAGTCTTTTTTGATGAACAATATTCACTCTTTTTTGATCATTATGTGCGCGATTACGGAAAAGAAAAACAGATTGTTGACGCACTCGTTAGGCGTTACAGAGAGACGTTAGAAGAGATTTTGGCAAAGGACGATGGGGCTTTGTCTGAAAGCCTGGAGAACGTGACGTTACTGGGCAGCAGTGTAAAAGTGCGTTTTGAAGAGGACGGCTACGAGGAGTTATTTACTGTGGTTTTTCCCACAGATATTGATCCCGATCACAATCGAATATCATTCTTATCTCCCATTGGAAGGCAATTATTGTTGACGGCCCCCCATGAGACACTTGTATTGGAAAGCCCGGTTGGCAGGCAGCCTGTCCAGATCGGAGAGGTAAGATTCGCATATAGAGGAGAGGTTTTCCCGGTCAATAAGGAAGACCTCTGATTCGAAACAGATGAAAGGCACCGACAAATGGTCGGTGTCTTTTGTTTTTTTATAGCAATTCATGCTACCAGCGAATTATATTTGACGTTATTCATCGTCCCATGTTTTATCGTACTCTGCTCGTGCCTGTTCGACTTGTGCGTAATGATCATTCATCCACCGATTCAATTCATGCATGGGCAAAATGAGGGATTGACCAAGTGGGGTCAGTGAGTATTCCACAATTATGACGAGCGCGGACCATTTGTTCGAGATAATTTCAAGGACTCTGCTATATGAACATACCGTCAACCAACGAAAGCAAATTGGAGCAGCTCGCTTGGCAGCCCTCTGAACGGATTGCTTGCCGAGTATGTCGTCTTGCTAGAGGAAGGATTGGTTCGGGTATCAGCCCATTTGACAAATGTAGAAGCTGCGACGCTCCCGTGCGCTGGGGTAACAGCATGGCATGCTATTGTCGAAGAAGGAAAAGTGATGCCGGGGGATACGGTTGTCGTGCAAGGAACGGGAGGTGTCTCTTTGTTTGCCCTGCAGTTCGCCAAGCTTGCAGGTGCGACGGTCATCGTCACGTCAAGTAGGGATGAAAAGCTGGAACGAGCGAAAGCAATGGGAGCCGACCACGGGATCAACTACAAGGAGACTCCGGAGTGGGTGCAGGTCGTTATGGACCTTACCAATGGTGAAGGAGCCGATCATATCGTAGATCTCGGCAGAGCGTCGACGTTAAACCGGTCTCTTTCAGCGCTACGAGTAGGGGGGCAGATCAGCATCATTGGGGGGCTGTCAGGTTTTCAAATCGAAGGTCTTGCGCTCATTCCGGCGATCATAAGAAAAGCACGCCTCCAAGCGATCAATGTCGGTAGTCGAGAAATGTTTGAGTCGATGAACGCGGCTATTGCCAAACACGGGCTACGGCCAGCTGTAGATAAGGTATTCACGTTTGAGCAATCCATTGAAGCCTTTCAGCACTTTGCGAGCGCCTCTTATTTCGGGAAGATATGCATCGAGTTTTGAAAATGTTCCTAAGACATCGGTTTCGCGATGTCTATTCTTTTTTCCTAAAAAACGCCAACAAAAAAACACCCTCGCAAAGGAAGGCGTTTTCTTATCCATTCTATTTGCCTACTTCGCAACTCGCGTAGTTGAATTGCCACTCCATCCCGAATTTATCTACCACGCTGCCGTACAATTTACTCCAGAAGGTTTCTTGTAGCTCCATGCGTACGGTTCCATCAGCTTTCAATTTTTCAAAGTAAAACTTCATTTCATCCGAATTGTCGTAGACAATGGCAAGACTGATGTTGTTTCCCGTTTGAAAAGGCATTCCAGGAAATACATCAGAGAACATGATGTTGGTTCCACAAACGGTGATGTTTGTATGCATGACGAGCGGTTTCGCTTCTTCAGGAAGTGGATATTCCGGATTAGGAGGCGCATCTCCAAAAGTCATGACTTGCGGTTTTTCTGTTCCAAACACGTCGGCGTAATATTCTACTACTTCTCGACAGTTACCATTGAAAGTCAGATAAGGATTAACAGGCATTTGCTTCACTCCTTTGTTGTGGACGTTCGTCATGTCCTATTCTATATTATACCAGTCATGTGTCAAATAAACTGCATAATGCAGTCGGATCAATCAATAGGACAAGCAGAGCTAACGGAGAGGAAAAATTCACTGCTATTGTCGTACGTTTTTGAACGCAGGATTCACGAAAGTAGAAAGTCGTGGAAAATTGAAGGTCGTGATGAGGTATTATCTGTAAAAAGCATGAGGGATGGGTCTAGGGCTAAACGGAGGATCACGAACAGTTTTAATTAAAACGAAGTTAATGTTCGTATATTTTTCGGTTCCAATCCTCGTTGTTAAAAAAATCTCGGGGGTTATACTTTGACTACTGAGTGTCTCTTTGTCTAAAACCGAATGTTTCAATTCTAGTTGCGAATCCGACTCAAGCAACCTCTCAAAGGACAAACGTAAGCAACGGCCGACTCCACAGGGGAGTGGCCGTTTCATTTTTTCTAGAGTTTCGTTCAATTCTTTTTAGGCATGAGTAGGGATTCTACTGAGTAAGCGTTTCGTTCGACAATACCATTTCGATGAACTTCTTGTGTGCTTTTGATAACCATTTGTTTTTGTGATAGGAGATTTGTGCATAAAACATGAGATCTCTGTCGGAAAACTCAATGACTTTCATTTTTTGCTCTTGCAACAATGCCTCTACACTGATGTACGGCATCAAGCTAATTCCCAGCCCACTTGCCACGCACTGCTTCATGGCTTCCATACTGGTAAACTCCAGGTGGTTACTCGTATTCATTCCTTTCTCTATCAATAATTCTTCAAAAAAGCGCCGTAATGAACAATTTTTCTCACTAAAAATGATGCATTCACCATTTGTCTCCACTAGGGTTCTTTTAGAATGATTGAATCCCTCGACAAAGACTAGCGGCTCTTCTGAGCAGACTTCTACGGTTAATTGTTGATCATTTACCTTTGGTTCCAATGTTATCGCAATGTCTAGCTCCCCAGAATGGAGTCTCTCTCGCAGAGGAAGACAATTATCATTGATGAGGGAAACCGTAACATCAGGATATTTCCGTTTATACATGGATAACACAGAAGCAAGCTTATACACAGTCATCGTTTCTGAGGCCCCAATGCGGAGCTCACCTTTTAACGCTAGGTCATCGGAAGAAAGATGTTTGATTTTCGAGTACGATGTCAAAAGTTCTACCACATACTGGTACATCTTATGCCCAACCGCGGTGAGTTGAATTTTCTTTCCCAATCGGTCGAACAAGGGCATTCCAATTTCATCTTCGAGCTGCTGGATATGAGAAGTAATCGTTGCCTGAGAATACTGAAGAGCCTGTGCGGCCTTCGTAAAGCTATTCATGTCGACAACAGTTTTAAACGATTGAAACTGACGAATTTCGATACGTTATCACTCCAATCGATCCTCTTTGTTATCAGAAATCCTAAACATATTATTTAGATGTTTCAATTTTACTAATGATTTATTCTAGCATATGATCCATACATGGAGGTGCTTGACATGAAAAAAGTATGTTTGCTATTACCGAATGGCTTTGAAGCAGTTGAGGCAAGTGTATTTACAGATGTGATCGGTTGGAACGGGGAAGAGGGCGATGGCTCAACAGAACTGGTGACAGTCGGTACGCGAAAAGAACTGACGTGCACTTGGAATTTTACGGTGATTCCAGAGAAGGTGCTATCTGAAGTAACGGTTGAGGAGTTTGATGCATTAGCCTTACCGGGCGGGTTTGAAACTGCTGGATTTTACGAAGATGCGTTTCGCTCAGATGTGCTTGCGTTCATTCGGGAGTTTGACAGACAAGGAAAGATCATTGCATCGATCTGTGTAGGGGCTTTAGTGATTGGCAAGAGTGGCGTTTTGGAGGGAAGGAATGCTACCACCTACAATCTAAATGGGCGTAAGAGACAAATGCAACTGGCAGCTATGGGAGCCAACGTGCAGCCGGATCAACCGATTGTAATCGATAAAAACATCATCACGTCATACAATCCCGCAACTGCATTTGATGTAGCCTTTACACTCCTTGAATCGCTTACTTCCAAAAAAAATACAGATAACGTAAAAAGACTGATGGGATTTCTCTCATAAATTTAATTACATACGTGGCTAGGAGGATTCATGTGAATATCCCCAAAAATGCGGCATTACTGCTGATTGATGTGCAAAATCATTTTGACGATCCTGCTTTAGGTAAAAGAAATAATCCAAACGCAGAAGAGAACATGTCCGAATTATTACACATATGGCGAAAAACAAGAAGACCAGTCATCCACATTCAACACATCAGCAACCCTGCGTTACCTCATCATCCAGGAAGAGATATTAAAGAAATAGTTGCCCCTCTTCCAGACGAGCCAGTCATGATGAAAAGTGTAAACAGTGCCTTTATCGGTACGAATTTGGAAAAATACTTACAGGAATCTGGAATTGAAACACTTGTCATTGTAGGCTTAACAACGGACCATTGTGTTTCCACTACAACAAGAATGGCTCGAAATCTCGGCTTCTATCCATTTATTGTCTCTGATGGTACAGCTACATTTGAACGAATCAGTTTTGATGGAAAGCTACACCTAGCGGAGGAAATCCATACGATGGCACTAGTTAGTTTACATGATGAATTTGCACAAGTGGTTAATACAAGCAAGATTTTAGAATTGCTAGAAGGGTAATCAAATGGAGCTGTTCATAAAGTATTTCGTCTTTGGTATAACGCTAGCCATTTCCATCGGGCCGGTTAATATCGAATTGATCAAACGAGGATTGACTAGAGGGTTCCTTCCTTCTTGGTTGGTTGGAATTGGGGGGATGACAGCAGATTTCATGATATTGTCTATCATCTATGCGGGATTTGGATCCTACTTTACTTCGCCTCTTGTTCAGCTGATCTTTGGGTGTTTAGGTTCTATGATGCTGACTTATATGGGTGTTCAAAACACGAGAAAAGGCATGCTTGTTAAAAATGTGAGCCTGGAATGGAGGAAGTCTGCCAATGAAAAAAAGAAAAGATCCTTCCCAACAGGTTTTCTCCTTGCGATCGTCAATCCTTTAAACCTTATTTTTTGGGCAGGGATTTATAGTTCGTTGCTAACAGTGACCATGGAGAATGGAATTGCTCCCTTATCGTTGCTAGCCTCTATCTTTATAGGGATTGCGGTTTCAAACCTCATGTTCGCCCTTCTGTCTTCCATGGCAAAATCGTATGTAAAACCTTCAAGTCTTCAGATCGTTTCTATGGTTTCAGGAATTGTTTTAATCGGTTATGGGGTTTGGATGGGATATACGACAGTATCCATACAGTTTCACAGTGCTTGAAATCAAGCGTAGTCGTATCGATTGTTCATCAATTACAAGTAGCGGGTCTCAGGAAAATTCACTGAGGCTTTTTACTTTATTTGAGGCATACACCTATGTCATGTCTCACGTCCCGAGGTGGATCTACTTTCCGAAAGAAGTAAAATGGGGAATTGGCACTAGCCGTAAAAGAAAAACAGATGCAGACGGATCAGATGACCGCCTACATCTGTGAGAATTTTACTTATCAGGCTCCGACAACGGATTTGCAGCACTTTCTCAGGCATTACAGAAAACAGCTCTGTAAAGAACGGCGTTGACCTTAAAAGCGCTGACGCCCGAAACGATTACGTGGAAAGGCAATCCGGCACAACGTCGTTAAACCGAGATAGCCAAATAACGGATAAAGAAACATCAGGAGCTGAGAATAGCCGATCAAACAAAGGGCGAATGCGGCCAGAAACAAGAACAGGTATAGGCGTGTCTCAGGCACATCAAAAATTTCGCGGAGCTGTTGGCCGATCCCGAAGACGTTGGAAATGAGTGTCGTGAAAATCTCGGAATAGAGCACAAACACAAAGAATAGCTGCAACCACTCATTCCATTGGTCTGTGACGAAGAGGATGGGGATGTCCATAAACCGAACGTCATCCCAGTTTGCCAGCATCGCAGTATGAACCACGAGCAGCATGAAGCCGAGGACGACTCCACCGATGACTGCGGCACGGAATAGGATGACACGTTCCCGAATGGCATATCCGATAGGGATAAGAACGGATTGGGCCATCGCGAGGTTAAAGGAGACGTACAGGACGGTTTTCCATAGAAAAATGTAATTGCTGGGTGCTGCAATAGGAAGTGGGGAATCTACATTTCCTTTGAGCAGAATGAGGATAGCAAACAACAGCATGGAAGGAACGACGATCGCATTGACTACGAGCAAGCGCTCGAGTCCTTGTCGCAATATGAGAAGGGCGAGAAAAAGCGTAGCGATGGTACCTGCTATATAGGGAATGTGGAACTGTTCTTCCAGTACAGAGCCAGCACCTGCCAGCATGACGGTCGTGACCCCAAACAAAGTCAGGAAGACGAGCACATTCATCGTGCGCCCAATGAGCGGCCCGAACAGCTGTTGATTAAAGGATTCATAGGACGGTGTGCGCATCTGGTGTGCGAGTAGCATCATTTTGTACCCGAGCCAAACAAACAATGCGGTGGCAGCCAAAATACCGATGGTACCTGCATGGCCGTATGATGTAAAAAAAGCGAGAATTTCCTGACCGCTGGCGAACCCGGCTCCAACCACTGTTCCGATGTAAGTGGCAGCGACCTGTATACTTTTTCCCCACAGCTTCATACCGGTCTGTTCCTTTCCAAATGGGATGCTAGTACAAGTGTATGATCGTCCGTCGAAAACAGAAGAAAAAAAGGCGACTGGCTTTGGGCCAACCGCCTTTTTTCTTTTTTTTTTCCACTCACAGGAGAAACATGGCGACAATCGTCGTAACGAGCAATCCGATGGCAACTGGATACAAGTTTCGCCGAGCGAGCTCAAACGGATCGACTCCGCAAATGGCTGCCGCCGGAATCAATGCCCACGGTATGATGGTTCCGCCACCAACCCAGATGGCTGCGATTTGCCCAAGTGCCGTCAAGGTAGCGACACCAGAACCCAGTGCCGTCGCGAACAGCTGCGCCAAAGACCCTGCCAATGTAATACCCGAGAAACCAGAGCCATCTAATCCCGTAATGACACCGACAGCGGTCAAAGTAAGTGCCGCAATTTCTTTACTGATCGGGATGGTCTGAGCCAGAGCGACACCCAAGTCATTGACGATGCCGTGGGAGCCACTCGGGAGCACTTCTCCGAATACTTTGACGAAGCCACTGTCGCCCATATAGAAGAAGGCGGCAATCGGGATGACGGGACCGAATACTTTGAATCCAAACTGGAAGCCCTGGATCAGATGGGTAGTGACCTCTTCCAGTCCTTTTTGATTATGAGCAAGCATCGTGGCGATGATCAAGATCAGCAAGGCTGTTCCGCCCACGAGTGCAGTGGCATCGCCTCCACGCAAATCAAAGGCGAACATCGCGATTACGTCTAGCAAAAAGAGTATCGGAACTGCGGCAGCCAACGTATTGCGTACACCGGTTGCAAGTGGGACTTTGACCGATGTAAAAACGGAATCCGGTACGGCTGTTTCGCTCGCCGGTGCTGGTATATTCCCGATTTTCATATCTTTTCGTAAATACCAGAACGCAACGACGGTAGTGACTACCCCCATGACAATGACGAGAGGAATGCTCGCTGAAATGACATCGCCCACTGGTATGCCTGCCGCTTTTGCTGTTAAAGTAGGAGCCCCCTGAATGACATAGTCACCCGATAGAGCAATCCCGTGTCCAAACAAGTTCATCGCGATTGCCACACCAATGGCTGGCAGTCCAGCACGCAAGGCGACAGGCAACATGACGGCACCGATCAGTGCGACCCCCGGAGAGGGCCAGAAAAACCACGAAATGACCATCATGACGATACCAATCACCCAGTATGCGAGTGTAGGGTTGCGGATCAAGTGTGTCATCGGTCGGATCATGGTTTCATTCACACCCGTGTCTGTCAGGACGTGACTCATGGCGACGATAATACAGATGACCAATATCGTGGGCAACAATTCAGTGATGGCGTAAATAAAGCTCCCGAATATGCCACCAATGGCCGTCGTGATGGAGCCAGTAGCGACCAACCCGAGAATCGCAATACCGACAATGCTGATCAGGCTGGTGTCACGCCGTAGAACCATCAATAGAATAATGCCTAGAACAAACAGTACGTAGACGCCGTGCAGCCAAGCTAGTTCGATACCCATTGCGAATCCTCCTTTTTATTTTCTCCGTTTGCAATTCCTTTTGTCACACCATATGCGGAAGGGCAAGTATGGGTGAGAGCGGAGAAGGAGGGAGGTTACTTGGAAAACTGGCATTTTTGACCACGTTATGCGACTATAAATGAAGTCAGTGCCATTTTATCCATACTTGGGATCTTAGCAAGAGGGGGGACAGGTGCTGCCTCACCTCCATCTATTGGGGCGAGCACGAAATGCCATGCATACAACAACACCCATTCAACGAAAAATGGACCAAGCAATCGAGCTTTTGGAGCGTCGCTTTTTAGAACGAAGTGAATTGATTCGACTCTTGATGCTCGGAATGATCAGCGGGGAAAATGCGCTCTTGATTGGTCCGCCGGGAACAGCTAAATCGCAGCTTGCGAGAGCCGTCTCCCATCTATTTGGGTCCGAGCATTGGTTTGAATATTTACTGACGCGATTCACGACACCAGACGAAATTTTTGGGCCCGTTTCCTTGCAACAGCTCAAACTGGATCAATACGTACGCAAAACAGATGGTTATTTGCCTGCAGCCCAGTTCGCCTTTCTAGACGAAATCTTTAAGGCAAACAGTGCCATTTTGAATGCCCTGCTGTCTATTTTAAATGAGCGGATTTACTTTAACGGACGTGAAAAAGAAGCCGTACCTCTGCAGTTTCTGATGGCAGCATCCAATGAATTGCCCGACGATGACGAACAACTCGCTGCTTTGTACGACCGCTTTCTGTTTCGGTATGAGGTCGGTTATTTGCAGCATGCTTCTAGTTACGAAAAGATGTTTTCATTACCGAAAGCTTCGCTACCCGTCGTGTTTTCCTTGTACGACGTAACCGATGTCCAAGCCGCTGTGGCTAACGTGACTATTCCTGAATCCATCATCTACTTCCTCTATAAAGTGAAGCAAGACATGGAGGCCAAAGAATATCGGTTGTCGGATCGTAGATGGAGCAAAATCGCCCATGTCTGGAAAACCTCTGCTGCCTTGCACGGCCGTGAACAAGTCACGATCTGGGATACGATCTTTACCCCGCACATGATGTGGGATGTACCAGAAGACTTGTCGGTGATGCGCGAGCTGTTTGAAAACCAGTTTACAGAAATGCTAAAGGCAGAGCTGGAAAACGACCTTCCGTTGCGCAAATTCAATCAGATCGCCGAGAAATGGAAAGGGAAAGAATCTGACCTGCACGCCTTTCAATTCAAGAGAGAAGTCGGTGCCAAAATGGGCAAGGAAGCCCTGGAGCGCAATCGACAGCTCTTGGAGGAGAGTCGAGCTGAATTGGAGGAGACTGCTAGAGACCTCCGAAATCGTTTGCTGCAATGGCAAAAGTGGGAGCAGGACTTGTCTGCATACGTATTTGAAAAGAACAGACTGATCCACAATCCGGAAAAATACACCGTCAAATACGCGTACTTACGCATAGAAGGTGAACGCATCCTGCAGCAGCTCCAGAAAACGTACCGGACGGTGTTTGATCACGAGATCGCCGGCACGGAGTACGACTATACGCTCTAGGAGGTGGGGAAATTGATCATTCGTGCCAGTCGCGTGGACCGGTATCTGTTTGATACATATCTCGCCTCGTCGCGTACGGCTCAGGAATGGGTACAGGAAGCGAAGACGCATGCACCCTGGTTCGATTTGGAGCTATTTGCCGATTTCTTTCTCGTCTTTTATCTGGAGAAACCAGAGGTCGATTTGACGGAGGGAGCAACCCCGTTTCACCATTGGATGATTCGCACGCTCATGAAACAGTATTTTACTCGTATGATCCATCCGCGGACGGTAGGACAGGAAAGCGCTGCTTTCAAGACGGCGATTAAAGCCTTGCTCTGGTTGACAGAGACATTCGCAGAAGAAGTGCAGCAACGTGAAAAAGATCAAAAAATAACGCCGCTGGTAGCAGGACTTCAAGAGAAACAGGGGCAGGAGGGAACCCAGGAAGCGCGTCTCTCCGAGCTCTTGACGGAAAAGCAGGTCGCAAAGCTACAGCTGGTTGGGTATACTCTTCAGCAAGGCAAGCGCATGGTTGAGGACAAGCAGGATGCGTTGGACACCAAACCACTGGTACGGGCCGAGATCCAATCCTTGCAGGAAAGCATTGCACAAATGCGGGATGAAATGACCGTTCAATTTACGAAGCGCACTAAGCTGTTGCAAAAGGTCAAAAAACTGGAAGAAGATCTGGCTCAGAGAGAAAAGCAGCTCGATCGGCTCCACAAACAGGAAAAAGAGGCCATTGCCGCTTTTGAAAGCGAGTTAGGGCAGTGGCTGGAAAAATCGCTAAAACAATCCCTTTCCCAAGAAGAGCTCGATACATTATTCGTCGAAGAATTGTTTGCGGCTAGCCAACGGTTTGCCAATCGCAGCTGGGGGCATGACTTGGGCAAGCTACGCCGTCAGAGCTTTGAGCAGTACCTGAAATGGGTGGAAAAGCTGAAACGCCATCCGGATCTCGTTACTTTCCTAGAGGAAATCGGACGAAATGTCCACCATTTCCGAGTCAAGCGCAAAGAAATCCGTATGAAGCAATTACCTGAGGAGTACTATGATTTGCGCCAATCCGGAGATATTGCTCACATGTTGCCGGGAGAAGCGGTGTTACTGGCAGATCCCGATTACGAGACCTATTTCATGCTCAAATGGGTGGAGCAAAAGCTGATGACCTACGACACGTCCGGCTGGGTGGAGGAACCGCCAAAGGGACCCGTCATTTGCATGCTCGATACGTCACACTCGATGAGAGGACCCAAGCTTCGCCTAGCACAGATATTTGTCATGACTTTTGCCGCTCTCGCCATGCTGGAAAAACGTAATTTTGTCCTCCTACTCTTTGGTGCGAAAGGGGAATTACGTGAACAAGCGCTTGCTCACAAGAAACCGGATTGGGCAGCTTTTTATGGTTTGGCACAAATGGCTTTTGGTGGAGGGACACACTTTGATTCCCCGATGAAGCGGGGGATTGAGCTAGTTAATGAGGATAAGGCACTTCGTGGAGCAGATTTCGTCATGGTAACGGATGGGGTAGGGGGAATATCTCCCTATGTTCAAGACCAGCTGGCAGATCTGGGAAAACGAAAGCAGGTACGCTTGCACAGCCTCATTATTGGTTCCGCACGGCAGCATTTGGTGCAGAGCTATGATATCTTAGGCGTTTCTCACCGTGTCCGCTTTGCTACTACATGGGAGACTGATCAGGAGCAGACATCGGGAATGTTGCTAGATGTGTTTCACTCATAAATGAAAAATCTTGTTCGGGCTTGAGTCAAATCCATACAAAAGAGCGGCAACTCGGAACGAATCAATCGGTCCGTACTGCCGCTCTTTCCTATAGAAACAAGATGGAAGCGATTACCTGAACGGATTTTTTATGCCCTGACTCAACTGCTCGATCGTTTTGGAAATTCGCCCCATTCGTGTCTTCGCTCGTTTTGCGAACCATCTTACGGTGCCATCTTCCTCAGCTGGTACCAACTGGTGGTGATACTCTTTTGGAGCATGTACCTCTGTATCAGCCGACTCTGCTTACCATGGTACGGCCAAATTCAAGTTCTTCAAACTTCTCATGGACAACGGCACGATCATATTCCCAAGACGCTTCTTCAAATGAAAATTCGATTGGTACGTCACGAATGATCGTTGCGAGTTTTTGGCTCAAGTACACCTGATCACGGTGTTCTTCGAGCTTCCCGCGCATTTTTGGTGTGCAATGATGGAGGTTCGTATATAAACGATCGAGATCACCATGCTCGGTAATCAGCTTTGTTGCCGTTTTTTCTCCGATTCCTGGGCAGCCAGGTATGCAATCCGAAGTATCACCCATCAAAGCTTTTACATCTACCACTTGCTCAGGAGCGATGCCACGGAGGGTGAGTAAGCTTGCCGGGTTGTAGTGCTCGTGTTTCCCACCATTTTTCAAGATCTTCACGCTAACCAGATCAGAAACCAATTGCAGGCTATCGTAATCACCTGAGGCAATGACGACTTGATGTCCATCTGCGGAAAGGTTTGTGCTTAGTGTGCCCAATACATCGTCACCTTCATAGCCTGGACACCCCAGATTGGGAATGGAAAAAGCAGCCGTAACTTCTTTGACGAGATCAAATTGAGGAATCAACTCTTCGGGAGCAGCTTGACGATTTGATTTGTATCCATCGTACCATTGACTGCGCACGAGAGATTCACGGGAGGCAACATCCCAACCCACGATGAGGTGGGTAGGCTTGACCAAGTCTGCATAGTCCAACATCATTTTTGTGAAACCGTAGACGGCGTTGGTATAGACTCCTGTTGACGTTTGTCGGTAGCCACCTGCCCATGCAGAACCATAAAACGCACGAAATAAAAAGCTCATTCCATCAATGAGCAGTACTTTTCCGGATTGACTCACTGTTGTAGCTCCTCTCATAACCAACTATACGCAACATTATAGCATACGAGCCAAACTGGTCTTTGTCAGATTTTACAATTCGAAAACAGCGTATGCTTGCGAGCCGTGGTGGGATGATAGTATCACGAGAGGTGAACCAAACGCCTCTCGCACCAAATATCATCTTCCGGTCTCGACCGGCGAGAAGCAAATGCGCTGACGGTTCAACCCCGTCCCGGAAGACAAAAAACGCGTTGGGAGGAATCAATCATGGCTAACAACCAAGGTGGAACCAACAATCTGGTAGTTCCTCAAGCGAACCAAGCTCTGGATCAACTGAAGTATGAGATTGCATCCGAATTCGGTGTAAATCTCGGACCAGACACAACTTCTCGTCAAAACGGTTCTGTTGGTGGAGAAATCACCAAGCGTCTGGTGAGCTTCGCAGAATCGCAAATGGCAGGTCGCTAACGCCACGTGCTTCATCACAAGTAAATAGCTGGATGAAGAAAGGTCCCCTCGAGGGGCCTTTCTCTATTTTGGTTGAAAATAGGGATCTTTAAAACGCCCTTTCTTTGTGACATAGTGCAAACGCACAAGCACATCCGCGGACTAGTCATATGGTGTAACGAACGAATAACTAGGTACGTTTGTACATCTGAGAGGAGAGTCCGCGGATGAAACGAAAAGAAGTGAAACGTCTTTTGAAGGAGCATCCTGAGTTTGAATCCTGGCTGAGGGAAGACGACACCCGGGTCAAATCGGTTCGAAGTAATCCCAGTACGGCTGAAGATTTGTTTAAAAAGTGGAACGATCGCAAGAAAGGCAGACTTGATTTTGATAGCATTTCCCAAAAGACGAAGCGTGCCAGTGAAATGTTGAATGGCGTGCAATCCATTATGGACAGAGTGGCTGAATATACGAAAAAGATGTAAGAGGATGGAGAAGGCTTGCATTCTAGCCTTCTTTTTCTTTTTCCTTTCGCTTAGTCTTTTGTTATACTGGAAAATGGGAGGGAACGGCTATGTTACAATCAATGGTCGGTTTCATGCTGATGGCTGCCCTGACACTCGTGTCTGGGACAAGCACGTACGGCAAAGAAATCATCGAGGAAGTACAAGTTCAGTATCAAAAACAGCAGCCGCCATTGACCGTGATGCCAAGCACCACGTATCCAGGCGACGTTATTTTTGTGCGCAGTAATCGGGCACAGTCGGTTACGCTCTTCTCACAAACCTATCGCTTGCAGCCTTCCCAAGGAGAGTATGCCCGCTTTATTCCTATTCCCTTTCAAGCCAAACCAGGCACCTATCAGGTCCAGACAACGGACAAAAAGCTGGCCATTCCTTTGAAGATCAACGCCAAAAAATTTTCTGTAGATGTACTGACGGTCAGCAAACAGATGAACGATATGCGTCAGGACAACAATCGGATCAATGCAGATCAAAAGAAAATAAACGCCGCTCGTTCGCGATCGGCTCAAGTGCCGTACTTTACTGGACCGTTTACACAACCAGCTACAGGAACATTGACGACCCCTTTTGGCTATCAACGAGTGGTGAACGGCGTTCCGGCAAACCGACACTCTGCTATCGATATCGCCAACAAAACAGGAACCCCAATCTGGGCCAGCAACAATGGGAAAGTCGTTCTTGCCGATTCCTTGTACTTAACAGGCAATACCATTATCATCGATCACGGATTACAAGTTTTTTCCATTTACGCGCATATGTCCAAGCTTGAAGTCAAAACCGGTCAGGAAGTCAAGCAAGGACAAGTGATCGGACGTATGGGTACCACCGGATTTTCCACGGGACCCCATTTGCATTATGGAATGTTGATCGGGAACACCTATGTGAACCCGCAGCCTTTTTTTGAGGCATCACCTTTCCAATGGAAGTAATGAGAGGTGTAGAAACTATGAGAATCTCATCCGTGCCGAGTAAAGTACTAAATAATATGGTTCATTTCTTGGCACCTTATGAGCAAGCAGTAGATGAATTGAAGCTAAAAATTAAAGGAATCAAATACGGCTTTCAAAAGAGCGGTCGGTACTCGCCCATCGAATTCGTAGTGGGGCGCGTCAAAAAAGTGGATAGCCTGATGAAAAAGGCGAAGGAAAAAGGCATTGATTTTCAAGACGAAAACTGGCAGGAAGCAATCGCTCGGGAAGTATCTGATATTGCAGGCCTGCGAGTGGTTTGTCGCTATGTAGACGACGTGCGTGAGGTGCAACAGCTTCTCCAAGAGCGAGAAGATATCGTCATTCATGATATCAAGGACTATATCGCATCACCGAAAGATTCCGGTTACCGTAGCATCCATATGATCGCGTCTTACACGGTTTATCACGGAAGCGAAAAAATCAACCTGTTTTGCGAAATTCAGATTCGCACATTAGGCATGAACTTCTGGGCGACAAATGAGCATGAACTACGTTATAAATACTCGGGAAATATACCGGAAAACGTATTGGAACAACTGCAGGAAGCTTCCGTCATTACGCATCAGTTGGACATTTTGATGAACAACTTGCGCCAGGAAATTTTGACTCCCGCAGAGGTAGATCCGACGCTTGAGGATAAACTAGAAGAGATTTTCTCGTTGTACGTGAAACAAGATTTAGAAGCGGCATCCGCCTTGTATCGTGAGCATGTCAGAGGGTTTGAAGAGGCTTTCGCGGACAATCCGAAGTTCAAAATGATTTACGATCTGTTAGGAAAACGTCTCGGGTAGGGAAAGATAGGAGCAAGAACCACATGTAAATAGCGCGACAATGTATGGAAAGGATATAGACTAACATGCGTTTTCTTCTTACGTACCTTCTCGTTGTGGTCATGGCTCTCTGGAGCCCTGGCATACCTTTGGCTTTTGCAGAAGATGCGTCAAAGCTTTCATCTGACGCACTGAGCGGAGAGTCAGCGATATTGATTGATGCTACAACTGGACAAGTCCTGTTTGAAAAGAACCCCCATGAAAAGCTGTATCCAGCTAGTATCACGAAGATTGCAACTGGTATTTACGCCATCGAAAAAGGGAATCCTGACGATATTGTCACGGTATCCAAAAAAGCAAGGTATGAAGAGGGAACTCGCGTATACCTAGGAGAAGGCGAGCAGATTCCGTTGCGCAAACTGGAATACGGACTCTTGATGCATTCAGGAAACGACGCTGCGACGGCCATTGCCGAGCACATGAGTCAGACCACGGAACGCTTCGCAGACGAGCTGAATGCCTATTTGCTGGAAAAGGTCGGAGTGACCGAGACTCATTTCGCGAACGCGCATGGTTTGCATGATCCCAATCATTACACAACCGCCTCTGATATGGCAAAAATCGCTCGATATGCCATGACCAATCCTATCTTTCGAGAAATCGTGGGTACAAATCGGTTGCCTTGGGATGGGATGGAATGGAAGTCCGAGCTGATTAACCACAATAAGTTATTACGTGACTACGAAGGTGCGACCGGGATCAAAAACGGCTTCACGGATCAAGCCATGCATACGCTCGTAGGTTCTGCCAAACGAGGCAATACGGAGTTCATTGCCGTTACGATGAAGGCAGGGGCGAGTGCGTACGCTTACAAGGATGTTACAAAAATGCTCGACTACGGCTTTGCTCATTTCGATACAAAGCAGGTCGCGCCGAATGGGAAAGCGTACACACATGCTGCGGTGCCTGGCAATGATGCCCAGATTACCTACTCGACGATGGACAATCTTTATGCGACGGTTCCCAAGGGCACGGAGCCGCTTGTCGAACTCACGGATGATGGACATCTGCTGGTCCAAGCAGGTGATCTACAAATCACTTATCCACTGATGCGACATGATCCTCCGCAAGCCCCCGTAAACGAGAAAGCCATGACGTCGTCGCAAACGTTGAAAAAGCATCCAGTCGTAGAATACGGGCTGTTGTTTGTGTGGCTGGGATTAAATCTATTTATGATCAGCTATACCGTGCTTCGTACACGCAGATTCAGGCGAGTCCGGAGGCGTGATTTGCAACGGCGCGCGTATTAAGGAATTTGTTGGGATGTACAAGATAAAAACACAGGATTGAGGGAGCACACCCTCTTGTCCTGTGTTTTTTTGTGCAGAGATAGCCGTGTCCACTACGATAAATCTTGCGTATTGTAAGAATAGAAAGCCTTTTCCGTCGAGGGGGAATCGAGATGGACAACTTGCTAGACGATCGCCCCGAGGTGTCCGTCGTCATCCCAGTTAGCGACGATGCCAAAACGCTTCGGCAAATGCTCGAAAATGTGAATCGGATGGCCTTTTCCGCAGAGGTCATCGTGGTCTGTCCCACTTGGACTCGGATATCTGTTCCGCAAGCCTATTCCTCTAGGGTGCATGTCATTCCTTCAGACTCTTTTCACACGTATGATCAGGGCAGATCCCTGGGTTCTTACCATGCGAGAGGAGAAGTCGTCCTTTTTTTGGATGAAAGAGTCATTGTAGCACCTGCACTCCTGAAAAAGTATGTTACTGCTATAAAAAACGGTGCGGATATCGCCGTGACTGAATCGGCTCCGTTCCGTCCGGATAATAAGCTGGCAGCACCCCGTCAAGCGTATCGATTACTCAATCATTTGCTCGGACTTGTGGATTTTGGTGATAGTACGATGTCTAAAGTACCCTACGCCTGTAATCAAAGAGCACTTGAAATCATGGGGTATGAAGGACTTTGTACGCCTCCGGTTGGTTGGGTAAAAGCGGTCAAGGAAAAACTCGCGATTGTGAAAATCTCCCCGGAGCCAGCCATTCAATGGTGGAATGCTTCGAGGGACACAATGAAAAAAAGCAAGAGCCAAGTATTGCACGATCATACAAAAGCGATCAGAACCATTTTGGACGATATCGGGAGACGTGGCGGTTTGCCAGATGGAGAGCGTTATCGAAGCTTGTTAAAGGTGCCCGGACGACTTCATTTGCGTTCGGTCTTTTACCAGCAACCCAATGAAAGCAAAAGGGGGAAATGGGGTGGCAAACGAAAAAAGAAACAGACCAATGTCCGTAAAAAAAGGTAAAGGGATATCCTTTCGTCATCAGATCGAGAACCAGGATCGATTGAGTGTCATCATCTCCGTCCAGCAAGACGAAAAAACGATCCGGAAATTGATCAAGCAAGTAGAGAGATTGGTGCCCAAAGAAATATTGATCATTATTGATGGTAGTCAAGACCTGTCTGTGGATCTTATCTTGAACTCCTCGTCTTACGCACGTACCTGCTATATTTACTCTTTCCCACTAGGGGAGGAGCTATGGCGTTCAATCGGTGCAAAAGAAGCGACGGGCGATGTCTGGTTGTTTCTCGATGGGGATACTGTCATATCGGCAGAGGAATTGATGTCTTTTGTCGGCGCCTGCTATCGGGGAATTGATATTGCTTTGCGAAAAGAATCACCCCTTACACAGGCAGGAACCATTTCGTTAGCAAAAGCCTTTATGAACAGCTTAATCGATCAAGAACAACTTGGTGTCTCTTCCATGAGCGATCTTCCCCTGGCCATGACCCAAAAGGCTGCTTTGCGCATCGGTCTCGATCATTTGGTCACTCCACCACTTGCTCACGTCATTGCGATCGAAAAAGGATTGCGCGTAGAGGCAGTGCATCAAACAAAGGAAGAGGGGCTTGCAAAACAAAGAATCTCGAATAGTCATAACTGGATAAAAGAATCGACTTGTTTAGGAGATCATCTCGAGGCCGTAGCATATTGGAGCGATGTGAATAAAACGGACAGCGAAATGGAAAATAGGTAAAGATTCGTAGGAGGAGACGGACACCAGCATGAGCACAGTTTCCTCCGTTTGTTTTCTGCGAAAAAGACTACCTCCGTCGGCTAGGAATTGGTGCAACGTGCTAGAAGTAACAAGCATACTATCGCTCATCAGGCTCCCTCCCTTTGCAATGTTCGTCTTTTGTAGTACCATAACATGGTAGGTAATTTTTTGAAAGTAAAGGAGCAATTATTACATGAGTATTCATATTGGAGCAAAGTCAGGCGCTATTGCTGAAACCATCCTCTTGCCAGGTGATCCACTGCGGGCCAAATACATCTCTGAAACGTTCCTCGAAGGCGCAGAATGCTATAATAACGTGCGTGGCATGCTGGGCTATACCGGTACATATAAAGGCAAACGCGTTTCTGTACAAGGGACAGGCATGGGCGTGCCTTCCATCTCCATCTACGTTAATGAGCTGATGCAGTCCTACGATGTACAAAACTTGATTCGTGTAGGGACATGCGGTGCGATCCAGGAAGATATCAAAGTTCGTGACGTCATCATCGCGATGAGCGCGTCCTCTGATTCCCAAACCAATCGACTGCTGTTCAATCAGATTGATTTTGCGCCTACAGCAAGCTTTGAGTTGCTCCACAAAGCCTATCAAGTGGCAACAGAGCGCAAACTGTCCGTGAAAGTAGGGAATATCTTTACAAGCGACAGTTTCTATCGCGAAAGCATGGATCTCTACAAGAAATTGGCTGCCTATCAGGTTCTGGCTGTAGAAATGGAATCCTCGGCGCTCTATACGTTGGCTGCCAAGTACAAACGAAATGCTTTGTCCATTCTTACTGTGAGTGATCACATCTTGACAGGCGAAGAAACTTCTTCCGAAGAACGTCAAACTACGTTCAATGAAATGATCGAAGTGGCGCTGGATTCGGCTCTGCTGAAGTAATCTCGGAAGGAAAAAGGATTTTTTTGACAGTTTCTTTTCGGTGGCGATATAGTAAGTCTTAAGTTAATCGTGCTGTGGAGATTTGGAGACCAGCTAATATTTGCAAACAGGAGGCTTCGGCTTTCGGTTTGCGCGTATTAGCTTTTTTGTTTTCTTACAGGAAAAAGAGAGTAGGACACTGAATAGACTCCCATAGCTATTGAGAGGTAAAGTAATATCGGTAACACCGTTTTCAGATACAAGCAGGGATTTGCCTTGCCCAGGCATAAATAAAAGGAATCCTATTCGGTGACTTGAGGAGGAGCGGTACACATGGATCTAAAATACATGCTCTCGCTAGATCAGGGAACGACCAGTTCTCGTGCCATTCTATTTGATAAATCAGGAGCGATCATCGGGGTAGCCCAGAAGGAATTTACTCAGATTTATCCGAAGCCAGGCTGGGTCGAGCATAATGCCGAAGAAATATGGGAATCGCAGTTGGAAGTGTTGAAAGCGGTTTTACTGGATAATCATGTGAAACCAGAGCAGATCGCAGGGATTGGGATTACGAATCAGCGCGAAACGACTGTCGTATGGGACAAAAATACAGGCAAACCAGTTTACAATGCGATCGTGTGGCAAAGCCGGCAAACGATTGACATCTGCAATCAGCTAAAGGAGCAAGGCTATGAGCCAGTGGTGCGCGAAAAGACAGGCCTCTTGATTGACGCGTATTTCTCAGGCACCAAAGTGACGTGGATTCTCGATCACGTCGTAGGCGCTCGTGAAAAAGCGGAGAGAGGAGAGTTGTTGTTCGGGACGATCGATACATGGTTGATTTGGAAGCTGACCAATGGAAAAGTACACGTAACCGATTACTCTAACGCTTCTCGTACACTCATGTATAACATTCATACCCTTGAGTGGGATCAGGATCTACTGAAAATGCTGCGTGTACCTGCACAGATGCTGCCAGAGGCTCGCCCGTCCAGTGAACTATACGGTTACACGGATGAAAGGATATTCAGCTCCCCCATTCCGATTGCAGGAATTGCAGGAGACCAGCAGGCCGCACTCTTCGGTCAGGCTTGCTTTTCCGAAGGCGCCGCGAAAAATACGTATGGCACCGGCTGCTTTATGCTCATGAACACGGGAGACAAAGCGGTCACCTCCAAGAACGGGCTTTTGACCACGATTGCCTGGGGGGTAGACGGTAAGATAGAATATGCGCTGGAAGGCAGTATTTTTGTAGCGGGTGCCGCGATCCAATGGCTGCGAGACGGGCTCAAGCTGATTCGCAAAGCGGCGGATTCAGAAAAACACGCAACAGCTGTGGAAAGTACGGATGGGGTCTATCTGGTCCCTGCATTCGTTGGACTGGGAGCGCCTTATTGGGATATGGAGGCTCGTGGTGCCATCTTTGGACTTACACGCGGAACGACAGAGGATCATCTGATACGCGCTGCCCTGGAATCTCTCGCTTATCAGACACGAGATGTTCTGGAGGCGATGGAAGCAGATTCAGGGATCAAGCTGCAGAAGCTGGCTGTCGATGGTGGGGCTGTGGCCAATAACTTCTTGATGCAATTCCAGTCCGACGTTTTAGGAACCGTTGTCGAGCGTCCACGAGTCAACGAGACGACTGCCTTAGGTGCAGCATACCTTGCTGGTCTGGTTGTTAAATATTGGAATAGCAAAGAGGACATCATCACAAACAAGGTAGTCGAGCGATCTTTTGAGCCAGAGATGTCAGAAGAAACTCGGCAAAGTCTTTACGCCGGTTGGAAGCAAGCTGTGCAAGCGACGATGGGCTACAAGATTAGTCATTGATTTTTACAGAAATCAGGAATAGAGTAAAGATAAGTATATGAAGCGGTGGAGACATTGGAGACAGCCGGTATCGAAAGAGCAAATGCAGATGCGTTGCTTCTTTTGAATATGGCTGTCTTTGTTTTTGAATAGAAAGGATGAGATGTATCATGCATATCGATACGACATTGTCAGCCCTCCAGAGAACCACTTTTCTTAATCAACTGACGACAGACCGTCTTGACCTTCTGATTATCGGTGGAGGCGTGACTGGTGCAGGAATAGCGCTCGATGCAGCTTCCCGTGGACTTACGGTTGGGCTGATTGAAAAGCAGGATTTTGCCGCAGGTACGAGCAGTCGTTCGACTAAGCTGGTGCACGGCGGATTACGATATTTGAAACAAGGTGACGTCAAGCTGGTTCGAGAGGTAGGCAGGGAGCGAACGATCCTGTATCGTAATGCGCCGCATATTGTCGTACCGGAGAAAATGATCCTGCCAATCGTCGAGAAAGGAACATACGGGAAGATGGCGACATCGATTGGGCTCTACGTTTACGATCTCTTGGCTGGAGTGAAACGAAAAGAACGGCGCACCATGCTTTCCAAGAAGCAAACCACTGTAGCCGAGCCGCTTTTACGCACGGATATTCTCAAAGGGAGCGGAATGTACTACGAGTATCGGACGGACGATGCACGTCTGACCATTGAAGTCATAAAAACTGCTCGTACATTCGGAGCCAGCTGCGTAAATTATACAGAAGCGACGGATTTTATCTATGAAAATGGAAAAGTAATCGGCGTTAAAGGGAAGGACTTGATCACTGGAAAGGAGCTTGTCATTTTGGCCAAAAAGATCGTCAATGCGGCTGGTCCATGGGTAGATCGTCTCCGCGAGAAAGATCAATCGCTGTTTGACAAACGTCTTCATCTCACCAAAGGGGTTCATCTCGTCGTTCCGCATGCCCGATTACCTCTCAAGCAAGCCGTTTACTTTGACGTGGCAGACAAACGGATGATTTTTGCCATTCCACGAAACAAGTCTACTTACATTGGTACGACAGATACGGACTATCAAGGGGAGCTGGAAAGTCCACGTGTCACACAGCAAGACGTCGCGTACTTACTCCGCGCTACAAATGACATGTTCCCAAGCGTAAAGCTGACAGAGCAAGACATCACATCTAGTTGGGCAGGGCTACGTCCATTAATCCATGAAGACGGCAAATCACCATCCGAGCTCTCGCGTAAAGACGAAGTTTTTCACTCAGCAAGCGGACTCATTACGATTGCAGGTGGAAAATTGACAGGCTTCCGGAAGATGGCGGAGCGGGTCGTAGACATCGTGACAAAGGAATTGATCAAGGAAGAGGGCCGTGCATTCAAGTCATGCCATACGCATCAAATTGTGTTAGCTGGCGGCTCCTTTCCCTCAGCAGCTGCGATTCCTGATTTTATCCGTGTACAGGCAAAACGAGTACGTTCCTTTGGCATTCCGGAAGCATCGATTGCAGAATTAGTGGGGAAATATGGCAGAAATACAGATAAAATAGTAAAGCTAGCCCTAGAGTTGCAAAAGCAACGACATCCAGCAGAGGACGCAATGGCACTTGCCGAGCTACAATACGGAATCCGCGAAGAAATGGTTATGACTTTGCGCGATTTTCTGATCAGACGCTCAGGAAAGCTGTTCTTTGATCGTAAATCCATCGGTCGTGTCTATTTGAAAATAGCGGATGAAATGGCACGGACTCTGAAGTGGTCCGCAATCGAAAAAGAACGGGAAATAAAAGCATTTGAGGAGGAGTACCAACAGGTAAAATCATTTCAATTGGAGTGAGCTTTCGTTGGCAAAACAAATCGATCAATGCATTCTGCCGACTGTCCGCAATCTGAAAGAATTTGATGAACTAATGGATTAAAGTCAGATGAATATGCGATCGATTATTTGGCCCAGGAAGTCAAACCAGAAGGAATCATTGCTACGAGAAACAGTATCATATTGGCTGCTGCGAAGAAAAAAGGATTCGTATGTATATAGCATCTGTACCTCATCTGATCGAGGAAATCACGATACGAACTCAAATTCCTGTCATTGCAGGCGGATTAATACGTACGGCACAGTGGTCTACAAAGAAGAAGGAAAGGTACGTAAACCATGCAAACACTTGAACAAAGAGGTATTTATCTCATTACCGGTATTATGGCTTCGGGAAAGTCTACAGTCGCTCAGCTTCTAGCAGAAAAATTCGAAAAAAGTGTTCATTTACGAGGGGATGTATTCAGGAGGATGATTGTAAGCTGGAGGGAGGAAACGCTTCCAGACGCGACAGACGAGGCGATTAGACAGTTGCGCTTGCGATATAAACTAGCCGCAGCTGCTGCAGATACATACTTTAATGCCGGATTCACTGTCGTGCTACAGGATGTTATGCTTGGAGCTATGCTACAGGAAACAGTAGACCTAATTCAAAATACTCCGTTGCATGTCATCGTTCTTTGTCCATCTCAGGAGGCAGTGGAAACGCGGGAAGCAGCTCGAGCGAAAAAAGGGTACGGTTTATGGGACGTTTCAGAGCTAGACAGGCAATTACGTGAGGAAACACCAAGGATCGGCATGTGGATCGACACGACTGAATTATCAGCAGAAGAAACAGTAGAGCAGATATGGTTGAGAGCACGGGGAGAAGCGAGGGTGAAAGAGTAATCTTGGTATGGTAAATTGGGAAAGTAATGAACTACCCCATACACGACGAAGCAGAGTGCCGCCCTTTGGCACTCTTTTCGTTTTATTTTTTCTTTTTACGCTCGAGGTAGTGGGCCAGGTTGTTCAATGTATCTTCATAGGATCGTTTCTTTTGAGTCGTAGTGGTATTATTTGGTTTGGATTTCACTTTTGTCATGGTGGGCCTCCAGTAATTTTCGTTATAGTTATCTTAATTATAATATAATTGAAAATACAAATAATGTAAATAGTATTTTTATAAATATTTTACTTTTTTTATTTATACTAAATTATTGACGTCTTGGCGGTGTTTTAACTGATGAGTGGCAGACAGCTTTGGACATTTCTATTTTCTATAAGAAAATGGCGCATACATAACGTGATGGATAAGGATTTAGCTGAAATAACTGTTTTAGACCGGATTTTGTTTGCGTTTAGTAACCAGGATTCATTGTGCCTATGATTAATTGAATCCTACGGGTCGTTCATACTTAGTTTGTGTGTAGGATTTGAGTTTGAGCTGAATTGTAAAACGATAGATGCAAATAATAGATGACGTAGATTTATAGAAAATGAACCAGGATTGTTATGTGCAAGTAAATTTGAGTGCAGGTTCCTGATTGGGTATTATGGGTTCCATTTGTATGTCAGTCACGGTTAGAGGAGTTACTCCCTACAGAAATGCTTCTGTTATATTTGAGTCCGATAATATATATTATGTAAACTAATTAAAAAGGCAAGCGTGCCAATAACTGAATGGTCTTGGTTCCGATGATGTAGATTATCAGGAACTTTATTGCTAAAAGTTCCTGATAATCACCAAGTGCGTCCGGATAAGTTTCGGACCCGTTCCAATAAGCTCCATGGACGGTCTATACATGTCGGTTGCGTCCTTATAATCGATTTTTCAGGAGGACGATCCATTTTGCAGGTCAGAAAAGCGATTGATGAATTTTTGAGTTACATGCAGGTTGAGCGGAATGTTTCCGTCAATACGATACGCAGTTACGCGTACGATTTGCATGTATTTGAGTCATTCTTACAGAAAGTTCACGGAAACAACCGAGCTGCAGCACGTGTATAATTCGACGATTCGGCGTTTCGTGCAAGACCAGGTAATTGAGCATCAGACGCGGCCAAGAACGCTGCAAAGACGTATTTCATGCTTAAAGTCGTTTTGTCGGTTTTGTTCAAAGGAACATTGGATCACCAATGAGTTCATGGTGGGCATTCAAGCGCCGAAAACAGATAAAAAACTGCCAGTCTATACGAAATTAGTCGAACTGCAACAGCTTTTTCGGTTTCTGGAAGCTGACCAGCGAAAGTTCGCGCTGCGTAATCACGTGATGTTCAAGCTGTTGGCGACAACCGGCATGCGCCGGCAAGAATTAGTTGATTTGACATGGGAACAAATTGATTTGGAATGGAGTGCTGTACGGATCTATGTGAAGGGTAACAAAGAGCGAATCCTCCCTCTTCACCCGATGGTACTGCCATTGATCCTGAAGTATCGTGGGCAGGTGGAACCTTATCGGTTGCACCCAAAAGATCCGGTATTCACGAATTATCTTGGCGAATCATTAGATCCGCGGGGCTTGCATCGTATCTTTAAAGAAACCCTTGCGCTTGCAGGTTTACCTCCGCATCGCTTTACTCTGCATCATCTAAGGCATACGTTTGCGACGCTGTTGTTACGCTCCCAAAATGCGACTTCCAAAGTGGATATCCGTTCGTTGCAGGAACTTCTTGGCCATGAAAGCTTAGCGACTACGTCTATCTACACACATGTGGACCTGGAACAAAAGAAGCAAGCGATTGAATCTCTGCGATTTGACGTGTAAAGGAATAAACCTCCTCTCTATAAGTGGTATCTCGATAGAGAGGAGGTTTTTCATCTTTGCTTTCAGTTCATGAAATAGCAATTTTATGAACTGATATTTAATTAAATTAAATTTGATGTGTTGATATTTAATTTTTGTTCTTCATTATGTGGTTTGTTGTTCATCCAAAAATTTAATTCAACTTTTCTGTATTCACATACTTTTTCGTTTGCCTTCTCTCTACGCATATACAATTTGAACTAATTTTCATCTACACACCTCCACTCTCTGCTGCATTACAGATTAAGGTCTTTCTCCATTCACTGCTGTTCAAGTAACCATAAAATTACTATATCTACTTCTTTGCTGCTTGATTGTCTTTTTGCTCGTTGAGCTAGAATCTTAGTGTATGAAAACTCTACCCTCTTCTCTTTCCGATTACATATGAGCTAATCCTCTTTGAATCATAATAACAGCAAGTTCTAGATCTGCTTCGAGTAACTTCAACAATATTTCCTTTGGAAGCAGAAGGCTCTTCCCATCTGTTTTTTTCTCCTCTGGTTCCCCTGATGAATGTGATTCTTGCGCACCTGGAATATCGAGAGATTCTTGGGACAACTCCTCCTCAATTCTTGTCAATTCCCTGTGGAGCAACCGGATATGACGTCCATAACGTCGTATATAGAATTGTAAATTATCTTGATCTGAGTGCCCTAACAGAAATTTAATGGCTGTCAGACCTACTCCCCGCTCACTTAGCATCGTACTAATAGTGGCTCTATAACCATGAGGAGTCACCCGTTGATCATTTGTCCAACCTAAATCGAAGGAGATGCTGTTCGTAAGACGATTAAGAGCTTTGGCTCCAAGTGGTTGACCTGCTAAGCCAAATAGGAGTTTGACTTCTGGAGATTCAACTAAACAGAGCTACCGCAAGTTTCTAGACGAATTTACCCGGTACCTTTCCAATCTAACTAACACTAAGGTGGAAGATCTCCATTATGAGAGAATGTATCGAATCCATAGTCGGTCAGGGGCATTTGTCTGTTACAAACCTATTGATGCTTATTTGCTAGATAAGTACCTTACTGATCACATAGATATAGGATACAGCTGGCTTCGAGAATCAAAAAACGCAATCAGCAGCTTTACAAAATATCTTCACAGAAGGTACGATTTTCCTGATCTGATTAAAGAAATGACTTTCGATCCAAAAGCGTAGCGCACTCAGAAAAGGCCTCAACGAATCCTTAGTAGGCGTGAAATCCTTCTATTACTTCAAAGCCTGATCAAGCACAGCAAAGAATTAAAAAGGTATGTACTTCTCTTCTCGCTCTTACTTTCAACGGGCATGAGAATTTCCGAGATGTTAAATTTAAAGGTTAGTGAAGTTAACTATACGGATGATTCAGTATTTCTAACAAAGACAAAAACCAAGTCACAGCGAATCGTCATGCTACGAGATACTTTTAGTTTAGCAATTAATGAACTTCCAGCTGCTCGTACGGATCCACTTTTCCACCAGGAATGCTCCACGTACCTTTCTCTGGATTTCTGTTTCGTAGTACCAGCAAAATCTCATTACGACTGTTTAGGATCACTGCACCGACTCCCAGTCTGGGTATGTTTATGGTTGATGTCATGATTCTCACCCTTTTCCTTCTTCATCCAAGTTGGCAGATTGATTTGTCCAGAATCGAACAAATGTTCCCTTTTCCTTTCCTATCCTACACCAACATTATCCATATTGGCAAAGCTGTTAGATCCTTGTACGGAGCTTTATTACGGAATCCAGTCGATGAAGAACAATAGAATTGGACTAAATCTTGACTACGCTTGGTGAAAATGGTAACCTTCTTAACCGAAACGCTAGCAGGATTCAAGGCAGAGGAGGTTGTCGCATGATCATCAGAGAAATCGAGGAAAAAGATAACAAACAAGTGGAGGCCGTTATTCGAACTTGTTTGATAGAATTCGGGGCGAATAAGCCAGGAACGGCCTGGTCTGATCCGAACTTGGGACATTTCTATCATTTGTATCAATCTGAGGGTTCTAAATATTGGGTGGTTGAAGACAACGATAAAATTGTAGCTGGATGCGGTATTGGGCCGATCCATGGCTGGCCAGCTATCTGTGAATTGCAAAAGATGTACGCCTTAAAAGAAACGCGGGGCACTGGAGTTGCCAACGATCTACTGACAGTTGCCCTGGATTTTGCCGCAAATCATTATGAGAAATGCTACCTCGAGACGCTCAGTAATATGGTCGCAGCGAATAAATTCTACAAAAAGCACGGATTCGTGCAATTAGAACATCCATTGAACGCAACCGAGCACTATGCTTGCGATGCCTGGTACATGAAAACGCTATAACACAGACCCGCAAAAGGCACGATGCTACGTGTCCATCTTGCGGGTCTTGTTTTACTGATTGATCAAACGTTATGCTTTTCAGTCGACATCGCTGGATGCATAAAGCGACTCCATCCACTCCTTTGATGGCAGATAAGGCTCCGAAACAAGCGGAACGTTGGTGATTTTGCTTGTCCATTCATCAAGGGCGACTAGATCCTCCATCCCCACTTGGTGAAGTGAAGTTTTTCCCAGGGCAAGGATCGCAACCTTCATTTCTTCCACAAACGATGTTAAAAAATTTTCTAAATACTGTGCAGCTTCCTGTTCATGAAATTCCTCGGTCAAACTGCCGGGATAAAAGAGGAGCTGCGTGGGTGGTTCCCAAGGGATCGCTTTCGTTACTTGATCATGTGTCATGGCCCACAGAAGCGACGTCCCCATATAAATGCCATCTGCGCCCAATGCCAGTGCTTTCAGACAATCCGATGGTGTGGAATAGCCGCCGCCGCTGAGCAGGGTGATCTTGTCTTTCACCTTTCGCTTTTTCAGGTAGCGTGCTGCTCGTGACAGGGCATGGATGGTCGGCAGCCCAAAATCGTCTTCCAAAATGGGAGGACTGCCCTTGGATCCTCCTTGCCCTCCATCGATACTGATAAAATCGACACCGGCCCAAATGGCCACTTCCAAATCAGCCTCCATTTTGGCATTCGCACAGATCTTTACACCAATGGGGACACCATCTGTGAGGACTCGAAGCTTCTCGACCAATTTGCGAAGGTCCTGCGGCTTCTGGATTTCCTCATGCCGCGACGGGACCACGGCAAACTCTTGGTTTTGCACCTGCATGACGGCGGCAGCTCTGCCCTCGAGATAATCCATAGGCGTAAAGGTGGCTGCACCTGCTGTAGCTCCTTGCCCGAAACGAATCTCGATGGCGTCCGCTTGCCTAAGAATTTGGGGCTCTTTTGACCAGGAGCCGGAGTGGTATTGGATCATTAAATATTTCGCGTGTTGCCTTTCCTCGGGTAAAAATCCCCCTTCACCCGTGTTCGTCAACGTTCCAACGCCTGCCGTCCCTTTCGCTATCGCGATCTTTGTCTTTTCAGACACACCTATTCCGTATCCCATTCCTGCTGCCATAATCGGTATCTCGATCTTCAACGGTTTTTTTGCCCGTGGTCCAATGGTCACGCGCATATCGACCTCGGACTCTTCAGGAGCAGCCAGTGTTGCCAGTTGGGCAGGGGAAAAGACTAATCCTTCAAAATGAAGGAATTTGCGCGGGCTGCGAAACGGCCTTTCAATGACTCCCGCTTCTGAGGCACGCAAGCTATTTTCAATGACCGTTTGTGGAGAAATACGTGTCAGGGCAGATACGATCTCCCAAATATTTTCCGGATAGCGGTCATTCATGAGCCTTTTAGTGAATCGACCGATGATCCATTTCACCAACGGCCTCGAGAACACTAGCGCCAGAATACCTGAAAAGACGATTGCAATCATAGCGCCGGCAAAGGATCCAAGCAAAAACGTCATCCAATGACTTCCCATCCTTCTCTCCCCTTCAAGACCGAAACAATATATCCAAAGATGTGATTATCTTGCTCGGAAAGAACTGGAATTATGAGTCCTCCACTTGCAGGGCAGCTTCAAGTGATTGAAATGGTGAAAGGTCATTCCTTTGCAGCACCGACCATGAACCACTCGAGGGCTTTAGAGAATTCATGAGGGAGCTCTGGGACCTGAAGATAGGTAGACATCTCCTTTGCAATCCGGTCTCTGTCCTGGCCGTATTTCTCTGTGAATTGAGCAAGCTGTTCCCAATCTCCCAGCTCCTTTTGGAAGCCTGCACGATCCATCGGACGTCCGTGGGATTCCACAAACAGCTGGGCATTGTACGCATACGCTTGCCTCAATAAACGAAGAAAACTGGAAGCTGTATAACTTCGCGGACCCCCATAGACGGAGGGACCCAACGCATCACCCAAGAACAGCGTTTGATCTTCTTTTACGTACACATAACACGAATCTATGGCATGGTCTCCTCCGACATGGTTCACCTCGCAGGTCACTCCGCCGAGATCTATTGTGATTGACTCCTGAAACAGGATATCTGGTTCAACGATCCGGATCATGTTTCGGTTCCCGCCGTACTCTTTTTTGATGTTGGCCATCGTACTTTCATTGATGATCTGCTGCTCGAAAAGCTGTTCCATAGCTGCATCCGACCAATCTTGACTAATCAGTTTGCGTAATGCATGTGCGGTTTCTGCTTGCGCAATGGATGGAAGATTCCATTCTGACATTGCGAATGTATGATCCCAGTGCCAATGCGTCAATACCAGGATCTCTGGTTGACGAACGCCATGCCTTTGCAGCTCCTGGCGAAACAGTGCAGCATGTGTCGGCGAATTTCCTGCATCGATCAAAAGGGTTCTTTTTGCCCCGCTGATTGCTGCCAGGATGGGACGATCTGTGTCGTGACATGCATGCATGATCCAGATATGTTCGGAAATCTGCTCGATCGTGGACATTTCTTTCTCCCTCTCCCAAATACGTCATCGATATTTGAATGTACTGAAACGTAGCAATATTTCTATATGTTATCACACTAAACACAAACAAAAAAACGCCGAGATGAAAGGCGTTTTAGGACGGTTTACCCGCCGTTTGTTGTCTCTTGTTCAATTGGAGCACGGCGAACATACAGAGGATCACGCATGCCAGATAGCCAACAAGGAGGGAAAAGCCCGTCTCGATGCCATAGTTGTTGGCGACAAACCCAATTACACTATTCCCTATCAATGCACCAACGCCCGAAGCAGTAGGTGAAGGGTGTTAGGATATTTTTCATCATTTCCTAAACCAAATACTCGGATCTTCTCGCTGGTTTAGTAAACAATCTAATATGAAATTTATTACAGTTCCCCCTCAAGAAACTTAAGAAGATACATTTCAGGCTGCGCTATAAACTCTGAAAAACTACACAAATCCGCATAATCCTGATGCTCTACGTCATAGCAACCTATCAGTCCCTGTTTCTTTGGATTCCACATTAGATGAAGATCAGAATAATTATCTATAGCTGGTTTGAATGTCGTCATTTCGATTTTGGAGTCCGACCCAACCACTGCAGCGATCTTGGCTAGCTGATCTGGAGTAAATAGACTCCCTCCAACTTGGATCGCGGGGGTGACGGCAATCTCGTTTTTTCTCCCATGATCATACTCCTCTCGTGGCTTAGTCTTCCTATTTATTTATGCGGCACTCTGACACGCTGCAGCCGAAGTGCATTGAGAACCACGGATACTGAACTCAAAGCCATCGCCGCTCCTGCTACCCACGGTGCCAATAATCCAATGGCTGCAATTGGAATACCGAGCGTATTGTATCCGAGTGCCCAGAACAAATTCTGTTTGATGTTGCTCATGGTTTTCCGGCTCATAAAGATCGCATCTGGAATGCTCGAAAGGTCCCCACGCATAAGCGTCACATCTGCCGCTTCCATTGCCACGTCCGTCCCCGTGCCGATCGCCATCCCGATATCTGCCGTTGCCAGGGCTGGCGCATCATTTATGCCATCCCCTACCATCGCTACTTTCTTTCCTTGCGCTTGCAGTTTCTTTACTTCTTCCGCTTTGCCTTCTGGAAGGACCTCTGCGAGTACATGGTCGATTCCGACTTGGGCAGCGATCGCATTTGCCGTCCGTTTGTTGTCCCCGGTGATCATGATGACCTGGATTCCCATTTCTTTCAATCGATTGACAGCGGCTTTGGATGTTTCTTTAATCGTATCCGCTACAGCTACCATTCCAGCGTACCGATTATCAATTGCGACAAGCATGGCCGTTTTTCCATCTTCCTCCAGGCGGGACATCGTTTCGTACGCTTGCTTGGCATCCACCCCAAATTTCTCCATCAAACGACGGGTGCCGACCAGTAGCTCTTTCCCTTCAACCACTGCCTTGATTCCGAAGCCTGGGATCGCTTCAAACGCTTCTGTTCCAGGCATCGAGATACCTTTCTCCTGAATCCCCGCCACAATCGCTTCCGCAAGTGGATGCTCCGAATTTTTCTCGGCTGCTCCTACCAGCTTCAAAAAGTCCTCTACGTTGCCCGCAGCAAGAACATCCGTCAATTCTGGTTTCCCTTTGGTGACCGTCCCTGTTTTGTCTAAAATAATGGCATCAATCTTATGTGTTTGCTCCAAATGCTCTCCTCCTTTGAAGAGGATTCCGAGCTCGGCCGCGCGTCCGGAACCCGCCATGATGGAGGTCGGGGTTGCCAATCCCAGTGCGCAAGGGCAAGCAATGACCAGGATCGCGATGGCTTTTTCCAATGCCTCCGCAAAATCGCCTGGTGTCACGAAGAAGTACCATACCAGGAAAGCGACAACCGCGATGCCGACTACAATCGGAACAAAGATTCCGGAAATGACATCTGCAACCCGTTGAATTGGTGCTTTTGAACCTTGTGCTTCTTCCACGACTTTGATGATCTGTGCTAGTGCTGTTTCTTTACCGACTTTAGTTGCTTTGATTTTGAGCATGCCGTTTTTATTGATGGTGGCACCGATGACTGAATCGCCGGATCTCTTTTCTACAGGAATGCTTTCACCGGTGATCATGGATTCATCTACGGACGAAGTGCCTTCCATGACTTCTCCATCTACCGGTACCTTATCTCCAGGACGGACTAGGACGATATCCCCGGCAATCACTTCGTCAACCGGAATGGACAATTCTTGCCCATTGCGCATGACCAAAGCAGTCTTCGCTTGAAGCCCCATCAAAGATTTAATTGCTTCTGACGACCTTCCTTTTGCGAGGGACTCGAACAACTTGCCCATGATCACCAGTGTTATGAGAACAGCACTCGTCTCGTAATAGAGGGATGGGCCATGATGAACTGCGCCACCGTCTATAAACCACACGATCGTCAGATACAGGCTGTAGAAGTAAGCCGCTGAAGTCCCAAGCGAAACCAAAACATCCATGTTTGCACTTCCGTTGCGAAGCGCTTTATAAGCTCCCACATAAAACTGTTTGCCGACATAAAACTGAACGGGTGTGGCTAACAGTAGTTGCACCCATGGATTCATGAAAATTTCTGGCATGTAGATCCATGAAGTGAACGAAAAATGGCCGACCATGCTCCACAAAAGCGGAAACGAGAGAATTGCGGAAAGGAGCAATTTCCTTTTTTGATTCTGTACCTCTTTCTCTCGGTGATCAACAGCTTCTGCGTTATCTGTTTTTAAAATGGCTTTATAGCCAAGTTGCTGCACTTTTTTTTGCATATCACTAACGGAAACCTCGCTCGGGGAGTACTCTACATGCGCCGTTTCCATGGCAAAGTTTACCGTTGCATTCGTGACGCCGGGTAGCTTATTCAAGCCCTTTTCAATCCGGTTTGCACATGCTGCACATGTCATCCCTTCCAGTTGAAAATCGACGACTTCCTTCGCCGTTCCGTAACCCAATTTATTAATGTTTTCTTCAAGGCTGGTCACGCTGACTTTCGCGGGATCGTAAACGACGCTCGCTTTTTCCATGGCGAAGTTCACATTTGCCGCTGACACCCCATCCAGTTTGTTCAAGCCCTTTTCGATTCGAATCGCACATGCGGCACAAGTCATCCCTGTTATTTGCAAGTTGACCTGCTTGCTTCCTTTTGTTGCGGTTGCTTCCATCCCCATTCGCCTCCTTATCTATTTTTACAAATGCTTACACGACATCGTAGCCTCGCTCTTCAATAGCCTCTTTGACTGCATCGATCGAGATTTTTTCCTCGTCATACGTTACATCTACGGTGTTGCTCGTGAGATCAACTTTTCCTTCTGCCCCGATTTCTTTAAGTGCACCTTCAATGGAAACGACACAATGCTGGCAGCTCATGCCTTCGACTTGCAATGTAAGTTTTTTCATCGTAAACTCTCTCCTTATTTCATCAAAATGGTTAGTGTTCGGAGCATTTCATCAGTAATTGCTTCATCGTTTTGTTGAACGCGGCTCTTTACTTGTGTTTTCAAGTGATTTTCTAGAAGCAGTTTGCCTACTGCGTTAAGCGCGGAGTGGATGGCAGACATTTGATTCAACACGTGATCACAATATTCATTTCGTTCCACCTGTCTTTGTACACCACGAATTTGTCCTTCGATGCGATTCAGTCTGATTAGGATTGCCGTTTTTTCTTTCACATTCAATTGACTGCTTCGCTTGTGAGTTGGTTCACTGGGATTCATTTCCATCAACCTCTCGATTGTAGTATACCCCTCTACTGTATTTAATGTCAACAACATTTATACTATACCCATGTATCCTATATTATTCTCTGGAAAATTGGCAGCGCGTACGCTGCCTGTTGTGGACTTTATTTCATCAGTTTGTTCATTGTAATGATAAGCTCCGTCAACACTTCCGTATCGCCTTCCTGGATCCGCTCAATGACGCAACTTTTCAAGTGATGTTCAAGAAGAAGTTTTCCGACTCCATTCAGAGTCGATTGAACCGAAGCGATTTGATTTAGAACATCGTCACAATATACATCCTTCTCAATCATGCCTTTAATACCGCGAACCTGACCTTCAATCCGATTCAATCGGCTGACTAAACTGTTTTTTACTTGATCCGAATGATGGCTCTTGCGACCTTCTTCACTGGGAGAGCAGCAAGATGAATCTTTATATGAAGGTAAATCCAATTGTTCCCTTTCCATACTCATTCCAATCATCTCCTTTCTCCTTTGATTAAACAATACTCACATACCCTATTTTGTACAACGATGTGAAGAAGGCTCCAGCCAAAACACATTTGGCTGGAGGGCAATTCTTTACAAAGCAGTTGGGCCGTTCTTGTCACTTTTTTTAGGTGATTGGATAAAAACGAGGGCCAGGAGTGCCCCTACGAACGCTACTATTCCGGACCAAAAGAAGGCTTGATGAAATCCTTCATTAAGCGCGGCAGTTTGTTCCGTACCTGTAAGTGATCCCGTAGTGGCCGCAGCAATCGCAACCATAGCTGCGAGTCCAATAGCCGAACCGATCTGATAACTCGTATTCGCAATACCGGAAGCAAGTCCCGCTTCCTCCGGTTTCGCACCTGACATAGCGGACATGGTTGCCGGGATATAAGCAAGTGACATGCCTAGAGCCCCTAGTAAAGAAGCGGGTAAGATATTTGCTACGAAGTTTCCATCTACTGGAGTGTTTTCAGCGAAGAGGAGCAAAGATCCCCCAAGGGCCATCAAACCTATAACCAAGTTTACCTTTACTCCAAATTTTCCGATCATTTTCCCGGTGATGAGCACCATGAAAACCATAATCAGGATTGTCATTGGGAGCAGTCCAAGTCCGCCTGCAAAAGCATTGAATTGCAAGACTTGCTGCAAGTATAGATTCAAAAAGAACCAAAGCGGGATCCATGCGGCCGAGAGCATGATCAACGCAATATTGCCTGCTGTCAGATTCGGTGCGGAGAAAATTCGCAACGGGACTAACGGTTCTTTTTTGAGCGCCTGAACAATAAGGAACAGAACGAATAAAACAGCTGCAGAGATGAGAGTCCAGATCGTCGTGTTTGAACTCCAACCGTTATGTTCAGCAGTCACAATCCCATAAACGGCAAGGACAAGGGCCGCAGTGACGGATAGCGCTCCCAGAAGATCAACACTCCCCTTTCTGCTCATTCCTTTCGAAAGGAGGGCTGGCGAAGCGAAAAGGACAAGAAGTCCAACCGGAATATTAATGAGAAATGTCCACTGCCAGCTTAGCCACTCGGTGATGACACCTCCCAGAAATACCCCGGCAGTTCCTCCCGCAGCAGCTGATGCTCCCCAAAAACCGAATGCTTTTCCGAGCTCTTTCGGATTGTTACCAAACAGCATCATGACGATCGTTAAGGCTGCTGGAGCGATGAATGCAGAACCGATACCTTGCAACGCCCGGCCGGCGTTAAGCGACTCTTCGTTCCAAGCAACACCTGCTAATAAAGATGCTAAAGTAAGGATCGAAAATCCCCACATGAACATACGCCGTTGCCCAAAGAGGTCGGATAACCGACCGCCCAATAAGAGCAACCCGCCAAAGAAAATGACATAAGCATTAAATACCCACTGTAAATTTGCCTGCGTGTAACCAAGTGCTTCTTTTATCGCCGGTAATGCAACACCGATAATCGATGTGTCCATAATAACCATAAAGTTGGCCAAACATAACAAGGCTAGTGCTTTCCAACGTCTTGGATCCGGTTGAATAGCGGCCTGTGCGTGATTCCCCATGAAAATACCCTCCTTTACTCACGAATCGTCCGGTTGATCCCTGAATAGTAAATGGCGCTCGTGACGGCCGTCTTAAAACGAATCCATTAACATCCAAAATTTTCCGGCGTTCGATGTTTAAATAGTATAGTCCCCTACCCTATAATGTCAACAAATATTTTTATCATCATGTCCAAACGCTGTCTCCGGAATCAAAGTGCCATCCATAAACTTCGAATGAGAACATGCCTTGCTGACCCTTTAAAACCTATACTGGAACGAACACTATTCAATATTGAAACTGTTAATGAATATATGCTAAGTCTATGGACAAAACCCGCTCAACGGCTATGTTCGACGTCAGCGGGTTTTTATCTAGACGCTTATTTCACTCTAGAGACTGTAGGCTGGTCAGGTCTGATCACATCAAAACGATAGCCTTTACCCTTCAGGTACTGAATCACTTCCGTTAGAGCTTGTGCAGTCGCTATTTTGGTACTGGTATCGTGCATCTGCATGATGATTGCATTTTTGTAACGATTTGAAATTAGGTCTAACGAACAGGGAGAGAAAGTAGTGATTCTCCGATTTCCAACGCTTACCTGCTAGCAAAAAAGGACTGGCGCCCCTACAATGGCTCTATTTTGATTAGTAATTGAATATTTTAATTTAACAACTTATCCAATCTATGGTTTCGTATCAGCACTAGTTGACGTTTAAGGAGGGTGTTCCCGTGCCATGGACAGAGGGATTGACCGGGCGTGTGATCGTGGAGGGAGAAACCGGGTATGAGGAAGCAAGACGCGATTTTAACACCCGTATTTCCAAATTTCCAAAAGTAATTGTCTATTGCATGAATGAGCACGATGTTGCCAACGCGGTTATATGGGCACGGAAAAAAAAGATGCCTTTCCGTGTGCGTGGCGGCGGGCACAGTTATGAAGCGTTTTCTCTTGTTGACGGTGGCCTTGTCATCGATGTCAGTGAGTTACAGCATCTAATAATTGACAAGGTTGGCGGCACTGCACGAGTCGGTGCGGGGTTTCGGATACTGCCTTTATATGAAGCCTTGTGGAAACAAGGACTCACCATTCCAAGCGGGACCTGCGCGACAACAGGCGTGTCCGGGTTGACTCTTGGAGGAGGGTATGGCTATCTATCCCGACTTCTTGGCATGACCTGTGATAATTTACTTGCAGTCGAGGTGATAAACCCGTGGGGTAGGATTATTCAGGTCAATGAACAGAATCACAGCGATCTGCTTTGGGCTTGCCGTGGCGCCGGAGACGGAAGTTTCGGTGTGATCACAGCCTTTACCTTCCGTGTGCACCCGATCGGTGATGTCGCACTCTACTCAATGACGTGGGACTTTACTGATCTTCAAAAAGTGGTGCGTTTTTGGCAAGAATGGGCTCCGTATACCGATGTCCGCTTAACCTCTATGCTACTGCTCCATGCACAAAACCAAGGCGATATCTTATCCCGTGGTATCTTTGTCGGCTTGGAACGAGACCTTCGTCACCTTTTACGGCCTTTGCAGGAGGCTGTACCGCCCAAGACGATCTCGATCCGTTCCGCTTCCTGGATCACAGCAGCACGAAGCTTGGCCGGAGCCGAGATCCTCCATGCTAAGTTTAAAAATACTTCTGCTTTCGTATACGAATCTCTCTCAAACGAAGCTCTTTCCATATTGACCCACCATTTATCTATTGCGCCCGGTGCCAGCAATTCCGTTATGTTCGACGCCTATGGGGGTGCGATTGGCCGGCTCACCCCCGATGCGACTGCCTTTGTCCATCGCAAAGCCTTGTTTATGATACAATACCTATCTTATTGGGAGAACGATAGGGAAGAGTCAACCAACATCCGATGGGTCGAACAATTTCGTACATCCATGCTTCCCTTTACCCGAGGTGCATACCGCAACTATTCCGATCTGCTGATTCCTGATTGGCCGACCGCGTATTTTGGTGAGAACATTGCCAAGTTGAAAAAAGTCAAAAAAAACTACGATCCAGAAAATGTCTTCCGCTTCGAACAGAGCATCCCACTACTATAACGAAGAACAAGCAGACCTATTCGAGAAAGTATGTAGAGAGTGTGCGGAACAGCACACCATGCCAACTTCAAAACCAAAGAAGAGGAAAGGATTTCTACTACCTTTCCCCTTCCCTCTTTTGTATACCCATCGTCCTTCTATAGGTTAGAACTGAAGTAGATCGAATAATTATTTCTTGTTTACCGCTTCAATTACTACAAAAATATTTTTAAAATATCTTTGCGTTCTAGTCACTTTCCATCCTTCCCGTTTTACTAACCCAAGAGTATCCCGATTCAGATGGCAACCATCGCAAAGTCGCTTCCAAAGAGGTGTTAACCTATCTTGTACGCGACCTAAAACGGCATGGTGTGATCGAACATGCTCAAATAGTAGGATTTGTCCATCAGGCTTACAGACCCTTCTCATTTCTTTTAGAGCGAGTTCTGGATTTGGAATTGTACAGAAAACCAAAGTCCCCACGATAGAATCAAAGGTGTTGTCTGGAAATGAAAGTATTTCTGCGCTTCCTTCAAGCACAGTTATGGGATATTTGGCACTTTTTGCCCTTTTATAAGACTTGTTTCTCATGTTTGGATTGGGCTCCAAGGCATCCACTTTTTTCGCATGTTGATAATAAGGGAAATTTAATCCGGTTCCTGTGCCTATCTCTAACACTGATCCAGTCGCCTTGCCAATTAGTTGTTTTCGAATTTCCTCAACACCGATTTGTTCAAAAGGCGCCATGAAAATGTCATATAACGTTGCGAACCATTTTCCCATTGTTTCTCAACTCCGAGTTTCGTTTATCTTAAATGGTAACGCTTAAATAGCATTCAACTGCACTTGTTCCCCTTTGATATATTGTACCGAGGGTTTCTAACGAACTTCGAAATGGATATCTGTAATTTTATCATAAGGTAAAAGGATTGTTATTTGTTCTATCATATTACTATCAGGCTTCCAACCATTCCGTTTTCTTTATGACCGGGAATTGTACAATAAAATTCATAGGAACCCTCTTTCGTTGCTTGCCAAACACTTGTAGCCGATTCTCCCGGTTTTGCATGCAAATGCGGCTTTTCTTTACCCTTATTTCCATGTTGATGATTGTTATTGGATTCAGAACTAATAACAAAATTATTTCCAGTAGAGACGACCTCAAAGTCATGTTCAACGCTCCCATTGTTTAGAAACGTGACTTTCATTGGAACACCCTTTTTCATTACGATCTGCTTAGGCTTATAGGAGAAATCGGATGCGATGAGATTTATTTCTTGTACGGCAGGTTGACTCATATGATTTTGATTATGCATTTGATCACTTTCTGCAGATAGAATGGGGAACGGCAACGATTGAAACCATATGAATACCCCAATTAGCAGAACAGGAGGAGTAATTGGATTATGCAATGTAAATAACCCTTTTCTTTTTGCTGGTTCTCTCTCGTCGGTCTCAATCAAGTTTGACAGCAGCAGTATACATCCCGTATGGAGCATGACAAATAAGAACAAAAGCGGTTCCATTTTTTCAATTGGAATCATTTCTCCCAGCATAGCTCCCATCATACCGGCCATAATTCCAGAGAGAGTCCCCTCTACTGTAGTCAGAAGGGATAATGGAATCCCTATAATCATCCCGGAGATACCCCCAATGAGCATTCCCCAAATGGTTGAGAGAAACAGATCACCTTTGTATTCAGCGCCAAATAATAGACCGGCTATCAAACCTATCATCATACCCATCGACATACCGATAATCATCGTATGCATGTGGTCCATACGTTTTTTCTTCTTCCAAGCAAAGAACGAGAACCAACCAAAAGATAATCCAACATAAATCAGGACTTGATAAGTCAAGCTCACGATACCACCCCCGAGTATATTCCCTCTTTAAAGAATATGTCGCTAGAGAGCAAAACAGGACAAGAATAAAACCCTCCGACACAAGGTCAAAGGGCTCTCTTTCTGCATGATTCTAGTTCGCTTGTTTGTTAGCACTTATCAAACTTTCAGGGTGAAGATGAAAACAAGATACATAGTGATCATTCGACAACTGCTCTAGCTTAGGGATGCTATTTTGGCAAGTATCCATTTGTTGTGGACAACGTGCAAGAAAGGGGCATCCCCCTTGGACTACTTCGTTTTGTACCTCGCCATCCAATATCATTTCGTGTCGATGCCCTAAAAAATGATGGAGATCAGAGACAACCGCGACCAGTGCCTTCGTATAAGGATGGGTGGGATTGGATATGATCTCTTTGATCGGCCCAATCTCTACAATATTGCCACGGTACATGACAGCAATACGGTCACACATAAAAGCAGCCGTAGAAAGGTCATGGGTGATAAACAGCATGGTTAAGCCCATTTCCTCTTTTAGAGACTTTAATAGTTGCAAGATCCCCATTCTTACAGAAACGTCCAACATCGAAGTTGGCTCGTCAGCGGCAACAAATTTGGGCTTTAAAATCAAGGCACGAGCAATCGCAATTCGCTGGCGCTGGCCTCCACTCAATTGATGGGGATACCGATACAAGAATGTTTCTGCTGGTTTCATGTCTATGTGCTCCAAGATTTCGATAACTAGCTTCCTTTTTTCTTCAAAAGGTACTTCCATTTTATGAGCATTGAGCGGTTCCATCAGAATTTCAAGGATCGGCATCCCCGGGTTTAATGAGTCATAGGGGTCTTGAAAAATCATTTGCATTTCCTGCCGAGCTCTGCGTAATTCCCGTTCCCCCATCTGACATAAATCTTGTCCGTCAAATAGAATTTGCCCTGAGGTTTCTTTTGTCAAGCGCATGACCATTCGAGCAGTCGTTGTTTTTCCGCAGCCGCTTTCGCCAATAATTCCTAGAATCTCGCCTTTTTTTATAGAGAAGTTTACATTATTTACAGCATGCACGGTTGATTTTGTTCTTCGGAAGATCGTTCCCTGTTTCTTTTCAAAACGTTTAACGAGACTCTTTACCGTAATCAAAGCTTCTTGAGAATGTGTCTTTTTCGAATTTGTCATGTAGCTATCCCCCTAAAAAACAGGATACGTAGTGACCCTCTTGCACTTTCCTCATGACGGGTACTTGTTGTTTGCATTTGTCCATCACAGAAGGGCATCTTGTTTGAAACCTGCATCCCTTTGGAGGGTCGATCAGCATAGGTACTGTACCTGGAATTGACTTGCACACTTTGTCCAGATTGTTAATATCTGGTGTAGCCGCAAGTAAACCTTGCGAATACGGATGCTGGGGATTATTCAACAATTGTTGAGTGGTGGCCCATTCTACAAGCTTTCCTGCATACATAATGGCAACCCGTTCGCAAATGGCCGTTACCATCGGCAAATCATGAGAAATAAGGATAATCGAAAGGTCCATTTTTTTCTGTAAATCTTTAATGACTGCAATGACTTGTGCCTGTGTTAAAACATCAAGTCCGGTTGTAGACTCGTCTGAGATAACGATCTGAGGTTGACAGGCGAGAGCCATCGCAATTGCCACGCGTTGTTTCATTCCTCCGCTAAATTCATGAGGATAAGATTTTCTTCGTTGCTTGGGGATGCCAACAATTTCCAATAGATATTCTGTCCGTTTGATCGCTTCGTCCTTCGTAACTTCTTCATGTAACAAAATAGCTTCCACAATCTGATCTCCGACAGTCATTACGGGGTTTAACGCGTTCATAGCGCTTTGGGGAATGACCGATATTGTTTTCCAACGAAGCTTCTCAATCTGATCCATAGGAGCATGCAATAAATCAATTCCATTCATTACTGCCTTTCCCTTCATGACTTTTCCAGGGTATTCCAGCAGGCGAAGGATCGATTGAATAACCGTCGTTTTTCCACAGCCAGATTCGCCGATCAACCCAAGCATTTCACCTTTCTCCAGATGAAAGCTCACATCCTCAACCGCTTCCACCACTCCGTTTTCCGTAAAAAAATGTGTGTGCAGGTTTTCAACAACAAGGACTTTATCCACGTTCTGTCACCCCTTTCTCAAACGCGGGTTAAAGATTTCTTCTAGCGAATACCCTGTAAAGGCGAAACCTATAACGAGTGCTGTGATCATGACACCAGGCGGCAGGACCCACCAAACCCATGCATCAGTCAAGAATGCGTTTCTTGCTTGGGCATAATACAGAATGGTTCCCCAACTCTTGTTTAATGGGTCTCCTAATCCTAGAAAACTTAGAGAAGCCTCAATTAATATCGCATGGCTCGCTGCCATAACGAATTGGGATAACGCAATGGGGACAACCCCGGGCAAAATATGCCGGCCCATTATTGTTGGAACGCTGCTCCCGATTGAGCGCGCTGCCTCCACAAAGCCTTTTGTTTTAACGGTAAGAACTTGCGAACGAATGACTCGGGCCGGAGATGCCCAACTTAATATGCTGATCACAAGGATAAGATTCCAAAAACTCGGGCCGATAAAGGCAGCGAGCAGGATCATGAGAGGCAAAAAGGGAACAACCAGGACAAGGTCGACCAATCTCATCAGGATGGAATCAGTTTTGCCGCCAAAATACCCAGCGACAATACCGACAAGACATCCAACTAAAATGGAGAGGAAAGCGGCAAGAATACCGATCAGTAGCGACACTCGTGTACCGAAAACCATTTCACTGAAGATGTCTTGTCCGACGTCATTCGTCCCTAACAGGTAGTCCCCTCCCGGTTGAAGAAACGGTTGTGCCACACGTTCCTCCGCATCGAATGGGGCGACAAGCGGTGCCGCAATGGCAACGACCAGATACAATAGAATAATGCCTGCTCCGATTGACCCAAGCCGACTGGATTGAAATACATGCCAATATTGTTGCCATCTTCCCTTATCCATTGTTTCTTCCCACCTTTGGATCGAGTATGGGGTAAAGTACGTCTGCCAGGAAGTTGGCAATTACCACGCTTAGCGTAATGATAAGAAACGAGGCTTGAATGACAGGATAATCCCTGCTTAGCACAGCCTCAAACATGAGCCTGCCAATACCCGGATAGGCAAATACGGTTTCTATCACCGTTGCTCCCCCAAACATAAAACCAAGACTCAACATAAAGACAGTAGCTACCGGAAGTAATGCATTTCGCATTGCATGCCTGTACTTGATCATTTTTTCCTTAACACCTTTCGCTCGTGCCATCATGATATAATCTTCGCCAAGAACGTTCAGCATGGAATACCGCATGGTCATGAATACGTTCGTCACTGAAATTAACACTAGTGTAGTTAAGGGCAAGACGAGATGGTGCCCAACATCCAGAACACGGTCCAACCCTTTTAAATTGCTCCAGGCCGTCTCTGCACCGTAGATTGGAAAAAGGCCTAATTGTGATGCGAAAATGGAAACTAGAATCATGCCCAACCAGAAAGAAGGCATGGCACTTAAAAACATAAAACCAGTCAGCAGGCTGATATCCCTGTTACTGCCGCGTTTCCATGCTGAAATGGTACCGAACAATACACCCAAAACAGTTGAAATGATCAAATTCAACCCCGTCAATAGCAACGTCCAAGACAAACGGTCCAGTACGATCTCAATAATTGGCATCTTTTGTTGGTAAGAATAGCCGAAGTCGCCAGTCACAATATTTTTCAGATAAAGAGCATATTGCTCCCAGAGTGATTTATTCAGTCCGTGTGATTCTAAAATGGCTTCTTTTTCGGATGCCGACATGAGACCTACATCTTCTCCAGCAAGAAAGGCAAGAGGACTGCCTGGCATTAATCGCGGGAGAAGAAAGTTCAAAGTAAGCATGATGAAGATGACAAATACATATTGGGTCACCTTGCCGGTCAAAAATCGTGACATGGGTTCACCTCTTTTTGCGGAGTCTTAGCACGGTAAGCAATTCCCCCACAATGAACAAACGGGGTCATTGTGGGGGAATACTCTATAAATTCTTACCTTTGTTCTGAGTTTTTGTCCGTCTTAGCCAGTAACCCCCTCCGGCAATCACAACCAGAATAACGAGGAGTGTTACTAAGGCACTCGATCCTTTTCCAGTATTGGCGTTGGGCTGTTCTTGTCCTGTACCAATAGGTTTTGAAGGTTCGGACTGAGTGCTGTTCGTAACATCTGTCTTAGCTGACGCCGGTTGGTCTGCTGCTGCTTTTGTTGTATCGCTGGTAATGAAAGACAACTTGTTGATTATTCCTTTTCCGTCCTGGAATACCCACCCTCCATACTTACTAGAATTGAAGGCATTGGTAACCTCTTCATAATAAAGTGGCACGATTGGATTTTCTGCAGCAATTTGCTCTTGCATTTTGTTAATAAGTTGGCCTCGTTCTTCCGGCTTTTGCGTGACCTTCAATTGGTCAGCAAGTTTATCGAATTCCTTGCTCTTGAACGCCCCGATGTTTGTATTTCCGATTTCTAAATTGGAGTGGAACAGTTCGGTTATTCGTGCCGGAAACAACTGCATGGTTGATGACCATGACCAAATTGCCATGTCATAATTTCGCCCTTTTGTCACATCAAATTCAGGCCATACAAGAGAATCGACGGTAGTGGAGTCCATCGGCCGGACTTTTACATTCAGCCCGATACTCTTCATCCAATCTGAAATGATTTCTGCGGTTCGTATCCTTGTTGGACTATTCGAATAAACCAAGTTCACCAATTCCACTTTTTTCCCGTCGGGTGCTTCTCTCATCCCGTCGTTGTCGATGTCCTTATAACCCGCTTGTTCAAGTATTGATTTTGCCTTTTCAATATCTGTCTTGTGCATAACGGTCTTATTGTAATATGGGGAATCTGGATGGATAAATCCGGGGCTTCCCGTTGCTCCATAACCTAACAGGACTGTATCTACCAGATACTGTGGTTCAATTGCGAGACTGATAGCTTCACGCACCTTGACATCAGTGAGCGGGAACTTTTCCGAATTGAATTGAAGCATCGTTGTGGAAAAACCTGGTCCTCTCATTAATTTGATATTTTGGTTGTTCTCAAATTCCTTGGCCAGTTCCGGCGAAACCGAACGACTCACGGCATCCAACTGTCCTGCTTTCAATGCGGTAAACAATGCAGTTGGATCTTCAATAATGGGTAAAACCATGTTCTCGATTGGAGGCTTGCCTTTAAAATAATCCGGATTCGATTTGAATTTGTAATACTGCCCTTGTTTATACTCTTCAAGAAGGTATGGGCCGCTTCCTAGATGTTCAGTAGATTGATCGGGATTGGAAATAGTGCCCCAAATATGTTTTGGAAGAATGGGCAGATCTGCGAGAGGTTGGATAAAAAAGTCAGGTTCAGGTTGATTGAGCTCCATGATAACCGTTGCAGCATCGGGGGTCTGAATACTTTTGATTGCTTTTACTGGTTTGGTAAAGCGGGATTTATTGTGGGTAACCAGATACTCGTAAGTAAATTTGACATCCTCCGAGGTCAACGGTTTCCCGTCTTGCCATTTTACATTGTCATGCAAGATAAACTTGTACTGTTTTCCGTCATCGCTAACAGAAAAGTCTTTTACCAACCAGGGAAGCGGTTTGTTGCTTTCATCAAGCACAAACAGCGTATCGTAAATCAGATTCACAAGGTCAAGCCCTGGTGAGCCAGTGACATACGTGTAAGGGTTTAGCCAGTTTTCGTCCTTGCTGATCCCCAGTTTCAGCTCTTTAACAGGTTCCGCACTGTAGGCGGGTACCGCAACGGTACAGAGTAGAACAATCAGCAAAATCAAGATGGGAATCCGTTTTGGCTTCATGGGGTACTCTCCTTCCGTTAATCAATAAGCTCTTTCAGATGGAAATTACCTTCTCGTTTGTATGCTTCCGCAAGGACAAAATGCCCATGTGTCGCCAGTCCATGATAAACGTGAATGGCTTGGTCGAGGACTTTGTGCATCGCCCTGCCCTTCTCGTAATCATTGGATAATGTCGAGAAGCCTGGAACGATTGCTTCAATTGCCTTTAGCTCGATAGCTTCTTCAAAATGCCGGCCGCTGAATTCCATTTGGCTATGTAGTACATCCATAGCTCGATTTTTTTGTTCCCAAACAGGAGAAATGTCAACGACACAATTTGGATGGTGCGGGGTCATGTAGTAGATTGTAGGAATGGGGTGGGGATTAAGTCCCGGCATTTCATCCAATGCAAAGTCCCTGCTGGCCAACGCGATGCTTTCCAGAATTAATACCATTGCTTGTCTGCGATCTGGATCCAAGTCGTGGAAAGAATGCTCGGGATCCTGCGTGATTATGATATCAGGTTTTACCTCCCGAATGATCCGCACTAGTTTTTTCTTGGACTCCGGACTTACATCTACATACCCGTATTGAAAACCAGGAAAATACATATTCACACCCAGAACTTCTGCCGCATGAGTAATTTGGGGGCGTGACTTTTCACTGGACAGCATGATGGAAGCGTATGATTCCCCCCCATTTTTCACGTTAATAGCAAGAGCTCCTCCACATTCGACAACCTCCATGCCGTACACACCCAGTAGTAACATTTTTTTGCCCAATTGAATTCCTCCCTCTCTACATATGGATATTCACAATTCAGTATTGATACAATTTTCTGAACTTTTATATACTATACCCCACTGACCTATATTTATCAATAAGAATTACATATTTTCTCTAACAAGCTACATGTAACAGTCTGTGAGCTAATTGCTATCGATTTAAGTGCTTTTATAGAACAATGAACAAGGTTTCTTGAAGATCTGACTATACCCATACGCGGTATTCATGATTTATTTCTCTCTTTTGTTCGGCTTGACACTATCCCCCCCCGAGGGGTTAGGATGGTGTCAAATGAATCAAGAGGAGTTCGGATACTATGGAACATCACGACCATGAACACAAACATCGAAAACAAATTGTAAATCGATTGGCACGAATCGAAGGTCATTTGCGGTCCGTTAAGGAAATGACGGCAGGGGGACGTGACTGTTCAGAGGTTTTACTGCAAATTGCCGCAGTACAAAAAGCATTGGATAAAGCTGCGAAATTGCTCCTCAAAGACCACCTTGAGAGTTGTGTAGTTGACGCAGTGCTTCATGGCAATCAGGAGAAAGTGCTGGAGGATTTAAATAAGGCTTTAGATAATTACATCCGATAAGGGAGTGAAAACCTTGTCAAACTTAGTATCGGTAGGTGATACCAGCAATAAAGAGAAAATGAAAGTTATTTTAGCCTTGGCAGTGCCAGCCATGATTGAAAACATGCTTCAAACGATCGTCGGTTTTGTAGATACCTTATTTGTTTCCAATCTCGGTCTTGGCGAAGTAGCTGCTGTTGGTGTAACAAATGCCATATTAGCCGTTTATCTTGCCGTTTTTTTAGCAATGGGTGTCGGTACTTCAGCTCTTATTGCCAAGAATGTGGGCGCAGGAAATTTCGCAAAAGCAAAGTCCATCGCAAGGCAATCGACTTTGCTTTCTGCTCTCTTGGGCATTCTTTTTGGCCTGATTACCTTTTTCTTTGCGGAGCCATTGTTGAGATTGATGGGAGCAGAAGCAAGTATATTAGCTGATGGGGTTATCTATTTTCGGATCGTGGCAGTTCCCTCCATATTCATTTCATTAATGACGATATTTGGAAGTATTTTGCGTGCCTCAGGTGATACAAAAACTCCGATGAAAGTGGGCATTTGGGTCAACCTCATCCATATCGTCCTGGACTATGTGCTGATCTTCGGTTTTATTGGAATAAACGGATTTGGGATTGCCGGGGCTGCTTGGGCTACTGTCATCGCTAGAATTATCGGAACATTAGCGCTTTATCATAAAATCCAAAAATCAAATCTCTCTATTTCCTGGCGGAATGGTGGATCAAGAGAATTTTTATTACCTCTTTTACAAATTTCATTTCCTGCTGCGATTGAAAGGTTAATCATGAGGTTCGGTCAGGTACTTTATTTTGGACTGATTGTCCGAATTGGAGCGGATGTTTATGCGGCCCATACGATTGCAGGCAACATTGAGGTATTTTCTTATATGCCTGGTTATGGTTTAGCTGTTGCAGCAACAACATTGGTAGGGCAAAATTTAGGGGCAAATCGGCGCAAGGACGCTTACCGTTATGGAATTCTAACAACCGGTATAGCTGTCATATTCATGTCATTTGTAGGGGTTCTGCTTTTCTTCCTCTCCCCCATTGCGGCATCTTGGTTTACTGATCAAGCTGAAGTAATTCAAATGGTAACGACTGCACTCCGGATCGACGCTTTCGCTCAACCGTTTCTAGCTGAAGGATTGGTTGTTGCGGGTGCCCTGCAGGGAGCTGGCGACACCAAAAGTCCAATGTACAGTACAGCAATAGGCATGTGGCTAATCAGGGTTGTCGGGGTTTATGTCTTGTCCATCCACTACGGGTTGGGAATTGCCGGAGTTTGGTTGTCAATTGCTGTTGACCTTTTTGTCCGCGCTGTATTCCTATATCTTCTCTTTAAGCGGAAGATGCGATTAGATGATCACGTACATGATTCAAGCAAAAACCTATCGGTATAGCGCATACATCAATTACAAACACGAAACCGACAGCCCTTGCCTTTGTGCAAGGTTGCCGGTTTTCTAGGCTCAAAATGTCTTGTTCCGCCCAAGAAAAAAAGCTTCGTACAGAAGCCTTTATTTCATAAGTTTATTCATCGTCGTTAAGATCTCGTCAATAACTGCGTGATCACCTTCTTGAATTCGTTCAATAACACATGACTTCATATGTCCTTCCAGAAGAATTTTGCCAACTGAATTTAGAGCGGATTGAATGGAAGCAATTTGGTTAAGGACTTCATCGCAATATGCATCCTTTTCAATCATGCCTTTTATACCGCGTACTTGACCTTCAATTCGATTTAATCTGGACTGAAGATTTTGCTTCGTCTTCTCAGAATGATGACTCGTTCGTTCAGATGTATGGCAGGACTGACCGATATTCGCTTCGATTGATGACATGTATGTTCCTCCTCAAAATTCACGATCTATTACTAGTATCCCCTATTCTGCCGAGTAGGCTATTCGTCGATCGGCGTATACCCTACTCGACCATGGCAAGCCCTATACTACATCATAACCTTGCTCTTCGATTGTCTCTTTAATCGTGCCAACACTGATTTTGGAATCATCATACGTGACAAATACGTGATTCGCTGAGAGTTCTACTTTAGCCGAATGAATACCGTCTAGCTTACCCAATGATCCTTCGATTGCGTTCACACAATGTTGGCAAGACATGCCCGCCACCTCCATTGTAATTGCTTGCATGAGTCATTCTCCTTTCAAGAGCCAAGGTGGGATGATTTTTTAATTTGAATATTCAAATTATTGTACATTCTACTTAGATACACGAAAAAAGTTAGATACAATATGAATGTTAGCATACCCCCCCTGCGTATTCAAGAGTTTTGTAAAAAGACTTGGTGAAGGAGCCTTTTTATTGTTCCGTTGCAGTTCTCTCGTATGTCCATGAGACTTTAGGAGCTCGATCATCCTGCAACCAACATGAAGTTTTATGGTCTGTAGAGAGACTATATTCAGATGGCTTCGTGGATTCACATATTTCCATGGTATACGGACATCGAGGAGCAAATGTGCACCCGATAGGGGGATTGAGCAAGTCAGCAGGTGTACCAATGATTGATTTGAGCGTCCCTCCTTTTTTAGCATCCATTCTTGGAAGCGACTCTAATAACCCCCAGGTATACGGATGTTGTGGCCTGGTAAAGATGCCCTCGACAGTTCCGCTTTCTACAATTTCTCCTGCATACATGACGATGACACGCTGCGCAACATTTGCAACAACACCTAGGTCATGGGTGATCAGTAATATGGACATATCCCGTTTATTCTGTAAATCCTTCAGCAAGTCAAGAATTTGCGATTGTACCGTTACATCCAATGCTGTCGTAGGCTCGTCGGCGATTAACAAATCAGGCTGCAATGCCAACGCCATTGCTATGAGAACTCGTTGTCTCATACCCCCACTGAATTGATGGGGATATTGTTTTGCTCTCGCTTCTGGACTTGGAATTCCCACGATCTGTAATAATTCAATTGCCTTCTGAAAAGCTTTTTTTGCAGATACTCCAAGATGGACGACAAAAGCTTCGGCCACTTGTTCTCCAACTGTCATGGTAGGATTCAACGAAGTCATCGGGTCTTGGAATATCATTCCGATTTTGGATCCTCTAATTTCTTTCATTTGTTTCTCTGAAAGCGATAATAAATCCTTCCCTTCCATGAGGATGTAACCTGAAGTTGTGGCATTGAGTTTCGGCAAAAGGCCAAGAATACTTTGAGCAGTGGCACTTTTTCCGCACCCTGATTCTCCCACAATGGCGACTACCTCCTTTCTCCCAACATGAAAGGAAACATCCCTGATTGCCTGCACTATTCCGTATTTAGTATGAAAACTTACTCGCAACTGAGTGACGTCAAGCAAATTGCTCATTTCCATCCCCTACTTTCGATGTCGTGGATCCAAAGCGTCTCGCAAACCATCCCCCAATACGTTAAATGCAAACATCGTCAAGGAAATCAACATAGCCGGAAAGAGAATACGCCAGGGTTGACCTGTCAAAATGCCAACCAATCCATCAGACGTCATTGTCCCCCAACTGGCTAAGGGCACAGGAACCCCCAACCCCAAAAAGCTAAGCGTGGCCTCAGAGAATATCGCTCCCGGAATTGTGAGAGTCATCGCTACAGTGATTGGCCCTATCGTATTTGGAATTAAGTGCTTGAACAAAATACGCGGAAAGCTAGAACCGAGAGCTTTCGCTGCAATGACATATTCCATCTCTTTCAGCTGCAAGACTTGACCTCGAACCAGACGGGCCATCCCAATCCACCCTGTAGCTGTCATCGCAAGAATGATCGTTAATAACCCCGGTTTCAGAACAACCATAAGCAGGATGGTTACGAGAAGATGAGGAAGGCTGTACAACATATCTGCAATTCTCATCATCACTTCTTCTGTTTTTCCGCCTGCATACCCGGCAATCGCTCCGTAGATTACTCCTATCAATAAGTCGATTAAGGCTGCAGTGATTCCAATAAATAGCGAAATTCTTGCGCCAACCCATGTCCGTGCGAATATGTCCCTTCCTAAATCATCAGTACCAAACCAATGCTGCAGATCCGGTGGCATATCCGTATCCAATAGACTTTGTTCTGAGTAGGAATACGGGATTAAATATGGTCCGATTGCTGCCATCAAGATTAACGAAATGATGATGATCATGCCTGCCATTGCCAGCTTATTTTTCAGCAGCTTTTCCCTTGCCTCTTGAAAAGAGGACCGGCTCGTGCCGAGAAGTGGTTCTTGACGAATGACTTGATCCCTTCGTTCTACAAATTGAAATTGTTTGTCCGACATAGTTGGCTGCATCAGGATTTCCTCCCTGTCACTCTAATGCGAGGATCAATGAATCCATAAGCGATGTCAACAATGAAAACAAGCAATACCAGGATGGAACTGAAAAAGACAGCTGTCCCTAGAATAACCGGATAGTCACGGTCTACAATACTGGACACAAAGTATTTTCCCAAGCCCGGTATGCCAAAAATTTGCTCAATAACAAAGCTTCCTGTGAGGATACCTGCTGAAATAGGACCTAACACTGTAATCACAGGGAGGATAGCGTTACGTAAAACATGTTTTAAAATTAATCGTTTACCAAAGACACCTTTGGCGATTGCTGTTTTTAAGTAGTCCTGCTCCAATACTTCCAGCACGCTTGATCGCATCAATCGTGCAATGTACGCTAAAGGAGTCATTGCCAGTGCAAAAGATGGCAGGATTGTATGTTCCCAACTCCCCCAACTCGCTACAGGAAAAATTCGCCACGTCACGGCAAAATAATGAATAAGAAGTGTAGCTAGAATGAAACTGGGGACGGAAATACCGATTACTGCCAGTACCATTGAGAGGTAATCAATGAGACCATTTTGCTTCAGTGCCGCAATGATTCCTAATGTGATTCCTAATGTGATCCCGAAAATGACCGCGATCAAAATAGCCTGAATCCCCAACCTTGCTGATACTGGGAAACCATCCCAAATAATATCAATTACTTCCCGGGTCTCCGATTTTAATGAAGGGCCAAAATCAAGTGTGAAGATGCCTTTCATGTATTGGAGGTACTGTATAAAAAGAGGTTTGTCCAATCCGTAGTATGCATACAAGTTTTTTAGAACTGTATCTGGGATACGCTGTTCGCTCGTAAATGGATCGCCTGGGATGGCATGCATGAGGAAAAACGTCAACGTCGTGATGGTCAACAATGTCAGGATAATACCCAAAATTCGTCTAACGATAAAAACAAGCATCTACATCCCTCCTCTGCCATTACTGATGGGAAGGGGTGATATTCTCGTCCCCTTCCTCATCGTGTTGCTATTCCTATTCCACGAATGCTTCCCTCAAATCCAATGCTGAAACGGCAAACCGATAAACGTTCTTTACCCGCTCATTTTCTAAAATGACTAGCTTGTCGTAATAAAGCGGATTGATAGCCATATCATTCATGAGAACTTTTTCAGCCTCGATCATCGCTTGGGCCCTTTTTGCCGGATCAGTTTCCTGAAATGCTGCTTTCACGAACTTATCGTATTCTGGATTACTGTATTTGCTGTAGTTATAACCGTCTCCCGTAGTAAACTGTCCAAACAGATTGTATGAGTCATCATAGTCAGCCCCGGTACTGTATAAAGCAAACTGAAATTCACCTGCTTTCACGCTTTGCACAAATACCTTTCTCTCCATACTTTTGATTTCTACTTCAACACCCAGGTTACGTTTCCACATTTCTTGGAGAGCCTGAGAAATCTTACTGCGGAGATCATTATTATCTGTTAGAAAGGTAACTGTCGGAAGGGAAGCCTGATTCAACTCTTTCAAACCTTCCTCCAGTAATTTCTTAGCTTCTTCGACTGAATATCCTGTAAATTGATCCGTACCGGCTTGTGTACGGAAGTCCCCGTTCCCACTGGATAGACCTTCAGGAATTAATGCTGTCGCCGGAGTCTGTCCACCTTGCACTACTTTATCTACAAGCATCTTGCGATCGATCGCAGAGGCAAACGCTTTTCTTATCTTCTGGTTGGCAAAAAGGCTATCCTTATGGTTGTAGCGAACGTAAGCTGTCCTAGCCACAGGGACTGTTTTCGCTTTTCCTTCTGTCAATAATTTTGCTGTAGCGCTGGTAGGAGGGTAGGCAATATCCAATTCACCTGTTTGATACATCTGATATTCCGTATTCTGATCATTGACCATTTTCCATTCGATGCTCTGAAGTTTAACTGAATTCTTCGCCCAGTAATGGGGATTAGGCACCATAACAATTTCTTGATCGTGCTTCCACTCTTTCATCATGAAAGGACCGTTTGAAACGAAACTTGGAGCTTCTCCAGACCAGTTAGGATTACTCTCGTCGAGTTTTTTGTTAATAGGCAAGACGGAAAAGAAAGAAGTAAGTCTGAGGAAAAATGGTGTTGGGCGTTCTAATGTGACTTGGAGAGTTTGAGGATTTATGGCCATAATACCCAATGTGGTTGGATCCTTTATTTCACCTGCTAAATATTTGCTTCCATTCTTAATAAAGCTAAGATTATCGGCGAGTGGAGCTCCCGTATCAGGGCGCAATGCTTTTTCCCACGAGTAAACGAAATCCTCTGCTGTAACTGGCTCCCCGTTCGACCATTTAGCATCTTGCCTTAAATGAAAGGTATAAACCGTTTTATCATCAGAAACATCCCATTTCTCTGCGACCCCTGGCAATATTTCGCCATTTTTATCTACCCGTGCCAGACCTTCAAATAATTGATTGGCGATATCTCCTGCTGATTGATTGTCGATCAACGCAGGATTTAAGCTAGGAGGTTCAGTTTTTGCATTAATTTTTAATGTTTGTGTCGTAGTTTTTGTGTTCGAAGATGATTCCTTGTTTGGTGTATTCGTTTGTTGTTGTGGTACATTTGTGGATTGTGAACAAGCAGTAACAGTCAATAAGGATAATAATAGACTATACATGATAACCTTCTTTATCATTATAAAATCCCCCCTTTTTGTTATATACCATGCATGGGTATAGTATTATTCTAATACAAACAGCCACCCCTATGTCAAATGTTTTTGTTGAATTTTGCGAATATTCAATCCGACGCTCTCTCTATTTTTATACCAAAAATCCTATTCATTTTTGATAATCGGTGCATAGATTAATAGTGAACAGCAGGAAGGAGGAGAATTATGTTAGGTCTAAAACGGTACTGGTATCTCACGTCATTTCTGTTTGGTTTCTTTATGGCCTTCACTCTCTTTAGTTCAAGCAATGGAAGTGTCATTACGCTTCTCTCCCCCTTATTCCAACAAAATGAAACTACTGTAATAAACCGATTAGTCAATGGAGCACGTCTTTTTTTAATTGATGAGACAAATAAAAAAATAGCAAGCCACCTTGTAGAACTAAGTTCAGGTGTAAATACACAAGAACTAAATACACTTCTCAACAAAGAATTACCCGGAGCTCCTAAAGGTAATTGGGAAACCATCGTTGCTATTACACCGCAAAATCTTGAAAATCCAATTACTGAATTGAAGAAGGAAAAAATAGCTGAACCGCGCGCTACGACATTCAAACCCGAGAAAAATCCTATTAAACCAGAAAAAGTAACAAACAAGCAGATAACGAAGGCGACTACTGCAGCGTCACTTGATAACAACAAAAAGAAAGTATTTGTCTATCAAACGCACAATCGAGAATCGTGGCTTAGCATCACCTCCCCTACTAAATTAACGAAATCAGTGGAACATACAACTAAGAATATGACATTAATGGGAAGGAAATTGGCGGAGAAGCTTTCTGAAAAAGGCATTGGAACAATAATCAACACCGATGATTTTTATCAAAACCTACTTGATCATGGCAAGTCATATGTTGATTCTTACGAAGAGTCACTGAAAGCGATACAAGCTGCAAAAAAGAAAAACAAAAGTTTACGTTACTTTTTCGATCTTCATCGAGATGATAAACCACGCGAAAAAACAACTGTTACGATTAATGGCAAAGAATATGCAAGAATTTTTTTCGTAGTTGGTGCTTCCAGTAAGCATAGTGACAAAAATAGAGAGTTTGCGGAAGAACTCCAGAACATCATGGAAGGTATATACCCTGGCCTTTCCCGTGGAATCATCGATAAAGGCGAAGATGGTGGGGACGGAGAATACAATCAGTCTGTCTCGCCCAACAGTATTTTATTGGAGATTGGAGGCATAGAAAATTCAATTGATGAGGGGTACAATTCGGTTGAAGCTTTTTCTGAAGTATTTGAAGAGTATCTATCTACTGCACATTAATAGTAAGGGGGAAGTTAAGGTTATTTCCCCCTGTTTATTATTTAAGAAGACAACCCCAAATCTTTACGAATGTTCTCTATTCCATATCTCTCCACAAATTTGAAAAACTTCTCCCTCTTTTTCCCTTTTTCCTGATACAAAATAACAACGCTTTTTACAATCGGAGACAGATCTTCTTCCTTAACCTGATCTATCAACAATTCTGCCGTCTTTGCCTCCAATGTTTTGGTTTGGCCACCAAGGTAAATTTCAAACGTTTCCTTTCGTTTAACGATTCCGATATCTTTGACAAGAGGTTCACCACATGCATTTGGGCAACCCGTATAGCCTACTCGCATTGTAAAAGGTACTGTCATCCCTACAATAGAATCGTTCAGGTTTCTTGCTGCTAACAGCCCCTCTTCTTCAGCTCCTTTACAAAAAGTGCAAACAGACAAGTTTTTCACTACAGAACCCGTTTCGTACACGCATAACCCTTTGTCACGTAACGCCTTTTTAGCCTCTTCAGACTTTTCTTCGTTCATCTCAACGATTAATTGTTGAAAGGTAGTAAGTTCAATTTGCGCATCATCACCGACAATTTGTCCAATTGCAATCATATCTTTTGGAGTAAAAACAGTTCCTCCTACTCGAATTTCAGGACTGACAGCAAATGTTACACGATTCATGGATATTTCCTCCCCCGACCACAAAATGAAATCCCTTATTTCTTGCCCATTTGTTGAACCACAAGCGATACGTTCCCTAAGCAACATGCCCCTTGAGGATTATTTACTTCATAACTACAACGATTCTCTTTAATCTGTTCACGAATAAAATCAATAGGGTTGGCTGTTACTACTGAGATCAAACTTGCTCTCGACAATCCAAAACAGTAACAAACTGGCACTTCTGATCCGGTATCCTTTTGGAATACAGGCACTTTAAGATCTTGGGTACGAAATGTGTTCAATTCACAGTAATACACCACTTCACAATGGGAGGATAAACAAAAAGAATAATTCAGTTTGGGATGTAACTTTGCTAGCGATACTGAGGATTTCAATGTGATTACCTTTACACCCTTACCACTTTGATAGCATGATGGACACAATGTTCCTGGAGAATCTGTTTCAATGGTGATGTGACAACAATTTGCCATATCATGTCCAACTCTATTTTTAAAACATTCTGAAATCTATCACTTCAAAGAAAAGCTACGATTTTTAACCGCAGCCTTTCTCACATAAACTACCTTAGACGACATCGTATCCCTGATCTTCGATTGTTTCCTTTACTTTATCAAGAGAAACAACGGATTCATCAAAGGTAACGCTAACCTGATTATCCTCAAGGGAAACTTTTGCTGTGCTAACACCTTCAAGTTTATTAAGAGCCCCTTCAATGGAGTTTACGCAGTGGTTGCAGGACATTCCTTGAACGTTTAGTGTAATAGACATTTTTCTCTCTCCTTTTTAATGGATTAATTTTAATCTTGGATTACAGTCTGCTTCATTAGCCTGGAACGCGTATCTAATCTTCAAACGCTTGAGACGCAGCGCATTAAGAACAACAGATACAGAACTAAATGGCATTGCAGCCCCTGCAACCCAAGGTGCCAATAAATCTATAGCAGCAACCGGGATTCCGATTTTTCCAATGCGTAATTTACTTTTACCTGCTTGACACCTTCCAACTTGCCTTACCCTTTTTCAATTCGAATCGCACGGGATGCACAGGCGATCCCCTCGATCTTCAGGCTTGCACTGTTTTCATTCGCCTCTTTGACCATGGTTGTGTTGTTGATTAGGCCGACATCTCCAAGAAAATCCAGACCTCTTTCTAATCACATATTACTATACCCCTGTAGGGTATTCAATACCTAAATTTTTTTATATCTTTTCTTTTGTTACCTACCTATGGTTTTACTTTTCCTTCGCTTTAAGGACTTTTCCTTCCCCGAGTACTTTGACACATTTACCACATGGGATCCATCTCTTGTACATTCTTGCCTTGCATTAAATCTACGTATACCCACAGGTAGTTCCTCAGTCCATCTCCATCTTTTCTTCACAATCGTATGCTATTCTTCACCTAGAAGTCGTAAAGGAGGATTCAAAAATGACCAACAAGAAACGAATGAAAAAGTGGATGGCACTTCCGATCGTTTTAACGGGTGTTTTAGTGTTGTCTGCTTGTTCGAATAATACCCAAAATAATATGCAAGGCCATGATATGTCAAAAATGGGCTCTATGAGTTCTGAAAATACTGAACAGCCCAAGCAAATGTCTGCCTCTGCAGATTCAGCATTTGAAGTTCTTACAGGCAACACTTTTACGCTAACAGCAAAAGAAAGTATGCTGCATCTTGATGACAACACCATGAAAACAGCCTGGACCTATAACGGAACCGTGCCTGGTCCGCAGTTGCGCGTCAAACAAGGTGAAACGATAAAGGTTTTTTTGAACAACGAACTGCCAGAGCCCGTTACGATTCACTGGCATGGATTGCCTGTTCCAAACAATATGGACGGAATACCAGGTGTAACGCAAAACGCAGTTAAACCGAGAGAGAGTTTCACGTATCAATTTAAGGTGGATGTACCGGGGACTTACTGGTATCACTCGCACCAAAACAGCGTTGACCAAGTTGACAAAGGTCTGTATGGATCAATTGTAGTAGAGCCTAAGAATGCCGAACCAGTTGACAAAGACTTCACGCTTGTCTTGGATGAATGGATGCAAGATGATAGCATGGCCGATATGCACGGTGGTGGTGGAACAGGAACGGATAATAATGCTAGTAACTCCAGTCACTCAAATATGAATATGAATAACATGAACCACGGAAGCAGTACTACTAACTCTAGCACGGATATGAGCAGCATGAACCACGGAACTAGCACTAACAACACCAGTACGGACATGAGCAATATGAGCGATGCCGAAATGATGCCGCTGATGTACAAGATCTTTTCTGCAAACGGGAAGACAGGTTCTGCCATACAACCTCTAAAAGTAAAAGAGGGAGAAAAAGTGAGAATCCGTCTGGTAAACGCGGGCTACCTCTCTCACAAAATACATTTGCCTGGCCATGATTTTAAGATCGTTTCAACAGATGGTCAACCGATTAACAACCCACCTTTGGTTAACGGGCAATTGCTGAACATCGCTCCGGGTGAGCGTTATGATATCGAGTTTGTCGCAAATAACCCTGGCAAGTGGTTGCTGGATGAACACAGTACGAATCCGGGAGCAAAATCTCTAGCAGTTCCAATCGTCTATGAAGGTTCTGAGAATGCTTCTCCGAAATCGGATACGGGTGAACTGCCCCTGGTGGATATCACAAAATACGGTGAAGCCGCAAAAGGTAACTTCTCTCTGGATGATAAATATGACATTGAGTATGCGATGGATTTAAATACGAATATGAGCAACGGAAAGATGGCCTTCACGATCAATGGTAAGACGTTCCCGGACACACCTCCTCTCAACGTGAAAGAAGGTGACTTGGTGAAAGTCAAAATGGTAAACAACTCTCCAAAGGACATTCACCCAATGCATCTGCATGGTCACTTCTTCCAGGTATTGAGTAAAAACGGGAAACCTATTTCCGGTTCTCCGTTGGTGAAAGATACGCTTAACATTCTCCCCGGAGAGGAATATGTCGTTGCCTTCAAGGCTGACAATCCAGGGAACTGGATGTTCCACTGTCATGATCTGGGGCATGCTTCGCAGGGTATGATGAGCGAAGTGAAATACGAAGGTTTCAAACCTGACTTTACCATCGATCCAAGCGTGAATAATATGCCAGAGTAACAGAATGAGAAAAGGGTAGGAACAATCGTTCCTACCCTTTTTTTACTTGTTTGAAGTGGAATAAGAGCTATTCGTCAAAGTCACTAGCTCTTTTTCAATAGTACTCTCTTTACGGAGCCGGATATGGAGGAAAACCACGGGGATAACACCATAATAATAGTAAGTGGCTCCGTAATCGTTATATGAATAATGAGCGTAATTAAACAAATACGGTGTCAACAAAAGGAGCGGTAAAGGATTTATCCATGCCCGTGTCGACTGTCATGGTACAGTATGTGAAAAAGACTGAAACAATCTATTCCTGACGCAAAATGGTACGTTCATGATTGAAATACATGACTTGCTGCATATCTTCATCATTTCTTGTCCCTCGGATGAATTCACCGCATCCATCATTTTCGTGATACCGTTCATCGTGGGTGGCTGGTCCTTATCTCCTGACCTACTTAATTTTGTGAGCTACTCTCAGTCACAGGGAACCTTAATGTTACCGTTGTTCCCTTACCTACTTCACTTTCGATAGTTATATTACCTTGATGTGCCTCAACAATTCCCTTCACAATGGTCAAACCGAGACCCGTTCCGCCTTTTTCCCTGTTACGAGAACGATCTCCTCGATAAAATCGTTCAAATACAAATGGCAAATCATCCGATGATATACCGGTTCCACTATCTATTACCTTAACCTCAATGATTTCCCCTTTTTTTTCAACAGAAACAATGACCTTACCACCTTTTTTGCTATGCTTCAAAGAATTTGTAATCAAATTTGAAACTACTTGAGCTATTCTTTGTTTATCGCCTGTAATCCACCCCGCAGTTTTCAGTTGACTCGTTATATGTATCCCCTGAAGCTGAAATGCTGCTGTCATTGAACCCACAATGTTTTCAACAACCTGGCTCAGATTTATTACTTCTTGAGAGATATTCAATGCCCCGGCTTCCGCTTGAATCACTTGGTCCAAATCGTTTACGATCCTGATGAGTCGCAGCACTTCGGAACGAGTAGCCTCTAGATGCTCTGGGGACGCTTCCCAAATCCCATCCAGCATGCCTTCCGTTTGTGCAAGTAATGTATTTAATGGCGTTCGCAACTCGTGGGCGATATCAGAAGTGAGTCGTTTCCTCAGTTCCTCTTGTCTTTGGAGGTTTTCAACTAGATTATTAAACGATTGGACCAAACCGGACAGCTCGTCTTTACCTTGAGGAAGGGCTACCCGTACAGACAGATCCCCTTTTGAAACAGTTTGGGCAGCGTCACTAATATTAACGATTGGCTTGGCTATACGTTTAGCGATGAATATGCTAGCGATACATACCAGTAGAAGCAATGCAATCATCGTCCACTGCATTGCATTTGTATGAGCAATCTGAAAGTGTTCCTCCAAGGACATTGCATTAGAGTTGTCATACTGGATGTCGATGTACCCTACCGTAATTCCCTGTTCCCTTATAGGGATCATGTCTTCTTTACTCGTAAAAGCTGAACTAACCGTTTTCCCAAACGTTCGTATGAGTTTTCTCTCATTATCAAACAGAGCAATTTGCAATCCGAGTACTCGTGAAGCTGATTCCAGTTTCAACTGAGTTCGATCGTTCCATCCTTGTCCCCGTTGATACTCACTCTGAAGGATGTCGAGGAGATCTTGCTGGTGCTGTTGATTTACATCACTCACATAAAGTGAAAAATGATAATTCATCTCTTTGATGGAGAGAATCGTAGATATAAGAATGCCACTGGCGCTAACAGCCATTAAGGCAAGCGCCAGTCTCATCCATATGCTCTTCATCTGTTATCCCCCATTCTTGGCGGGATTGTCAAAGCGGTAACCCAATCCGTACACTGTTTTAATGTACTTTGGTTCTTTTGGATCGTCTTCAAGTTTTTGACGCAAGTTTTTAATGTGCGTGTCAATCGTTCGGTCACTTCCAATGAAGTCCATTCCAAGTACTTCCTCCACCAATTCATCACGAGACCATGTTCGGCCAGGGTGACGTACCAAGGTGGTAAGCAAGCGAAACTCATTGGGTGTCATTTCTACAGCTTGCCCCTTCTTTGTAACGTTTTTCTCACGTAATGATATCATCAAGTCACCCATTCCGATAAGGTCGCTCAATACCTGATACTCCCCTATTCTCCTCAATATGGCCCTAACCCTCGCTACTAACTCACGAGGACTAAACGGTTTTACAATATAATCATCTGCCCCAATCTCTAACCCGGTGATTCTGTCGGCCTCCCCACTTTTGGCCGTCAACATCAAGATCGGCACTCTTGAAGCTTTACGAATTTCCCTGCATACATTTTCACCGGTCATGTCTGGCAACATTAGATCGAGGATGATAAGACTAATTGGATAGGTGGCCGCACATTCCAGTGCTTGCCTACCGTCTTCTGCCGTGATAACGTGGTACCCTTCCTTTCTCAAATAAGAAGACAGAATTTCAAGGATTTGCGGCTCATCATCAACAATAAGAATGGTGGACACTTGTAGCACCTCTCAGTCGTTCGAATGAAACGATACTCTTGTTCTTATGCATTTATCTCGGACGTTTTACTGACACGATCGCGTTTTACCAGGTAAGCTAAAATTGTGTGCATAATAACTATTACCTCAATACTGGTCCGATTGAGCTGTAGACCAATTGAATAGATATCGAGGTGTATCACCGCGTAAAAATTCTAAGGTAAATCTCCTAAATGCATATGAGCATTGGTAAGTAATAAAGAGTATACCCTTAGGCACGCGCTTGTTCTTCAATACTAATAATAAACCAAAAATCAGAAATTCCCATTGACCTTACCAAATTTCTGCAGTCCACAATGGCTGGGAACCATACCGTTCGTATGCAATCGTTCCTTCAGGGTAGACGATGCCGAAACCGTTGCCAGTTGGTGATTCGAAAGCATCACCATTCAAGAAGCAAGCAATCCGTCCAATCCCTTGTCCAAAAAAAACCTCTTCTCTATAAGTGGTATCTCGATAGAGAGGAGGTTTATCATTTTTCGTTTCAGTTCATGAAATAGCATTTTCATAAACTGAAATTTAATTTGATTTAAATTTTGTAACATTTAATTTGTTAATAGGATTAAAACTTTTATTTTTTCTGAGCTTCTTGATCATCTTGAACAATTCCTTTTTCGATAAGTGTTATGCTAGTTTGGGATAGGATTCTAACAGTTTTATCAATACATCTTCCGTTATTGACGAAAACATTACTTCCTTCGCTATGCTACTCCCTTCTTCTAGCGAATTCATTACATTATTGTTTTTAACCATAATATCGTTATGTAAGCTACTGTCCAGTTCTTCCTCAATCTTCGTTAATTCTTGTCGTAACTGATTAATCTTCCTCTGATCTCTCCGTAAGTAATAATGAATGTTTTCTTGATTCCTGTGACCTAAAAGGTATTTAATTGCATCTAGACTGATATTCCTCCGTTCGTCTAAAATTGCTGCGATGCTGGTCCGAAATCCATGAGGAGTCACCTTCTCTTCCCCGCTCCAGCCAAGTCCTTTGCATATTCTGTCGGTAATTCTGTTCAATTGTTTGTTATGTAACAAGCTTAATATTTGAAGGGATAACTTTGCAGCTCAGATCTATTTCAACATTTTTAGCCTTAGCGTCTTAATAAATAAGATCAAAAAAGGATTTCCCATCGAAAGATATTGAAGCTGACTGTTCAAAAAACAGTAACTTTTCTTCGCCGTGATCATCATCGTAAAGTAAATTAGTGATGCAGGCAGTCTGCAGCTTCATTCCTAATAGCTTCATATAATTGAATATTGGATGGTCCCTAACTGCTGCTAAAAACAATCAAATAGGAAAAGGAGACCCTGCATCTGACAAGGCCTCCATTTTGGGATCGGAATTCCCTACGCTTCAATTTCTTTTTCCTGCGCCGACAGCGCGTTGGCAAAACCGGAGAGCATGACCACCATGTGAGCGATGCCATCTTCAAAATCCTTCAGACGAATGGATTCATTCGGAGCGTGCACTTTGCAACCTACCCAGCCCACACCTGTGCTGACTACAGGCAGTTTGAGCTCTTCCCCGAAGATGAACATCGGTCCAGTTCCTGCCGCGTTTGGAGCGAGAACCGGTTCCTTATCATAGATATCGCGAGCTGAATCTAGCACATGAGCGACAAAAGGATGATGGAAATCGGAGCGATACGCTTTTTGACCGTTAATCATGGTAACCGAAATATCTGTAAAGCCATGCTTGGCCAAATGATTCTCGATGCACTTCAAGATGTGCTGCGGATCTTGACCTGGTACCAAACGGCAATCCACCTTGGCTTTTGCATTCTTCGGCAAGACTGTCTTGGCGCCTTCTCCCGTATAGCCGCTGTCCAACCCGCATATCGTCATGGTCGGGTGGAACACCATCGCTTCCCGTGGATCTACACCTTTTGCCTCTGTAATCAAAGGACGCTTCAAACCGTACAACTGGGCAGTTGCCTCTTCGCTGAAGGGCAATTCGGAAACGACTTTCTTTTCATCCTCTGTCGGTTCCTCAATTCCGTCAAAGAAGCCTTCTACCAAAATCTCATTTTGTTGATTTTTCATGGATGCCAGGGCCTGAACCAAGCGCCATGCAGCGTTATCTACATACGCTCCTACCGAAGAGTGCATATCGATGTCTGCGCCAACGCAAGTAAGCTCCAGATAGGCCATTCCTTTAATTCCGGCAACCATGCTGATATGCTCTGCCTCATCCTTGCCGCCGAATTCCCAAATGCATGCATCCGCTGCGAACAGCTCTTTGTATTTTCGAAGGTAAGGCTCCAAGTTCGGGCTTCCGATTTCTTCTTCCCCTTCAATTAGGAATTTAATGTTGCAAGGCAGCCCGCCCTTTTTCTGTTGGAGAATCTGAATCGCAGTCAAACGGGCGACGAGGTCCCCTTTATTGTCTGCAGCACCGCGGGCATAGAGCTTTCCATCGATCACGGTTGGATCGAACGGCTCTGTATTCCACTCGTTGAAAGGCTCCGGCGGCTGGACATCGTAATGGTTGTAATAGAGCAAGGTCTTACTAGCGTCCCCTTCAGTGCCTGCTGCAAAACACGCATAAATGACAGGATTTCCGCCAAGGTCATCGAGTACTTGTGTCTCACCGCCAACCTCATGAATCATATGCGCTACATAATCAACCGTTTCCGGAATCGCCTTATGTTGTGCGGACACTGTAGGAAAACTCAAATATTTCTTCAGCTTTTCGATTGCTTCCGGCAGACTTTCCTGCACATAGCTTACGACTTGTACTTTGTTCATGATTGCTCTCCTCCTATTGGCCGTTTATTCAGATGCCACTTTCACCTGCGAGTCCATGTACGCTGCAAACCAATCCGCTGTGTACTGCAATCTCAATACACGCTGCTCAGGATCTCCGCTGCGGGACAGTTCATGGCTGGCGCCCGGGAAGCGAACGAACGACACTGGGCCTTTTTCTTGATGCTTTAAGGTAATATAGAGCTGCTCTGCCTGTTCGATCGGGCAACGATGATCCTGTTCGCCGTGCATGATCAAAAGAGGCGTCTCGATATTGGCTACGAGACGAATTGGGGAGTGCTGCCACATTTTTTCCGGATTGGTGAAGGGATTCGCCTGAATCTCCTCTGCACTGAAGTAGTAGCCGATATCGCTTACTCCGTAAAAGCTCACCCAGTTGCATATACTACGATCTGTCACCGCCGCTTTGAATTTGTTGGTCTGTCCAACGATCCAGTTCGTCATGAAGCCGCCGTAGCTGCCGCCGGCAACTCCCAGACGATTTTCGTCCACGAAATCAAAATGACGGCACGCGTATTCAACTGCACTCATCAGATCGCCGTAATCTTTGCCACCGTAATCCCCGCAGCACGCCTGAACAAAACGTTCACCATAACCGAAGCTTCCCCGTGGGTTGGTATAGAGGACGGCATAGCCTTGATTTGCTAGTATATGGAACTCATGGAAAAACGTATTTCCGTACATAGAGTGTGGGCCACCGTGAATTTGCAGAACCATCGGATACTTTTTACCGGGCTGATAGCCAACCGGCTTGAGCATCCAGCCATGCACTTTCCAGCCATCTTGCGCTTCGAATTCAATTTCTTCGGGGATGGACAGCTCCAAACCCGAAAACAGCTCGTGATTGACCGCAGTCAAGCGTGATTCTTCCCCACTGGTAAGGTGCACCTGATACATGTCTCCAGGGATAAATGGATCGCTGATCACTGCCACCAACGTTTGCTCTTTTTCGTGGAGGGAAAAGCCGTAAATATTGCGATCGCCGCCCACTACGCTGGTCACATGACCACTCAAGGACACGCGATAGATCCCGGAATTTCCTCTTTCGCTTGCGATCACGTACATCGCATTTCCATCCTCGCTCCAGATAGGACCAGGATTCGGGTGTCCGGGGGAGCGTACGTCGCCAATGGTAGAATCGGCTACTTGAGCGTCCCAATCAGACGTAATGCAAGACTTTTCACCACGTTCCAAATCGTACACCCAAACTCTCTTTTGCGTCGCGTTCAAGTGCGTATCTGATTCACTTCCGATAAAGGCGAGTTTTTTGCCGTCAGCTGACCAGGTGGGATAGAAAAAGATTCCTCTGCTGTTCGTCAGCTTCTTCCATTCTCCACCTGCAAACGGAATGAGGTACACATCAATACTGTGCTGAAAGTCGGGATTCTCTGTACGGCTCGCCGTAATCGCCAGCCATTTTCCATCTGGGGACCAAGAGCCAATCGTATGATTGTAGGCTCCTTCTGTTATCTGGGTGATTTCCCCTGTCTCCACATGAACAACAGCAAGATGTCTGTTTTTCTCGTAAATAAAGCCGTTGTCGTCGGATTTGTACTTCATGCGCTCAACTGTAATCGCTTTTGGGGTTTCTTTATTTCCAGTCGTCTCTTCGCCCTCTTGATCTGCAAACGTATCACCAGCATCCAACTGGGAAGAAAAAACGATGTGTTTTCCATCTGGGGCCCAGGTGGGATTACTCACACCTGTTTTGCAATGAGTGAGCTGACGTGCCTCTCCTCCCTTGGCATCGATCAGCCAAATTTGCGCTTTGCCCGAACGATTGGAAACGAAAGAGATCTGCGAACCATCCGGGGACCAACGTGGGTATGTGTCACGAACAGAGCCGTCTGTCAGTGCGCTTGCCTGCTCATCTTCGAAACGACGCAAGAAGAGGTGATTGCGATACTTACGGTCATCATCAATCATCGTTTCTATGTAAACCACCGTTTTTCCGTCCGGTGAAATCTGTGGATCGCTCACATACCGAATTTGATACAAATCTTCTGCCGTCATACCCCGTCTTGTATTGGTCATGCCAATCACTCCTTCTCACTTTTGGAATGGTTTAGATGATATAAAAAGAATTGGGTAATTTTCTGATTTAACGTAATGTGGTTATCCAGCTTTTCCGTAAAATGGCCTTCATCCTCAAAGATGTGCAAATCCACCTGCTGGCCTCTATACTTCATGTCTGCCACAAGCTGTTCCGCTTCACTGACTGGTACGCGGGTATCATTTCGTCCGTGAAAGACAAGAAGCGGCGCCTTGATTTTGTCGGAATGATTCAACGGTGCAATATCTTCGAAGAAGTCATTGTCTTCGCCCAAATACCCGTATTCCACCTCGCGCAGCTTCCTTCTCCATTCCCCGGTGTTCTCAAGGAATGTACGGAAATGGGAGATCCCCACGATATCAACGCCCGCTGCCCACAGGTCCGGATAATGTGTGAGAGCGGCCAATACCATGAAGCCCCCATAGCTGCGCCCCATAATGCCGATTGCTTCGGGATCAACCGTCTCCTTCTTGGACAAATCCTTGACCAGCCACGCCAGATCGGCGACAGAATCCATCCGTTTTCGGCGATCATCCAGCTGCACGTACTGGCGACCGTAACCCATGCTGCCGCGAACGTTAGGCGCTACAACGGTAAAGCCTTGATTCGCCAAGTATTGAAACACGGGATGATACTCTGCGCGTATTTGACTTTCGGGACCTCCGTGTACATAGACTACCACAGGGTTTTTTCCTGTTTTTTCTTTGGCATAGAGGAAATATGGTACTTCCAGACCATCAAATGATGTAAACGTGCACATTTCCGGGTCTACCAGCGTTTCTTCGATTGCTTCAGCTCGACCAATACTGGTCACTCGGGTGCTGGATTTTTCACTTAGCGTGTATGTCCAAACATCTCCTGGCAATATAGGGCTCTTCAGCGTGAAAGCGAGCTGGTCTTCAGTAAGCCACGACACTGACTGTATGACCCCGCTCGGTACTCCCTCCGCATTTTCCCAACGGTGGTCTGCCAAAGAATAGAGGGCAAGGGTGGAACGGCCACCTTCATTGATAGTGAAAGCGAGCCACGACTCATCAGGCGATAATTTTACTTCCTCGATGTCCCACTTCTCGACATGCGCAAATTTCTCCATCGCCCCATCCGAAAGAGAGAATCTGCAGAGCGCCATCGTATTGTCGTCGCGATCCGTCACCACAAACCCAACTTGACCATCTTTCGTCAGTTGCAACGAATGAAATCGCGCCTGCTTTTCGCAAATCAACAGCTTTTCTGCTTGTTTCGTTCGCAAATCCAACAGATAGAGGGCATTGTCGATGTTTGTTTCTTGAACGCTAAAAATCAGTCCGGTCCCATTTGGCAGCCACCCGATCGGATCGCATCGTCCGTCGTAGCGATAGACCTCTTCATAGACGCCGCTCTCTACGTCCTGAACAAAAATATCAAAGCAGCGCGGGTGGCGGCGGTTGCTGGACCAGGCAATCTTTTCCCCGCAAGAAGACCATCCGCCAAAGTAGTGAAAATATTCGGGCGCATCTGTCAGCGGCTTGACGACAGCCCCGTTGTCCTTTAACAAGAAAAACTGCTGGCGTTCGTCGCCTTTGTTGTCCATACCGACGAGCGTCTTGGTTCCGCATGGCGAGTGCTCTACCTCTACGACCCTGTCGGGCAAAAATGTCACTTGCTCCGAGGTCTGCCATTGTTCATTCCACCGCCATAATTGGGCAATGCCTGTTTGCTTGCTTAAAAAGGTAATCTCTCTTTTTTGCGGTACCACCTTCATCTGATAGGCTGATTTTACTTGCAGATAGTCCATGATCATGAGAAATCATCCTTCCTTTGGGTGTATTGCGTATGTATGTGAGAAACCTTAGCTGACATCAGACCCGTAGTGGGTAAAAAGAAAAAGAGGAGAAGCTCCTCTTTTCTCTATTTTTTCGTTGCCCAGCGAGCGCTTGGGAACGCATTGACTGGATAAGTCAGACCTTCGAGACCTGGTTTTACCAGATAGTTTTGTTGATAATGATAGATTGGAATGAACGGCATGTCATCCATCAAAATTTCTTCCGCTTTATGCAGCATTTCAAAACGCTTATTCGGATCTTGCTCAACTTTTGCCGCCATATTCAATGCGTCATACTCTTTGTTCACCCAACCTGTACGGTTATTCGGGCTGTCACCCAAATAGTAATCGAGGTTAAACGCCGGGTCACTTATTTGACCTACCCAACCCATGCGGCCCATTTGGTAGTTCTTTTGTTTTGTGGTATCGAGGTACACTTTCCATTCTTGGTTGGTCATTTTCACTTCTACGCCCAGGTTTTTCTTCAGCATTTCTTGGAGAGCTTGGGCAATTTTCTTGTGGCCTTCATCGGTATTGTACATGAGGGTCACTTCAGGCAGCGTAGACCAGCCTGCTTCTTGCATGCCCTCTGCCAACAGCTTCTTCGCTTCAGCAGCATCTTCCTTGAAATAGTCGCCGCCTTCTTCGCGGAAGTCTTTTCCGGTTGGCGTTACGGCTCCACGCGGTACCATGGAGTATGCAGGTGTTTCTCCACCTTGGCTAACCATCTCAGTCAGCGCTTTGCGATCGATAGCCATCGCGAATGCGCGGCGAACCTTTTTGTTGGTAAAAGGCTCTTTTGTTACGTTGAACATGTACATGTAAGTTCCGTAGTAAGGTACGGATTTGAAGTCTGGACTTGATTTTTCTTGACCAAGGATGTCAGAAGGCATCTCTTTGTTGAAGTCAAGCTCACCGCTTTTGTACATTTGATAGGAGGTTGTGGCATCGTTCACCATCTTCCAGGTGATCTTCTCCATTTTCACATCGTTTTTGTTCCAGTAGTTTTCGTTCTTTTCAATCGCGAGCTCAGAGTCATGCTTCCAGGAAACGAGCTTGTACGCACCATTGGAAATGTACGTGTCAGCGTTTGCTGCCCATTTCGGATTGGCTTCCGCTTGTTTTTTGTTGATCGGATGCCAGTAACGGGTAGCCAGCATTTTGTCGAAGTAGGAGGTAGGTGCTACCAGCTCGATTTCAAGCGTTTTCGCATCCACTGCCTTGATTCCTACGTCTTCAGCTTTTCCGTTCCCTTTATTGTATGCCTCTGCCCCCTTGATATAGTAGAGAAGATACGCGGTCGTGGAAGCAGTGGCTGGATCGATATGCTTCATGAAGGTATAGGCGAAATCTTCAGCCGTGACTGGCTCGCCATTGTTCCACTTGGCATCGTCACGCAGGATAAATATGTACTTCAGCTTGTCATCGGACAGCTTCACTTCTTTTGCCGTTCCCAAAACCGGATTGCCGTCTTTATCCTTGGTGTACAAACCTTCACCCAAGTGATCCATGATCCAGAAAGAAGTGGTATCCGTTGAGGTGAGTGGATTCAAGTCAGGTGGCTCCGACTTGGCGTTGAATACGACTTCTTGTTTTACAGCTCCACCTGGAGTGCTTGTAGCGGATCCTCCGTTAGATGCTGTTCCTCCACCGCCGCCGCAAGCAGCAAGCGCCGGTACCATGAGCGATAGAGAAAGAGCAAAGGCAGCAAATTTCTTCACAATGTTTCCCCCTATATTAAGATATAAATCGAACTACTGATAGAGATGGCACGCGACCCAATGATTCGGTGCGGCTTCAATCCAATCGGGCACTTGTAATGAGCATTGCTCCATGGCCTTAGGACAGCGTGTCCGGAATACACAGCCGCTTGGTGCATTGGCTGGGCTCGGCAAATCACCTTGTAAAATGATGCGCTCCCTCTTGATCGTAGGATCAGGTATCGGGATCGAAGACAGCAATGCTTGCGTATAAGGATGAAGCGGTTTCGCATAAAGCTCGTAGCTTTCAGCCATTTCCACCATTTTCCCCAGGTACATGACACCGATCTTCGTAGATATATGTTTGACCATCGACAAGTCGTGGGCGATGAATAAATAAGTCAGACCTTTGTCCTGCTGCAAATCCTCGAGCAGGTTGACGACCTGCGCCTGGATTGACACATCGAGAGCGGAAATCGGCTCGTCGGCAATGATAAACTCTGGTTCTACCGCGAGAGCTCGCGCGATTCCGATCCGCTGTCGTTGACCTCCGCTGAATTCATGGGGGAAACGACTGGCATGCTGCTTGGAGAGGCCGACGAGCTCCAGCAGTTCTTTCACTCGATCCGCTCTAGCACCGCGCGATAAGCCGTGAATATCCAAGCCCTCCGCGATAATATCCATGACGGTCATGCGTGGATTGAGACTCGCTTGAGGGTCCTGAAAGATCATTTGCACGACGCGATGGAACTGCGCTGCATCTTTTCCCTTCAGCTGATGCGCATTTTTCCCTTTGAACAGAACCTCGCCATCCGTATGTTCATACAGGCGAATCATCGTTCTGCCCAACGTGGATTTTCCGCAGCCGCTCTCTCCTACAAGACCTAGAGTCTCCCCCTGATTAATGGCAAACGTAACACCGTCAACTGCCTTTACTTGTATCCCGTTGCCGATATCAAAATGCTTCTTCAGATTCTTTACCTCAACCAAAGCGTCGCTCATCTTATCTGCCTCCCTGCTGCTACCAGTTCCTCCAGCTTCGGTGCCCGTGAATCATGCAGCCAGCAAGCTGCTTGGTGACTGTTCCCGAAATCGGAAGCGTCAGGCATTTGCTGTTCGCAAATTTCCATCGCAAACTGGCAACGCGGAGCAAACGGGCAGCCTTTTGGCGGATGAAACAAATCTGGAGGTGTACCCTCAATGGGCACTAAACGTTCTTTTTCCACCCCGTCAATCCGCGGCAGAGAACGCATCAATCCCCATGTGTATGGATGCTTGGGATTGGCGAAAATGTCATCAACCTTGCCTGTTTCGACCACAATTCCAGCATACATGACTACAGCCCGGTGAGCGATTTCTGCCACGACGCCTAGATCATGAGTGATCATCACGATGGAAAGCTGCTGTTTTTCCTGCAGCTCTCGTAATAAATCCAGGATTTGCGCCTGAATAGTTACATCAAGTGCAGTCGTCGGCTCATCTGCGATCACCAGCTTGGGGTTATTCGCTAGCGCAATGGCAATAACTACACGTTGGCGCATCCCGCCGGAAAATTCATGCGGATATTGCTCCACCCGTTTCTCCGGATCAGGAATACCGACCAGACGCAGCATTTCCATCGCCTTTTTGCGAGCTTCTTCCTTGGAAACGTTATGTGTACGCACAAATCCTTCGACGATTTGCGAACCTACCTTCATGGTCGGATTCAGCGCGGTCATCGGGTCTTGAAAGATCATCCCGATTTCGGATCCCCTTAGCGAAAGCAGTTCTTTCTTGGTCATGCCGGTGATTTTTTTGCCGTCGAAGCGAATTTGTCCGTCTACAATACGGCCTGGCGGATTCGGGATTAATCCCATGATGGCCTGCGCGGTCACGCTTTTCCCGCAGCCGCTCTCTCCAACCACGGCCAGCGTCTCTCCACGATCGACATGAAATGTGACGCCCCGTACTGCTTGTACTTCTCCCCCGTACGTTTTGAAATGTACCCGGAGGTTTTCTACTTGTAGCAAATGCTCTGTCATACCTGATTCCTCCTATCCTTGGGCGCGTTTATTCACGTATACGTGGGTCCAATGCATCCTGCAAGCCATCGCCGAAAACGTTAAAAGCGAACATGGTAAGGGAGATCATTAAGGCCGGAAAGAAGAGTCTCCACCAGTCGCCCGTCAAAATAACTCCCAGCGCATCGTTTGTCATCGTGCCCCAACTCGCAATGGGAGCTTGTACGCCTAATCCCAAAAAGCTCAGAAAGGATTCTGCAAAAATCGCCGACGGAATGGTAAACGTCAGGTTGACAATGATGACCCCGATTGTGTTCGGAATCAGGTGGCGCAGCAAAATGCGCGGGAATTTGGCCCCGAGTACCTGAGCAGCCATAATGAACTCTTGGTTTTTCAGTTGCAGAATCTGACCGCGCACGAGCCTAGCCATCCCGGTCCAACCGGTCGCTGACAAGGCGATGATGATCGTCAAAATTCCAGGCTCCATGACAACCATCAACATGATCACGACGAGCAAATACGGCAATCCGTACAGTACCTCGATCAATCGCATGATGATCGTATCGATCCGATCTCCTCGTTTTCCACGTCCCGCCATGTATCCGGCAATTCCCCCGACTGTCACACCAATGACCAGGTCGATTAAAGCTGCCGTCACGCCGATGACGAGAGAAATACGAGCGCCATACCAAGTACGGGAAAACATGTCGCGCCCCAGCTCGTCCGTACCGAACCAGTGCTCCCCGGAAATCTCCTGGTTGGCAATCAAGAGGCTTTGATCCGAATAGCTGTACGGCACCAGGTGCGGACCAATTAACGCCATGAGCACCATCAAAATGATGAGTGTGAACCCTACCATCGCAAGCTTGTTCCTGATTAGTTTCCGAGCTACTTGCTGAAAATGAGTCAGGCTCGGTCGCATCTGGGCGATCTGTCCATCTGTTTTTTGAGCTCTTGGTCGAAACAACTCATTTACCGATTGATCTACCGCCATTGGCTACCTCCCCTTGCTCGACAGTTTGATTCGCGGATCGATGAACATATAAGCCAGGTCAATCAAGAAAATAATGAGCACCAATATGGCACTGTAAAAAACGGTTGTTCCCAAAATGACGGGATAGTCGCGATTGAAAATGCCATCTACGAAATATTTACCGATTCCAGGAACCGCGAAAATCTTTTCAACGACAAACGTTCCGGTCAATAGCCCTGCAACCAGCGGGCCTAAAAAGGTGACCACCGGCAGAATGGCATTTCGGATTCCGTGCTTGATCACAATCAGAAAAGTCGGAATTCCTTTTGCCTCCGCTGTCCTTATGTAGTTCTGATTCATGACTTCAATCATGCTTGTCCGCATATACCGCGTGATGATAGCCAATGGTCCGAAAGCCAACGCGAGCGATGGCAGAACGGAATGCTTCCAGCTGGCGAGTGTCGCAACCGGAAACAACGGCCATTTGATCGCCAAAAAGTTAATCAGCATCGGAGCCATGATGAAGCTGGGAACCGCAATCCCGAGGACTGCCATCACCATCGCAACATAATCAATCCATGTATTTCGGTTTAAAGCCGCAATTGTTCCGAAAATAAGACCAAAAAAAAGCGCGACCACGATAGCTTGCATCCCGATCAATGACGATGCTCCAAAGCCATCTTTAATCATGTCGTTGACCCCGCGCGTTTCTGATTTAATGGAAGGTCCCAAATCCAGCATTGCCAAACTTTTCAGATAAGATAAATATTGCATCGGCAACGGTTCATCCAGATGGTACTTGGCGCGCAAATTCAGCAAGATTTGCTCGGGCAGCTGATCTGACTCCGACGCAAATGGATCGCCAGGGATCATATGCATCAGGGAAAAGGTCAACGTTACAATTATCCACAAGGTGAGTACCATCATCAGAATTCTTTTTAGCAAAAAACGCGCCATTCTCTTATTAGCCCCCTATCCAGACTTACAAAAAGAGTAAATAAATCTCTCTGCCCCCCTTTAACGGAAATTAACCTAAAACATTCCTTAATTCAACAATATAGTCCCGTCAGTATTTAATGTCAATTCAGACTTTTTATTTTTCTCGAAATTTATGAAGGATTTCCACGAATCTTGTCAAAATGTTAAGTACAATTAATACGGAATTTTTCTCTAAAACATCCCTTAAAAACAATTTCCTTACTTCATGATGGCTCTACTTTCTATTTGGAGGTATTTTTTATTTGCATAAGAAATCAAAACATACTATGATGCCGAAAAGAGGATCGATCCTCTCTGTAACGAATAGCATAACCCGTACTTTATCGTTTAATTGGAGGACATGATGATCATACGAGTCGGCTTAGTTGGCCCGAAAGATTCTGTGGAGTTAATGAAAGGCGTGGGAAGAGAGTTCTCAGATCGTATCGTCCTTATTCCGTTTACGTATCAACGTGCAGAGGAAGCAGCAACGATCGTGTCGGAAAATGACAAAGAGGTCGACATCTGGTTTTTCTCGGGGATTGGCCCTTACTCCATGGCGAAACAGCATTTACAGAAGCAAAAGGCCTTCTTTCCGCAAATCAACGCCAGTGTCCTCACAAAAGTACTCCTAGAATTGGTCTATCGCGATGGTCTTACGCTCGATCGTGTCAGTTTTGATACGGTGTCAGAGGTATATTTCCGCGAAACACTGGAAGAGCTGGGACTTAAGTGCGAGCAACCGTTTTTAAACCCGTATCAGGAATTCCCGTTCACCCATCAGTGGGTGGCCTATCATACTTCACTCATTCGGGAAGGAAAAGTAGATGCCTGCGTCACCGGGATGCTATCCGTTGCCGAAGAACTGAAACGGCAGGGGATCAAAGTGTATCGGATGGGCTTTACCCGTCTTACTTTTCGCGAAATTTACAAGCAAATCTTACAGGAGGGCGAGACTCTTCACTTCAAGCGCTCTCAAATTGCCGTACAGCTGATTGATGTGGCGGACGTGGATAGGATAATCCACGAACCTGCAAACGCTTACGATTTACGCAGACTTGACCTCAAGCTTCAGGAAATTGTGCTGGATTATACCGAATCGATTTCAGGTAGCTTCGTCGCTTTGGGAAACTACAAGTTCATTATTTTTTCCACACGTGGTTCGTTCGAAGACTACCCTGCTTTTCACCCCACCAATATTTTGGAAAAAATCATGCTTCTCACCAATTCTACAGCGAATATGGGAATCGGTTTCGGTATCACAGCACTGTCAGCTGAACGAAATGCGCAATTGGCCCTTGTTCATGCCAAAAAACACGTAAACTCCGCCATTCTCGTTGATCATGACGGCTCCATCGAAGGCCCCCTGCGTCAAACCAAGAGTATCAGCTACGAGTATTGGACAGAAGACAAGGAGATCAGTGATGGCCTGAAAAAGGCTGGCGTAAGCATAACAACTTTAAACAAGATCATATCGGTCCAGAAGGCACTCGGTCAAAATTACATCAGTGCTTCCGAAATGGCCGAATGGATGGGGATGACGCCTCGCAATGCCAGGAGGATATTAAGCGATTTAGCGGAGCACAGGATCATCGAACAGATTGGCGAGGAAACTCCTACCAATCGAGGCCGACCGCGAAAAATATATCGCGTTCTCCCCTCCTCTTCGACCACTACCTAAAGCATGTACGAGTTCCCTTTACGAAAATGAAAAAAGCGTAAGCATGTGTATAAGAGAACACTCCCTTTCGACCACTGCTTACGCTTTTTTCGTCTATTTTCTATCGTCCAATCATTATACCGATTCATGTGAGACTTTGCCTGCTGTACGGATGGCCTGGAACGAACACTGGCAACAACGACACCTGCAACGATTAACAACGAACCGCCAGCCTGAATTGCGTCACCTGAGAGCCAAGCAGCAAAAACCCGAACAGCATCGGAAAAAAGGCTGCAAATTGAGAAAAATCTCCGCTTTGCCCGTTCCCACGATTTTCAACTGCTCATTCCAAACGATCCTGCAAACCCCTTCAAATGCGCTTCGACATTAGATAACCCCTGCTCTCGTGCAGCTTTTCTGATACGACCAACGCTGGTTGCCACATAGGTTATGGAATCCGAAGTAAGAATTCTGGATAAATCAAGAATATTGTACCAAAAATGGACCGAGACGCCATAAAATAACTCATAATCGGCATTATGTGAAGTTATCTTCGGTTCGAAAAATTGGTCCGAATTAGCCCCTGCTTCAAAAGGCTGCACTAAGAAAGTAACTTTAACGTCATATTCCCGTTTCCTAGTATGCTATTGAATCGCTGCCATTTCGTTCATACTTTCAAATTCATAATAATTTACCAACAAGCACACACGGCGCACTTGAAACCAATATTCCGATAAAGACATGAATTAAACCCATAATCCAATTAAGAATTACGGGTTACGAACGAAACCAAATGTCCTAACAAATTGAGTATGGCTTAACCAGCCGTAGGTTCATAGGAAACACATCTGCAAATTTCGTGTCTATTATCAGTTTGTACAATTTTGCAAATAATATACATCGTAGTTCTATATACCATTTTCGTAACGAATTTCGAGCATTTGCTCAACAGGTTTGATTACAACTGTCCGTGCATCGCATCAATTTTCACCGGCCCTTGCAGCTGTGAGCTTCTACTTGCTCTTTTCACCATTTAATTCGGTGATAGTTTTTCTAAATCGATAGTACAAACGGGAGCGACTATCCAAGAATAAAAACCAGCTTTTCATAGCTGGCTTCTTTGTGTAGAAATAGTCATTGTATAATTCTTGCTGCTGTTCCTCTGCAACGGTCTGCCCTCCACCTTGCAAAGCAAGGCTAAGGGCAAAGACCATATCAAAACGGATAACGTTGATGTTAAAAAAATCAGGTGACAGAAAAAGAAACCCCAAAATGCATGGGGTTTCTCGACAGTCTGAGAACAACAAATGTTGTCCTCTGCTCTTTTCTCAACTCTTTTTAAGCTTCTTCCACCCCAGTGACTTTCATCTGCAGCGATCTTTGAGCATTGCCCAGTGTCATGCAGGCAATAATGGAAATCACAGCGGAAAGGATCAGGAACCAGAAGGCAGCGTCATACGAGCCGTTGAATGCGCTGATGAGAAAACCCATCACCATGGGAGAAACAAAACCGGCCACTTGACCACCGAAATTAATCATGCCCGTGGCGGATCCCATCACTTGAGTGGGAAGGACTTTAAGGGGAAGTGCCCAAATCCCTGCGAATCCGGCATACAGGAAAAAGGCGGACAGGATCTGGTAGATGACAGCCGTTTGAAGCGCCTGCGTGGTAAACATGAGGTAAAGGAAGAGCGCCCCCAGTATTTCAACCATGATTACAAAGTTCTTTTCACGGCCGACAAAGTACCTGTCCACAAGCCAGCCGCCGAGAATCATCGCCACTCCCCCGGCGAAGAAAGGCAGAGAGGCGACAAACCCTGCCTGCAGCAAATCGAGATGGCGGACTTTCAAAAGGTAGGACGGCAGCCACGACGCAAAGCCCCACAGCACGACATCCAATCCGAACCAGGCAACCACCAGTTTCCACATGGTAGGTGTCTGCAGCAAATCTTTCATCGACATGCTTCTGCCGGAATTTTTCTTCTGCGCCTCTTCCTTGTGAGCTGGTTTGCGCAGAAATACCGCGTACACCGCAACCAGAACGAATCCGATCAGCGCAATGACAACAAACATCATTCGCCACCCCAGCCACAGCATCATGGGTGCGGCAACCAAAGGAGCCAAAGCGGCACCGAACGCATTTGACGACAACATGGCAGACTGCGCTTTTGCCCTTTCCGCTTTTGGAAAGTACTCTGCGATCGCCTTCGAACTGGCCGCGGGAAACCCGCTTTCACCGATCCCAAACAGAAAGCGAATCACCAACAAGGAGGCGAGCGACCAAGCCACTCCTGTTAGAGCAGTGAACAACGACCACATCACCAGCGCCACGATCATGACTCTTTTAGAGCCGTACTTGTCCGTAAGCCAGCCTCCCGGAATCTGCATCAAGGCGTAGCCGGCAAAGAAACTGCTGAGCACAATACCCAACGAGCTTGCCTCCAACTGCAAATCTGTTCCGATCGACGTCAAGGCGACACTGATCACCATCCGGTCGAGATAGGAAATATTCCAGCCGATGAAAAGCAGCAAAAGGATAAAGTAGTTGTTTCGCGCCAAAACGGTAATACGGCTCATCATATCCCCCCGTTTACTCGCCTTTTTTGATAAATCGTCCGTTCTTCACCAAACGGAATTCACCGTTTCGGACAACCGGAGACCCATTCACAAAAACGTGGTGGAAGCCAATCGCTACCTCTGAGGGCAAGTCATATGTCGCGACGTCCGCAACCATTTTCGGATCGAAGACGACAAGGTCGGCAAACGCTCCTTCACGAATCATCCCGCGATCCTTCAAACCTAGTTTTTTCGCCGGAAAAGAGGTCATCTTCCGTACGGCGTCTTCAAGGGATAGCACTTTCTCCTCCCGCGTATAGTGACCGAGTACCCTAGCGAAAGTGCCAAAGTAGCGAGGGTGCGTTTTTCCTGGGTCAGGAATCCCGTCTGATCCGATCATGGTTTCAGGCTGCTTCATGATAAAGCGAACGTCATCTTCGCTCATCATAAATACTACCATCGTGGCGATCCCTTCCTCCTCGATCAACGTATCGCATAAGGCGGACACAGGATCCAGCCCACGCACACGTGCGATCTCCTCAATGCTTTTGCCTTCTAATTCTTTATGGTATTTGGCCGAGGCGACAAACACCTGATCCCAACCGGTACTTTTCGCGAAATTCTCCCAGCCGGGTATCCCGTGTTCCATATCGTGCTGAATCTTCCGCCTGTTCTCGGGATCGCGAAGCCGCACCAGCATCTCCTGCACGCCTCCCTCGTGGCACCAAGGGGGCAGAACAGCGGAGAGCAGCGTACTTCCCGCCGTGTACGGATACAGATCCATGTCAACGTCAATGCCGTCTGCTCTGGCCTGCCTGATCATCGGTACGGTAATTTTCGGCTTGCCCCAATTCTTCTTGCCAGCCGCCTTATGATGAGAGATTTGCACCGGAATATCGGCGTTCCGCCCGATCGTGATGGATTCCTCCACCGCTTCTACGACCAGGTCAGACTCGTTGCGCATGTGAGTCGCATATATGCCGCCCCGATCCCGGACCACACGACAGAGCTCAACCAGTTCTTCCGTGGAACAGAACACACCGGGCGGATAAATCAAGCCGCTGGAGAGTCCGAATGCTCCCTGTTCCATGGTATCGGCGAGGAGATTCTTCATCGTTTCCATTTCTTCCGCTGTCGGAGGGCGCTTGTCAAAACCCATCGCGGCAATGCGGACGGCTCCATGTCCCACCAATGGGACCAGGTTGGTGACCATCCCCATCGAGGTGGAGACCTGCCCGTATTCGGAGAGCGAATGCCAGCTCCAATCAATATCGCCAAAGAGACTGCTCACATACTGCTTCAGCAAATGGGCGTTTTTGGGGTTGACGGGATACGCGCTCATGCCGCAGTTGCCAATTACTTCCGTTGTCACTCCCTGCATCAATTTTCCTTTCGACAATTCCGGAACAAACGGCGCATTGTCAGAATGCGTATGAATGTCGATAAAACCGGGTGCGACCGCAAGTTCCCGCACATCGATCTCTTCATCGGCGGAAAACCCGGACACGTTTCCGATTCGCTCGATACGATCTCCGCTGATGGCGATATCTGCGGCATACCAGGAATTACCGGTCCCGTCATAGACGCGACAATTGCGCAAAATTCTGTTCATTTCATACACCCCGCTCTCTTTAGATTGGACACTGCACGGCAAATCATCTCGCCCAGGAAATCGCGAACCTTTCGATGCTGCGTCAGAATTTCTTCCCTCTCATGGCATTGTCAAAGCTGAAACAATTTCTTCGTCGGTACATTGGAAAAGGTGCAGGTCTCATGGGCAACGGTACCAATGACAATTCCCCATTTGTCAATCATCCATTTGTGAAGTTTAAACTTCGAAATCATTAAAACTCGGAAGCCTTTGCTCCTTTGGTGATATTATATGGTCAAAAAGGTATCATTTCAATACGGAATATTAATAAATTTCTGACTTTATCTTAGGTCCATATCTTCATTAGAGAGCATATTTGATAAATCATACAAATGATTTAAAGTTGAAAAACGAGAAAAACCAGCTTTCATAGCTGGTTTCTTTGTTTAGAAATTGTCATTGTATAATTCTTGTTGCTGTTCCTCTGCGATGCTCTGTAAGTCATATGCGTTAATTCGAAATAACTGATAATCGCCAATATCCGCTTTTTTTGCGGCGAGCTTACTTAAAAATTTCGGGGAGCCTTCGTTTTCTTCATCGTAAACTAACAAGATACTGTCTGAGTTGGATAGCAAGAATTTATCTTTCTCTGCAAGCTGCCAAACTCCCTGGTAAGGTGTTTGATAGACACTATTGATATAGTCGGCTTGCATCACAATATTTCGGTAGTAATCCTGAGTCTCTTCTTTCCACTTTTCCTCTTGATTCAAAAACGGAGTAATTATCGCCAGTTTTAGATGTGGATACTCCTTTTTTAATTCCAGAACAGTTTCGGCTGCCCACATTTCTACCCCGAGTTGACCTGATATGATGACCCATTCCAATTCTTCCTCAAGGAATCTTACGAGTTCCCGCTTCAGTGCTTTCTTAATAATTGCTAACCCCGGATTTTTTTCATTAAATATGCCAAGCTCGTAAGCCTTGTATCCTGAAACAAATAAACGTTTTAACATGATGCCACCTCTAAGTTTAAAAGGAGCTCTAGCAGAAAATAGCTTTCTTTTCACTCGCTGTCTCTGTATTAGTGTTACATCTCATATTTTTCTTATATTATCACAAATTAGAATGACTCAGGATAAATCGGGTTTTAAAATGAATAAATTTTGTAGATAAGGGATATATAAACAACTATTTTGATATGTCGCAAAATAAAATGAGACTCGTTGTGCTAAGTTTACAACGTTTTAAAGCGTCTCTTTATCCTGATTTTTTTATATCGGGATTAAGAGACGCTTTGTTATTGTTTAAACCATTAATTTTTCATCGAAGAAAACCAAGATCGATCTAAAATGAAGTATTTATTCACCCTCAAAAAATTTAATGAGATACCTTTCTGGCTGCGCTATAAACTCTGAAAAACTGCACAAGTCCGCATGCCGGAAGATCAGCATTGGTGGACGGGTGAGCTGGAGGATGCGGACGGAAGGGATGACGGCTCCGGTTTTCTCTTCGGTTATCTGGTACAGACACCCGAGGAATATGTGGATTGGGCAGAGACTTACTTTGATCAGCCGCTTGCTCTCGACGCGGTGCGCTAGGTATTTGACGGCGCTGTCATCACCGGATTGTTGGTGGCGGAGCTGAACCTTCATCGCAATGCTCAGGATGCCTTGGCAGAGCTGGCTAGTCTGGGTGTGCGGACGGAGCTTCAATAAATAATAAGGCGAACGCCGAATATTCCAGCGTTCACCCATGAACCCTTGTTTCGATTATTTTGCAGAAGGAGATACGAGAATCTTGATATGCCCCTTGTTTCTTGCCAGTTCCTCAAACCCGCCTTCGGTGATATCGGAGAGCGGGATTTTCTTTGTAATGAGCTCGTCTACCTGAATCCGTCCTTCCGCGATCAATCGGATCACGGCAGGGAAGATATTTTTGCCATAACCAAAGGAACCCATGAGATGGCGCTCCCGCAGGACAATCGCATTGGGTGATACAGTGACTGGTTTTTCCCAGACGCTCACGATGACGGTTTGTCCACCAGTCCTTGAACTCTCGATCGCGCCCAGTAGTCCTGGCTCAACTCCCGTTACTTCGAAGCAAACATCTGCGCCGCCGTTCGTGAGCGCTCTGATTTTTTGCACGGCGTCCGTTTGTGTAGGATCGATGGCGTGAGATGCCCCCAGCTTTAGTGCCATCTGCCTTCTTTGCTCCGATACTTCGACTGCGATGATGGGGCTTGCTCCTGCGGCTTTGGCTGCTAAAATCGTCAACAGTCCGATCGGCCCTGTGCCAAATACGGCGCAGGAGTCCCCCGCTTTCAAGCTGCTTTCCCGCACGGCTTGGAGCGCTACAGAGGTAGGCTCGATCAGAGCTGCCTGCTCGTACGTGATGTGATCAGGCAACAGATGCACCATCTCTTCACTTACCACGGTCAGCTCGGAAAAGCCTCCGCCTCCGCCGTTCAAGCCGAAGCACCCAATCACTTCACAGTGGTTTTGCCGTCCTGATTTACATGCATGACAGCGTCCGCACGCCAACACAGGTTCAACCGCCACCCGGTCTCCCACCTTGACACTTGTAACTCCTTCACCGATCTCTACTACCTCGCCCGCGAATTCGTGACCGAGGATCAACGGCGCGCACTCTTTGGTCAGGGGATGCGGCTCCACCGACAAGAAAATCGGTCCAGCCATATATTCATGCAAATCCGTACCGCAAATTCCGCACCACGCCACACGAATCTTTACTTTCCCCGGTTGGACTTGCGGTTCTGGAACATCAACGACCCGCACGTCTCGCGCTCCATGCCAAAATGCTGCTTTCATCTGTCATTCCTCCGTTAGTCAAGCTTAGGTTTGCAGCTCCGTCGAACCGATCTTGTAATCGACGATCATCGTATGCTCAATCGCATTGTTCTCCCGAGCCATGTAGTAGTGGAGACGGGCATCTGCCATCACGACCAGGTCACCCTCGTCTGTATACCCGCCAATCGGTCCATGCGAGACAGCAAACATCAGACAGCCTTCTGGCGCAAAGGGCTTGTGGACATTACCAGACATTTCACACGTGTAGTAGCCTCTCATCCCCTTGTCATCCCCGTCTTCATAGAAGAAGCCGCCCTCCAGAATAATGGCTTGAATGTTGTGGACATGCCAATGAGGTGTGGCCTGCACACCTTCGTCAACCTGTAAAAGCATCGTGAAATGGCCAGAAACAAGGTCACAAAACAACAGCTTGAATCGGGTTCCAGGCATCAGCCAGTCGGTCCAGGGAATCCAATCCGGGTTGATAAACTCTCGATGATCTCCTTTTGGTGTATCGCCTGGGCTTTTCATCCAATACATCGGGTTAAATTTCATGTGCCTCTCCTCCTCATATAACGAAAAATTCAGGTTGCGTTATTTTTGTGTTAGTATAGAACCAACGTAGATGCATCGTATCAGCCGAACCTAACTGGTTTCTAACAAAAAGCAGGGAACTTCTAACAAAGCGCCAGTATTTTATTGAATTTTCCGTTAGATGATTGGAGGGGCGTGAATGTGAATATCATAGAATCCAAGCTGACGATTCCAGATTTTTCTCCGTATCTTGTCCGAGACAGGCTGTTCTCTCTTCTAGAAAAAAATCTGGAGCGCTCTTTGATATGTCTGACGGGTGACGGCGGATACGGTAAGACCACACTCGTATCCAGCTTTGTCAAAATAAAAGATATTCCCACGGTGTGGTATCAAGTAGGACACACGGATCGCTATCCGCATGTGTTTCTCTCCTACTTAAAAGCGGGTTTAAGCAAGGTGATGGGACTCGAACAGAAGGATACCTACGTCCACCCTGAGCTGGTCGAAGAGGAGCTGCAGCAGCTTCTCTCGCTGCTTTCCACCTGGCCGACGCGCCTGCTGATCGTCCTGGATGACTATCAATGGCTGGATCAGAGCGAGGAGATTCAGGAAATCATCACAAAGCTGCTGTTCCAATCCGCAAGAACGATCACCTACATCATCACGAGCCGAGTGCGGCCCGCTCTACCGCTCGTCAAACTAAAGCTGCAACAAAATCTCGCAGAGCTAAAAGCAAGTGACCTCGCCTTCAGCAACGAGGAAACAACCCTTTTCTTCAATAGTCTGCATCAGCTTCATTTGCAGGAGCACGAGATTCAATTTATCGTAAACCGGACAGAAGGCTGGATTGCCAGCATACAATTGATCCACGACTTGATCAAAGAGATGACTCACTCCGAGCGTTACCGCTTTTGGGCCCATTTCAAAGGGATACCCGATCTGTACGATTATCTGGGAAGTGAAGTGCTGGCGTCTCAACCAAAGGAGATTCAGAGTTTTCTCTATAAAACGAGCTTGCTGGCAGAGCTTCATGTGGACATCGTCAATCTCTTTCTGGATGAGGACCACACCAAAAGGATGCTGGATCATCTGCTCGACCATCATCTCTTTATCTATCGGACCGAGGAAGGCACCTACAAGTACCACCAGCTATTTCGGATGTTCCTGTACGAAAAGCTGATCAAGCAGTCAGATCGGCAAGAAATCGATGCCTACCATCTAAAGCTCGCTCACATCTATGAGGAAAAATACCAATTCTTCCATGCATTCGCCCATTACATTTCCGGTAAAGACTATTTACGCGGTGCAAATGTCATGCGGCAGATGCTCGATCGCTATCATCCCGACCAGTTTATGGTGCTGATCGACGGATGGCTGGAGACGATTGCGCCGGACCTTTCCCTCGACAATACCAGTCTGTTTTTGTTCCGCTGTCTTCCGGCTACAGTCCTGGACGAGATTGTTGAGCCTTTGGAGGCGAGGGTGACGGCCATCAAGCAGGTTCATCCCCTGACCATTGCCCATTTCCAGCATCGGTTAGCCAATATCCAGTTTTATCGCGGAGATTTGGTTCAATCGAAGAAATACTTTCTGGAGTCACTGGACGCTTGCTTGCCGACCAACAATTACGGGCTGATCGCGTTTAACCTGAGCATGCTGGGCCAGGTTTACCGATTCATGAACGATTTGGACAAAGCCATCCATTATATCAAGCAAAGCCTGTCTTATTCGGAGCAGCATCGCATCTCCTACTCCCAGATGCATTCACTCTGGAACCTGTCCGAAATCTATTTGACGAAAAATGATCTGAACATGGCCGAGCCGCTCATTCATCAGGCACTTGAAATCTCCAGACACTGTGACGAGGCTTCAAAGGTATTTCCGTACAGCTCGATGGTGAAGCTCCTGCGTTTGCGGGGTGAGTACGCACAAGCATTTGAGTGGGGAAAAGATGCCCTGAGTCACGCCAGCAGGTTTGATATTGAGCCGGATATCGGCTGGATTTACATGGAGCTGGGGCTTACCTATCTGGCGGCTGGACATGCTGAAGAAGCGCAGTTCCATCTGGGAAAAGCGGAAGAGAAGCTGACGCGCCAGCTCAATCTCTATCTGAAAAGTGAAGTGGAGAAGCTCCGCAGCAGAAATCAGCCATCTGTTGAAGTCGTGGAAAAGCAACCAAGAAAGTTGAAGCTCCGCACCTTGGGAACCTTTGAAATCGAATACGGTGGTGAGGCGATCAAGCTGCTTCGAAAAACAAGCTTGCGGCTGCTGCTGTTTTTTATTGCCCATCGGGATCGGAAGCTGGTCAAAGACCAAATCCTCGATCAGGTCTTTCCAGACGGCTCGTTCCAGTCCATCAACAGCCAGTTTTACGTCTCCCTCTCTTCTCTGAGAAAGGCGCTCGAACCCGGTCTGCAATCAGGTCGACAGTCCCGATACTTAATGCAGTCGGGCGAGCATTACACCTTTTGCTCACAAGAGATCGATCTCGATGCAGAGCAGTTTTTGCAAACGCTTTCTGACCAGCCGGGCATGCCGCAGTCGAATCGAATCGAGCGATTGCTGATGGCTGAACAGCTATACCAGGGGGACTTTTTTGAAGAGTATCCCTATGTTGACTACCTTGAAGCCGAGCGAGAAAAGATGCGCCTGCTCTATCTGAATAGCTTGTTGGAGCTTGCGCGCTATTATTGGGATGGCAAGGATTATACCAACGGAATGAAGTACTATGAGAAGGTCTTGGAGAAGGACCCTTATCTGGATCATGTGTACGAGGAGTTTATTGAGCGGCTGTTGCAAACACAACTGGTTTCTAGCGCGAGGAAGGTGTCCGAGCGGAGGCAGAGGTATATGGAGCAGGAGTTAGGGGTTTCAGTTCGGAAGCTATCTTTATAGCTTCCAAAGCAATAGGAAAAGCCTGTTTCATTTTTTTGAAAATGTTACGGGCTTTTTTCAATTATAGATTAAAATGGAAACTTATTCGGAGTGCTTTGAACAGATACAAACTTCCTTTACTATTCGAATAGATTTTGGCCAGCAAAAGCAAACAATAGGCGATCAGAGCGACAAAACCTGATTCAGGACGGCTTCTTCCCTTTTTCCGTAAAACGACTAGGTAATCCTCACATGTTGTTTGAGCCATTTAAAGAAAATTTCGATGACCCACCGACTGCGGTACATGGCGCTAATCTCTCCTGCCGACAAATCCCACCGATTTGTGATCAACACAAGGGGGGGCCTTCTGAATCCGTGGTTTCGACGATGCGAAGAAGATGGCGCATTCGCTTTTGCGTTGTCCCCATTTCCACGAAACAATCTCTTGTAATCGCACTATTTTTGCGAATAGATCGATCTCATATATACTGAATCGATGCATTCTTTTTCGCGCGGGTGACGAAGAAAATACCTTGTTGGCAATACTCATCAAACTTTGCACTGTCGTTGTAACCCCCGGTCAAATACATACGCGATGCCAGACTGATCGACCAGTTCATCGAGTTGTGTACGATCATGGGAACTTGCGGTTGTCTTGTACCGTTTCTGGATAGACATCTTCCGGCGATGCAAAAGCCCGCAGTTATCGGTAAATAAGAAGAATCCATTTTAAGAAAAGATTGATCAAAATGGATTCTATTCTAGCAGTTTTAAGTTATGTTTTTATAAAAAGTTTAATCATTTTCTAACTTCGATCTTCAACAATCGCGCCCGTTTGTTCAATAATGATTTAAATAACAATATCATATTCCATAATTTTAGCAGTTTCCCGAGCAACGTCAGAACCTAATAATCGTTTCACAATATGAAATGACATATTGATACCTGCTGAAATTCCACCTGACGTAATTATATTGCCTTCATCAACAAATTTAACTTCCCGTTGTACTTCGACATGTGGAAATTCTTTTTCTAATCTTTCAAGACTTGCCCAATGAGTCGTTGCCATTTTACCTTGAAGTAAACCAGCCTTTGCTAATAGTAAAGCACCCGTACATACAGATGTCATTAGTTGCACCGTTTTCATTTGATTTGTAATCCACTTTATTACATTGTCATTATGTATTTCTCGTTCCCTAGCACCTAGACCACCAGGGATAATTAAAATATCAAATTTAGGTATAGTATCAAAACTGTAATCTGGCTGTACCTTTAACCCATTACAAGCAATTACTATGTTCCCTTTTTCTGATACTGTTTCTACTACAAATGGCTGATGACCATTTTCTAATTCTGTGACAGAAAAAACTTCAAATGGACCTGCAAAATCTAAAACCTCTACATCATCAAATAAAAAAATTCCTACTCTCCACTGTCTTTTATTCATATGGGATTCCCCTTTTTTAATTTTATCTTTGTTTATTTTACAGCAAAATTCACAATTATCGTTAAACTAATTTTCCATACGAATCTGCCCCGTTCAAAAAGCTTCTTCAACAATCTGGCCCTTTAACGGAATAACTTATTATTACTCAACAGTTCCTTAATCGATCTTTCAATTCAGATGTTCTTTTCCTTTTCACTATAAAACAACCCTTTAGACAAATTACGCCTTAAACTTAGCAACTAAATCTTGAAAGTTCTCAGCCATACTAGACAAAGATGAGGCCGACGAGGCGATCTCTTCCACCGTCGCAAGTTGTTCCTCCGCAGCAGACGACACATTTTGTGAATCTGCAACAACAGCCTTAGACTCTTCTGAAAGTTCCTCAACGGAATGTACAACTTGTTCCGTGTTCGCGGCGATTTGCTGGCAAGCAGCTGTTATTCCTTGAATTTGATTAGAAACCTCATCAATGTTATATCTAATTTCCTCAAAAATTTTACCTACGTCATGTACGACTCGGATGCCTTCATTGACTTCCTTGACGCCCATACCCATCGACTCCACGACATGATGGGTATGATCGGTAATGGTCCCAACCAGTTAGTTAATAATCCCTTTTTTCCAAATTTCCACCTGAATGTCGGGATCAAAGTTCACTTTTTGATAATGGCTCCCCCATTCTTCCTTTTGCTTCATCCAAATATCAGGCTGGAACGCCATGAGCTGCCTGGCGATACCTAAACCGTCGCAGCGGGCATCTTGCATTTTTTTTAGCGTTTTTTTAGCTAAATCAGTCATTTCTTTAGATAGAAGTTGGTTTAAACGGGCAACCATTTTTTTATCGTCTAACTTGTCCTTGGGATATTCATCGATACTTACTTTCCACTTCAAATCCAGCTTAACCGTAATTTGATCGTCTGGTTGAATCAACACGTTCATCTTTCGTTTCGATTTATCTACATTAAAAGTCAAATAATTAAAGGCTTTTTGCTGGCCTTTTTTGTTACTTATTTTATGTGTGAATTTCGCCACTTTCCCCTTACTGGCTTGTAATAGTAAGAACATGGTTGATTCATCAGGGCTCAATATCCCTGTCAATCGTTGATCATGAAACATGGCGACACGAGAAATCTCCACTCGGTTCCCTTTCTGCATGAGGTATGGAAGAACAAAATCCTCTCCGGGATCCTTCATGACGGGGTAAATCGTTTCAAGGGTAACCCGTGGGACGGTTGTAGTCTCTTCTTTGCTCTTGATTAATTCATCAATTTCTTCTGCGATTAAGACATTCCCAATTTTTTTAAGGGAAAGCATGTCGGTCGCCTTTCCTTGCGTCACTCCGATCCTCGCATTTAATGCACTCTTGGGATCACGGTAAAAAATATCGAGGATCGGATAAATATCTTGTTTTGCCAACTCTTCTCCAATGAGAACAATCCGATTTCTGTAGGTACGAAGCAGCCTGGATATTTGATCATCTGCTCTATCGCGGGCTTGCTTTGGCGTATTGCCAACCCCGTAAATAATATCGTTTTTAGGACTCTGTTGTTCGTTCTCGGGCACGTCCCGTATGACAAAGGTGGATAACAGTTTTCCATTCGGCGCGAGATCGAACCCTCCTCCATAAAGCAAACGAGCGTCTTTTAAAAGATCTTGGTCCCAGCACCCGGTTATCAAGAGGAGAACAGCAAGAGCCGCGCTCAACATACCGATCTTTTTCATCTTACCAACGCCCTCCTTTTACTTGACAGATACGAAAAGACGAGCAGGATCAAAGGAAGAACCACCACAAACGCATAATGAGAAATCTTAATCACTCGATCGTAGAGGTCACTGATCGACGGATCTTGTGATATCAGAGCGAGAATAAAAACAATGAAAACAGCATAGAAGACCGCCTTTTTATGTTCACCACCGTGAAAGAAGTGACCCAAACCTACCGTTGCCATGTAAAGCCACGAAACAGTGGCAGTGCTAACAATAAAAATCCATAAAGATAAAAAGATTAAATCGATCCGTTGAATGATCTGGAAGGAAAATCCTTTCAGCATGTAGAGGAGAGGTTCCGAAACGGCGGGCATAACCGCTGGGCTAAAAATAACTAAACTGGTGAACACCTCAAATGTGTAAAAAATGGAAATCAACAAATTACCTAACGATGCTGCCTTTAATTTCCCACCGCTTTTCCCTTCAACAAAAGGGTAAATGACTAATATAACTTCGTAGCCGATTAAAGGAAATAATGCCTCATTCGCAGCTTTAATGATATTCCACCATCCAGCTTCCATTATCGGAAATAGATAAGTAAAATTCGCATGGGCATAACCGAACAAGGATAGTATCACCATCACAATGATGGTAAACGAGGAAATGACAAATAGTCTGGCAATTACTCTAATGTGTTCTTTAACCAAATATATACAGGTAAGAAGGGTGAGAAGTAATAATGCCCATCTTGGAGTTGTTTGGAGCACCCACTTTCCCACGACATCGGCAAACAAGCCTAAAATCATGCCCGCAGAGGTCAGGAAATAGCCAATATAAGCTAACCCAAGCAGATTCCCTATAAGCTTGCCGGTGATTTTCGGCAAGAAACTGTATATCGTATCGGAAGGAAACCGTCTGCAAAGAGCCCAAAGAATCAAAATAATTACTTGTACGACCAATCCAGCGATTAATGTAGAGATCCACCCTCCTCCCTTAGCAGTTGCCTGCATTTTATGAGGAAGAGATAAAATTCCAACCCCCACTTGAGTCTGTATTACAAAAAACATGAGCTGCCCTTGAGTAATTCTACTCTTTTCCGGGATCTTCATTTTCCCACCCCCTTGAATATCTTTCTTGTTTCAACCGTTTTGGATGCGGGTCATGGGGGCGCTGATTCAATTTCCAGATTGGAAAACGAGTAATGGTATCCTTCAAATCTTTGATTCGAAGAGGCATCACCGGCGCAAAATAGGGTGTACCAAAACACTCTAATTTACATAAATGGATTAAAAGAATCAGCAAGCCAAACATGATCCCGATCAAACCGAACATTGCGGCTAGGATCATGAGTGGGAAGCCCAGTATACGAGACACCGAACTTATTTCGTTAGACGGGGCAACAAATGACGAAATCGCGGTTAAGGCGACAACGATAACCATGGAATAAGAAACCAATCCAGCTCGCACGACCGATTCACCAATGACTAAACCGCCAACAATGCCGATGGTTTGACCTACCCGGCTAGGCAAACGAACCCCTGCTTCACGCAGCACCTCTAATGTAATCTGCATGATAAAGGCCTCTACAATCGGTGGAAATGGAACTCTGTCTATAGTGCTTTTTACGGTAAAGATCAAATTGGAAGGAAGAATTTCGGGATGAAAGCCGACAACGGCAATATAAAGAGCAGGTACTAGAAAAGAGGTGATAAAGCTAATCAAGCGAATCAATCGGACGAACGACCCGACAACCCACCTGCTTTGATAATCATCTGGGCTTTGATAAAAAGCAAAGAAAGTCACAGGCAAAATCAACGCAGACGGATCTTCGTTAGATAAGATAACAACACGGCCTTCCATGAGATGAGCTACTGCCCGATCCGGTCTTTCCGTAAATAAGATTTGCGGAAAAAGAGAAAATGGGTTGTCTTCTATCAGTTCGGCAATAAATCCAGGTGAGAAGATGGTGTCCATCGCAATGGAACCAAGTCTCGAATCTACCTCTTTAACCAGATCCGGATTGGCCAGATCCTGCATATATAGAAGGGCCAATTTTGCTTTTGCTTCCTTTCCGACCTGGTAATAGCGAGTGACCAGGTTCGGATTTTCAATACGCTTTCGTACCAGATACAGATTCGTGATGAGGTGCTCAATAAAGCCTTCATGAGCGCCGCGAACAACTGCTTCGTTCACCGGCTCCGTGATACTCCGTTTATAACTTGCCGCGACTCCGATTACAAAAGCTTCTGCTGAGCCATCAAATAACAATATTCCTTTTCCTTGAACTAAAGCCTCGGGCAACTCGCTGAGATCAGATTTCCTCTCAAACTCCATAGAAGATATGATTTCTTCCACGATTCCTTCTTTCTNTCACGCTTGTTTTTAATTTCCATTAATGTAACCAATAAAATGATCATTATCCATAAAATCCCTTCCTCTTCATATTTGACGGAACTCTCAGCTAGACAAGATCTAGTTACTTTGTGTTGGACGACAAGGTTTGAGACCAAAGCTAAATTATATTGAGGGTTTCATACATAACTGGACAAGTTATTTCGGAACTTCGTATTCCTACTTGTTGCTAAGATTATGGTTAAAGCGTTTCCTTCTCCCCTTATTTCTGATCTCCACTTCTGTCCCGCTTTTAACATTCGGACAAAACACAGCTTCCCAGTTTCAATCCCCGTTTTTCATCACGATTTGTACTGTGAATGTCACTTGGCTGATGTTTGACCGGATCACTATGTACTTCATGATTAGTTTAATCTGCTTCGTTCTACTTTTTTTATCACTGGTGATGTGGAAGACGACAATGCTATTTCGGAGGGGCTTCCCATTGTAGAGAAGTAGTGATTGAAGAATATAAGATTATCCAATCTATCCCTGGTATCGGAGAAAAAATCGCTGCAACGATTATCTCTGAAATTGGTGAGATAGAACGGTTTAATCACCCTAAAAAACTCGTTGCTTTTGCTGGAGTAGACCCCAGTGTTCATTCTTCTGGGAAGTTTACGGCAACTATTAATCGAATCACGAAAAGAGGTTCCAGCAGGCTGCGACATGCCTTATATATGGCAGTCCTATGTGGGAAGCCCCTTATTTCCATAAGGGGCTGCTCTGTTGTTTAACATTCTGTTGCTTTCCATCTTCATTCAGAGAGTTTCACGAGCATCCTGAGGAAGAGCAAACATGACTTCGAAAGTATGCCACCCAATGTCATGGCAGCCATACATTGCGCAAATGCTGCGTCCAGTACTTGTGATAAATAAAATGCGCCGAGCTGCTACATAGTCTGAACCAAATAAAGAGGACCCCAATGGCAATCCCACGGGAAATCCTCTTTACACATACACGATATTAACAAATGAAGTTTATGGCGTCGTCACTGGAACCATTACTTTTTGGATACGACCTTCCACTTTATAATCAAATTGATTCGGCAGTGATTTTACATAAGCAACCGTTGCTGTTAAATCTACTGGACCAATCTCAAGATCTGTACCAAGAGAGCCAATACCATACTTCACATTACCGTACATATAGTTGTTCACAACAACACTATATTCGTTGTTTTTGTTGATCTTGCTTCCATCCGGCAAAAAGATGTCCACCACTTTACCTGATTTAGTAGTGCTATCGTAGGTATACGTGTATTTAAAGCCGGCGATATGGAAATCAAGACCTCTGTCCGTAATTTGGTTGTTTAGTACCGTCTCTAAATCCGCGCCGCTGAGCTTCACCTTGTTGAGCACATTGCCAAACGGTTGAATCGCGAACAGATCACCGAATGTAACATTACCTGCCGGGAGATCCGTACGAACACCGCCGCCATTCATAAGCGCAAAATCTGCATCCATAGTCTTTTTCATACCATCCGCGATGAGATTTCCGAGTGCGTTATCACCTTGCTCTTCTGTGGCAGAAGGATACCCTTTTGGTAATGCTGCAGAGGAAACACCAACTACTTCAGCTTTAATCGGAGCAATCAAATCTTCGTATTTTTTCATGATCGCAGCTACATTGGAATCTGGAGTGTAATTCTTCTGATATACAGTTACGATCTCCGCTTTTTTGCTAACAATATCACCAGAGACAGGATCAAGCTCGAGATCTACATCAGAAAACGCTGAACCATACGAATAAGCTTGAACGATTAACTTATTGTCTACTTCTTTGTTCACAGAAACATGGTTGTGGGCAGCGAAAATCACGTCTACTTCGTCATCCACTCTCTCTGCGATATCTGTTGCGTCATATAAATCTGCTTTGCCTGTTTGAGTTGTAGGATTGTGAGCAAGGACCACAATGGCCTTGATACCTTGCTTCTTTAACTCTTCAGTATATTGATTAATCGCTTCTACTTCATCGGTTATTTTAAGTGTTTCATTTCCTTTTCTCACAATCATATTTGGAGTTTCTTGGGTAACGACACCTATGAACCCGATCTTTTTACCGCCAACTTCTTTTATTACATATGGTTCTGTTATAAGCTCACCTTTTTCGGTGTCAAATGCATTTGCCGCAACGATCGGGAAATTCATGCCATCATAGCCTTTTGTTCCTTTTGGATGTTCTCCGCCATGAATCATGCGTTGCAACTCAACAATACCTTCGTCGAATTCATGATTACCGAGAGTACCGACGTCAAAGCCAATTGCTTCCATCACTTCTACCGTCGGTTCATCTTGAAAGGCACAATCGAATCTTGAAAAAATTTTTGGTAACTAAGCTAAAAAGAGTTACTTCTATCCATTTAAAGGATAAAATCATTAAATTATTCAACGGGGTATTGACCGCATCGTTCATATCAGCGTAATGATCCAGTTACTTTCGTGACGTGTTCTGATAATGACTTTTGGTAAGCAATTGCCCAGTCTGTCTGAAAACTATCTTTACTATCTCTGCACATAGTTCAACGATATATGGAGCGCGCCTCCACCCAAATTGGTAGGAGATTGATCAATCAAGTTTGCACCACTCACCATCTGGAAATACTGAAAAATTATAAGTGATGGGAAGTGAACTTGCTTGGACCTATTGGAACGTTTGCAGACAAGACAAAAGCGGGATTCCGATTTGTTTTTCCATCGCATGTTTCTTTTCGATCAACCTGTCACCCTCACAGGGTACACATCACTAGTTGATTTGCCCCAGACCCTTATGTTGCTTCAACGGCAAGCTCAGAATGCCGTCGCTGCAGAAAGGCCGTTGTGTGCGCTCGAAATCGGAATCGGTGAATTTATAAACCATACTGAAGAGCAAGTAGTAATCGACGCAATGACAGAAGGACATGTGATCGTTCTACTTGAATCATCCAACTCTTGCATAAAAGTTATTCCGGTATCCCGTACTTTGTCCCGATCCATTGAAGCGCCAACGACCGAAAATGTAATGCGCGGTTCGATTAGCTCCTTCATAGAAGATCTTGATACCAATATCGGAATTCTAAAAAAGCACGTGCTTTCGGACAAACTTCGAACGCAGTCATACTGGTTTGGAAAAGATCAACGCAGACGAGCAATACTTTTATACATGGAGGGGAAAACAAACACCTCGTTCCTCACGGCAATGATACGAAGAATCGAATCCAATTTAGATAAAGATATTCCCAATTTGCTTTCGTTATCCAAACTGTTTGGATTTCCGAAATGGACGTTAATTACCCGGTTCAATACGACCGAGTTACCCGAGAATGTCGCCTCGGCACTTGGGGTGGGCAAAGTGGTTCTGTTTCTTGATCGCTTTCCATTTGCCATTGTTCTACCGACTCTAATCATGGACATGTTCGCAGAGGAGAGCGATCGGAATTTTCCTCTGTTTTTCGTGATAGTCATTCGGTTATTGCGTATCGTCGGCGTATTGGCAAACATGTTGATGCCCGGATTGTATGTCGCCCTTGTTTCGGTAAATCCCGACGTACTTCGAATTGAGCTTGCTTTATCGATTGCAAGCAGCCGTGTGGGCGTCCCTTATCCTGCCTTGATCGAAACACTACTTCTCCTCATCATCCTGGAACTGATACTTGAGGCCAGTATCCGGCTTCCGAAAACCATCGGACCTACGATAACGATGGTTGGCGGCATTATCCTTGGGCAAGCAGTGGTGCAGGCAAAGCTTGTCAGCAACATCCTCATTATTATATTGGCTGCAACTACTATCGCAAGTTTTACGGTGATCGGGTTTCACAATGCTATATCCATCCGTATTTCCAAGTATCTGTTACTGATTCTATCGGCGATATTCGGCGTGCTGGGACTCTTCGTCGGGATAGTGGTAGTCTGCGCATACCTGGCAAGTGTGAGTACTTTTGGAATTCCTTACGTGTATCAGTGGAAAGCAAGGGGCAAAACAGATGGATAAAAGTTTACAAGTGATAACCATGTATCTCCTAACACATATAGGTCTGATATTTTTCATGTATCCGACAGACATCATCGAAAGCGTTCCTGTTGGTCATTGGAGCGCGATATTGCTTGGATTTGCATGTCATGTCATAGTGATCGGCGTATATACGAAAGGATTAAGCTATGCAGCGCCTAAAAACGTAATCGATATGTTTCTGGTAATGGGCAAAGTTTTTACGGTTATTTTGTTGCTTCCCGTTACTGTTTATTTCGTGATGATACTCGTCATTACGGTCCGTGCTTATTCGGAAATTATAACGCTTATTTTCCTAGCTAACATGCAGATGTGGGCGATAATGGCCCTCCTGCTGGCTGTAGCCGTACTTATTTGTGCTCTAGGCATTGAAACGCTTTTCAGAACAGGAGTGCTTGTCGCCGTTCTATTTCTTCCCATCCTTCTATTAATCTTTTGCCTTTCCTTTCAAAATGTAGATTGGTATTATGCTTTTCCTTTGATGGACGAGCAAGCTGCATCTCTTTCGTACATAGTCAGCCGTCCTTACTTGCTCAGCATGTTTGCTTTCACGGGCGGGTTCATGTTCCTGGGTTTTATTCCCCCTTCTATTCCATACAAACGCCACAAGGTGATGTGGGCCAGCGCTGTGCTTCTCCCTTTATTTCTGATATCGACTTACATCCCACTTTTAACGTTCGGACAAAATACTGCATCCAAGTTTCAATTCCCTTTCGTTATGGCAATCGATACGGTAAATGTAACTTGGTTGATGTTTGACCGGATCACTATGTTTTTCATGATTAGTTTGATTTGCTTCGTTTTACTCTTTCTATCAATAGTTATGTGGAAGACCACCCTGCTAATTCGGAGGGGCTTCCCATTTATCCAACCAGTACATGCAAATCTCTTACTGGCTCTAGCCATATTTATTGTTTGTTTGCAAATTCCAGATTGGAAATCTGTTCAGCAGTTGCTTTGGTGGAACACCTATTTGCGCCTATATGTTATGACAGTCATTCCGCTTGTCACGCTTGTTTTGGGAATTCGTCATCATCGAAAAGGAGTAGCTTGTCCATGATTACAAAAGACCATGTCCATTATCTTTTAAAGGTACTCTTGATGGCTGGATACCTGATTGTCTCTAGCGGATGCTCGATCAATAAAGACATCAATCACCGGGCGTTGCCGATTGTAATGGGCCTGGAAAATGGAGATGGTGGTTATAAAATTTATCTTCTGATCCCGAATATGAATCAAAGCCGGACTAATGTCAGGATCGTAACCGGTACTGGAAAAACGATTAACGAAATCTTGGACCGGATCAGCAAAAATATGGAGATACAAGTTGATCTCCTACATTTAAAGGTCATCGTATTCGAGCGAGCGTTAGCGGAAAAAGGTTTGGGGGACAGCATTTCGAGCTTTATGCGAGCCCGTGATATATCTTCAAAGACAATCATGGCCATAAGTGAAGAAAGACTGGGGCCATTGTTCGATAAGTTGAAATCCTCATCCACGCAAAACGGAATGGATGTCTATAATTTTTTTGAGAAAAATGCCGGTTGGTCCCCCGATGTGGCACTAACGCGAATTTGGCAAGTTTTCCGCAGCCTTCACTCTTACACCAATGACGTAGCCATCCCCATGATCAAGCCCGGCCAAACGACGGCCATAGCAAGCACCGGCTCGGCCGTTATAAGGAATGGAAAGATGGTTGGCAAAATTACTTCAGACGAAACTTTGTTGGTCAACACGTTTATTGGATTAGGCACGCAAGGGAAAATCGAAGTAATGGACCATGCTTCCGTGCGAATCCTAGCGGAAAAAATATCCCACAGCAGCTCTGTTGTGGGGAATCAGGTTATTTTGAACAGCAACCTAAAGCTAAAGATTACCATTCTGGAAACCAAGGGTGCTGCGTCTGTAACCATGATCAAACAAGAACTTGAAGCATTACTGACTGGTCGATTTCAGCGATTGTTCCGCAAAACCCAATCTGTTAAAGCCGATATTTTAGGAGTCGGTCAGCTTTTCCGAGCAAAGATTCCCCGCGATCGCCTAGAGCATTGGAGATCAGATTATTACCCAAATATGAAAATGACCATCCAAATCAATACGATTGTTCAGAATGAAGGACTCCTCAAAACGAAGAGCTAGACAGACCAAACATGATCGGGAAACTTCAAATAAAAATACAAAAAGCCGATTATCCCCATGTCAAGGTTTAACCGGCCTTACTGTTATTAAGTTAACTAGTGTAATCCTTAAACGAAAGCAATACCTTTCAAAGATCTTCAAGGCAATATCTTCAATGGTCTCATCATTTCATTATCCTCGTGTTCAAGCATATGACAATGCCATACATATCCCGGCCCAATACTAGGGTCGAATGGAAAGGGACTGCCATCCTGAGATGCAAACCGAGCTCTTATCGTCGTAACTTCTCCAGGATACATTTTTATGGTATCCTTCCAGCCTCTCTCATTTTGGGGAGGCGCAATCGGCTGACCTTGCAAATAGGGTTCAATTGACAGTGTCTTGGGCTTACTATAATAAGGTGGAGTTCCCGGAGGTGTCGTCTGATTGAGTCTCTTCCAGTCTCGCAAATAATCGTCAGATCGGAATTTCTGGCGGCCAACGAGCAGGAACTGAATAAGATGAAGATGGATGGGATGAGTATCAGTGGTGAGGTTCGCCACTTGCCACTCTTCTGTAGAACTCGCCTGAGGTAGCTCAGAAACGGAATTTCGCCAGAATTGGCCATCTAGCGTTAGTCCCAACGAACCAGTGGGTCCCATCAGTTCGAATAAAGTCAACGTTCTCGTTTTTGTTGGCGTTAATTGCGGCATGTGGTTAAGGACAGGCGGCAATTTCTTTTGCGGTATGACGGGTGCATTAATGACAGTAAATTGCATGATTTGACCGACAGTCTGCGGGTCTGGTGTTGTTCCATCGGGGAAAGGTGCTTTAGCATTATTCGTTAATATCACTTTTGTACCAGGAGCCATCTCAGAAAAATCAATAAGAATATCGGCCCGTTCAGCCGGGGCAAGCAAAAGGGAGGATAGTTCTACCGGCTGCGGCAAATACCCACCATCGGTACCAATTTGGATAAATGTCTGCTGATTGGAAAGCTGCAAATGATAAAAGCGTGCATTCGAACCATTCAGCAAACGAAAACGATATTGTTGAGGATTGACATGAAGGTTTGGCCACACCTTTCCATTCACCATAATCGTGTTTCCAAAAAGCTCAGAAACCCAGTAGGGATGGATACTTGGGTTCTTCCCAACACGAGCATAGTAAAGAGAACCATCCTCAAGAAAAGATCGGTCCTGAATGTTTAGTAAAATCTCATTTTCTCCACTGGGAAGATACAGTCATCCAGTTCACGGAGTACATATAACCCTGTCAGTCCCGCGTAATTGTTCAAACGCGTCATGCCCATAGTGTGGTCATGATACCAGAGGGTGGTAGGCTGTTGTACATTCGGGAAGATGTAGGTATCTGTAACGAATGCTATGCCGGTCCTTCCATCTGCAGTCCACCAAGCATCAGGATTACCGTCATAATAAGATGGGTTCTCGCCTCCGTGTAAATGAGGAACAATCGGTACAGGTTGCTGTGCTTGGGGAAAACCTGGTGGAAATGACGGAGCTGGTGGGCGTGGAATTGCCATGGAATTTGGGTTTGCCCAATCGAGTGTAGGATCAACCGGGAGAAAATGGGGACCGGTAATGTTGTTTATCCATTGAACATGTAATGGAATTCCTCTGACAGCTTCAAACGTAGGGCCAGGAGCGCTCCGATAGTAAAAAGCTCTTCCTGTATGCGGGTTCTGTATCATTCCACCATAACCGAACACTTTTGTTGTGCCGAATCCAGGCGGTAAGATTTGCTGCTGAAACTCGCTCACCTCGATTTGATAAGCATGACCGATCACTTCACCAGTCATTGGCTGTCTAAGAATAGTAGGCATATATACCGGTGGGATAACAAGTTGATTAACGTATTTAGGAATCCGTTTCGGATCTAAAGGTTGTACCATACTCTCCCTCCCCTCTCCATGACCAATATGAAAGACGGCTCCAGTTTATTCCACCCTTTTTTTATATTATCGCCCCCCGTTAGTTGAAGCATATCCTTAACTTTAAGCTCCATTATTTACCGTGGTATTAAGCAAGCAATGGAAAGCCAAGTGAATCTAGCCCAACTTAAAATTGTATCCACAAATACAAATTACACAGTGGAGCAGTAAGTACTTAAGGGGCACCCTGCAAATGATGGCCTTTTTTAAACACCTCTTGTTTCCTTTTCGATCAATTCACGAATCTTGGCGAATTACGGATCGATCTTGCTCTGGCCACACAATAAAATGCTCTTACAACACGTCAGTCCCGGCCCGCCTCGTAAAACTTCTGCGCCACCATGTCCGGCCTTGTTCGAGTATCTGTAAAGTGGTCCCCGTCACCGACGATAAGGCGGAACTGGCCGAGCCGGGTGGACATATGCGGATTCCAGCCAAAGCCCTCTCCTTGTGGCAATGCATTGTCTTGGAAAAAGTATACATAACTTTTCGGTGTAGGCAACTCATAAAACTTTTTAAGATCCAGCTTCTCGAAAAGCGGTCTAGCCGGTTCCGGAGTGACGCCTGCATACATCCGTCTGGCTTCCTCCAACGTGGCTGTATTGACGAACAAATCCCGAAACAGTGGAAATGGAAGCATGATTGTATCATCATTCGAGCCTGCTCTGAGTTGCTCGAAACCCTGTCTCGTTTGGGGTGGTAACTCATCGGCAAGAGATTCGCCATCTTTCAGTACGAACGCGTCCCAGAAGACGAGGCGATTGATGCGATCCGGTACTTGTTCTGCAACCTTTTGGATGACAGTACCGCCGAAGCTGTGCCCGACGAGAACGAAGTTTCGCAGGTTCAGTTTCGTAATAAAATCAACGACAGATTTCGTGATCATCGCATGCGTGACATCTTTGTTCGGATCTTTACCGTGACCTGCGTATTCCGGCGTATAGACGGCATGCCCTTGACTGCGCAGCACCGCCGCTACGCCGTCCCAGAAGTGAGCATCTGCCCAAGAGCCATGCACAAGCACGAAGGTAAGTCGTTGCGGTGCGGGTAAACGGTATCTCTCATCCGAGTCTATGGCACCATTGCTCCAAGGCCGCCATCCTTCAGAATAAGGAGAGTTATAATAAGCGAGGGGGATAAACCTATAATTGGGATAGGGGAGTTGATGATTTGTATGGAGATAAGGAAACATGTAAAAGACATCCTCTCAAATCGACATATATGATCAGCTTATGCCCACTGCGTTTGAGAGGTTACCATGCTCGATCCATTGAAAAAAGCCGCACGAGGGAACGTTGAAGGAACTGAAATAACCATCCTGATTCCAATCTGTGAAAATAACAGTTTTGCAGAAAAGGAATTTGTTTTAACACTGACGCCAACCATCAATAGAGTGGCTTACCGTATTTGATCTTCAACTACCCTGCCCGTTCGTATACAGAAACAATGCGAATTGTAGCAGGTGTCGTCCCTCCGCCCTATATAGCAGGTATAATCATGCTGGTTATACTATTTCCTTTTGCAACCAGTATATCTCCCCTGCTCTTATCCATCATCGCAACGGTTACGCTCATTGTCGTCTCGCTTTGGGGCTCCGTCTTCACCGAACGACTTTGCCAAACAAAGTCGCTCCTGGATAACCATAGAACAGAATCGCTTTAGAACAGCAGCGCATCAATCGAGTATGCCCCCAGCGCCGACCTAGCAAACCTTGAGTTTTTGTTTGTCGGAAGCTTCCGATCGTGCTGCTGGTAGCTAATCTTTTAACTAACGTACAAGGCTGGCTGCCTTCTGTCTATTATTGCGCTATCGATACCCGTTAGCTCAATAATGCTATCAGAACAAAGCAATGGAAATCGCAGTCGTGTAACTGGCTAAGTGTTACCTTCAGATATTGGCCGTTATCTGAAGTAACTTGCTCCATCGATTTTACCTCCTTCAAGAAAAGACCCTTAGGAGTTCTCCTAAGGGAATCGTTGCTGGATTTAATTAACTGTGTCTGTGACTGTTACTGTCAGGTCTGAACCTCCATATAACACGTCGCCTTTTATGGTTATGGTTCCTTGTCCTGTACTTCTTATTAAATTACCATTTTATTCAACGAGCAGTTTATCCTCTTGTTCATCCCACATTGCGAATAATGATTGCAACTCAGCCCCTGTGTAGGCCCCAACCACTCTCACATGCCGATGTACCAGCTGCACTCCAACCATAACCGAGACAAACTCGTCTTCTGCTCGCAGTTGGGCTACAGTCTCCCTATCCCCTGTGATAAGGACGAAGCCGTTGAGATCACTGCCATGAGGTTCAAGAGCTACTACCTCAAAGCGGTCGATCTTTCCTTCCTGTTGCAATCGAATACAGTATTGCATTGCATTTTTGAGAGTGGCCTGTGCCGCCTTCTCACGCCCCGCAATGATTTCACCCCAACCAACAATCAGCGAACCTTTTGCCATATTAACCCTACCCCTTTTATGCCATTATTAGTACTAATATCCTAGGCAATAATGACTACAATGTCAATATTCAGTATTATATGATAAAAATCTGCGAGACAACTCGACAGGCGTTTAAAATAAGACTGTGAAAATATAGTTGTAGACTAAGAAAATAAAGTTCTAGACTGCCGCTGTTTTGTTTTCAATTATTCAAATATCGAACCCGTTAGTTTAATTGCCGATTGGATTGCTTTGCTTTACTCGTAGCCTTTACCAGTTATGAGCAAGGTTGCAAAATTGCGTCATTGGGGATTCTCAGGCAATGAGGCGGTATCATCTAACCAAGCCTCCTCTGCCACTAAGAACCTTTCCAATGATGGATTTTCCCATCCAATTAAGTACAACAGTCATTTGGCCAAGGACTCCGCACAGAGAAAATCTTCCTGAATGCCCTTCATAAAGAAACAAGCCGTCAGATTCCAGTCTGACGGTTTTTCTTGTGCGCATAAAGAGTTATTTTTTGGCGAGCTGTCCTGTTTTGACTAGCTTACCGTTTTGCACTTCCACGATGGCGGCTTCCAGCAGTTCGCCTTTGCCGAAGCGGGATGTGTTGTTTTCCGTGATCAGCTTGAACTCGTACCGGTGCACATACACTTTTTTTAGCCCCGGATCGTAGACGGCGTCTCCCGGCTCCGCGGTAGATTCTCCTTTGTACAGCTCGACGGTGTTGACCGGAACCGCTTTTCCGTTTGTTTGGCGGAAAAGAGTCAGGTACGCTTCAAAAGGGATGCCTTCGACCGACTTGTAGAGGTACAAAACGAGAAACTCCTGGTTGCCGGCTCCTGTCAGATTGACATAGCCTTTGGTTAAAATTTCGGTATCCGGGGAGCAGTAGTATGCGCTGCCTTTTGGATCGGATCCGTCACAGGGGAGAGGCAAGGTTTGCTTTGCCTGTTGCGCGATGGAGTCCGGTATCGAGCTTGCTCCATTTTACTGTTGGCAGCCTCTTCTTGTAGTTGCATTTAGCTAGTACAGGTTTGCAAATGGAAATTCCTCTCGGGAAAAGTATTTTTCATTTTTCAAATACCTCCGCAATGACTGCAAATCCCAGGAGCATAGAAAAAGCACCTTTATCAGGTGCTTTATGGCAAATTAACTGAATCTGCTCACATACCATGGGTGGTACCAGCCTAGCTCAATCAAATACATGCTGATTTTTTCGTGCAAATCGATTGCTTCCTCCAATTGCTTTGTCAGCGTAGCTTTTATTTCCGGGGTGCCTGTATCCGTGAGTGCCATGGCATAATTTCGCACACCACTCTTTGCTGCGATGAGCAAGTCCATGGCCACCACTTGATCCGTCATGCCACCTATACCCATCATTTTTTGAAGAATACCTGACATGTGTCTTCAAGTCTGATGGACACTGCGACATCCTCTGCCAATAGCTGTTTCAACGCTTCATCGGTAACCAGCACTTGCATGGTCTTGGATTTGGTCAAGCATACTGTCTTAAAAGCAGCAATCTCATGAACCTCCAGTTGTTCGTTCTGGATTAATTCTGAGAAAGATGATCAAACGTTTCAAATAAAAAGGAATCCCCTTCAGGGAAACCAGCAAAGAGAGATGCTGCTGTTTTCCTTGAAGGCGATTTTTCAGTTACGATGGGAAACGAATAATTCTTCTTCTCCGTTTTCTTTGTTTTTCGTACCCGCCTTGGCAGTTTGGTCCAATGCCTTTCCTTTTTCCGTGATGGAATAACCATGCAGATTGCTTCCATGATAACCCATGTCCGGTTTTTCGTTTGTAGTGCGATCAGTCATTTGCTTCACCCCTGCTTTGTCTAGTTGGTTTGGGATCTTGATGCACATACGGATTGTCGACGTCGTTAGGCTCCTTGTCCAGATTTGTGCGGATTGCGAGTATCGGGCTAGTTGGAGGCTGAGCGATTAGTCTGTCATCCAATTGTTTGAAATCAGGCAGGTCGTTTCCGCGATTGTCATACATGCGCTTCTTCTCCTTTACGAGTTAGTATGCCCACAACCTTCCTGGGATTTTCTTCAAATGGAAGGAGAAAAGAAGGCTTCACCAAGCCTTCTTTTCTCGGCTCAGCGGTAGTTAGGACGCGAAAATGAAGTCCTAGACTGCCGTGTTGTTCCTGTCAGCTCAACGATCGATACTCGTTAGTTTAAAAGACAAAGCTCATTGGATTAACCTTTCTAAATCTTGTTCGGAGTTATTCCAAGAGGAATAGTTAACCCCAAGTGGACACAGACTACACGCAGGAGGGGTTAGGATGAAAAGATCGTGCTATCCAATGATCCTTATCGGCATTTTGTTTTTGACCGGCTGTAGAAATCAAGCTATGCCCAATGTTCCAGCTCCCGAACAGGTGAAATCCTATAGGACTAGTGGCGTAGACACACCTGCGTGGAAAAAAACAGCTGATGCTATCATTGCAGAGGGAATGCAATATCTAGGAACGCCCTATGTGTACGGAACACAGAGGTTTAATGACAAAGCTTTCGATTGTTCATCCTACGTTCAATTTCTTTATGCAAAACATAGCATTAACCTGGGATATAATGCCAGAGAGCAAGCAGTAGAGGGAAAAGAAATACCCTTTATGAATTTACGCAAGGGCGATATTATGTTCTTCTCCGATGAAGATTTCCCCAACGAGGTAGGCTTGAATAAGGTTCGACATGTGGGCATTTATATGGGAGATGGAAAAATCCTACATACCTATGAACCAGGTATTGGGGTAGTCATCAGTAACATCCACAAGGACGAAAAAGAAGGAGAATATTGGTATCAACATTACCTATTTGCACGAAGGGTGATTCCAGGGTAACCATGTAAGCTGTAGGCATCTTAAAAAGCTTGGAAAGTCGGTAATCCTTAACGTAGGAGAACCGACTTTTCTTTTTTCTTCTTTTCTTATTTCTTCTGAACCAAATATCAAGCCACCGTCTGTTATTGTTGCCCGACAAACGGCTACGCCGTCGAGGAGCCAAAAAGGCTTGTGCAGGCTTCTGGGTAAAGTCCTAGACTGCCGCTTTTTTATTGAGTTAACGAACGTTAGTTTAAACGTTTCTTGCCCATTTTGTGCCAATCTAGCGCTTTTCTTTCCAGCTCTTTAACAAATGCATCTTTACCGTCCATAAAAGCTTCAATGTCCGTTAGCAAAAGCAATGTGTAAATTTGTAAAATCCAAACATAAGCATCATAAAAACCCAAATTTTTTCTTCCTGGGATGATGCCTATACATCGTTCATTAGATTGCATAACTTGTTTTGAGGTATTTCCTCAATCTCATTTCAGGGGTGATATCGATGGGATTTTTTGAAGATAATTTTGCTTTAACCTTGGTTCTGTTCGTTCTCTTAACAATCGTTGCTTGTAGCTGTGATTAATTTTTTATTATGAGTTTGCGGCTATTAAGCCGCTTTAATTAATTATTAGAACCCTTAGATCACCTTTTAGCTTACCTTCATCCCGAACTTATCGAATTTGTTCACTAGCCTGCCTGAAGTTTAACAAAGGCTACCGAATTATCGGTAGCCTCCTTTGTATTTGTTCCGTTATTGATACCCGTTAGTTCATAACCGAGTCCTGTTAATACCTCTAGATTAAACTATATTCATCAGAAGCGTCTCCGCTGCAATTGCATAATGCATGTGTCTCTACGATCGTAACAGCTCATGATTGCTTTAAGTACAATTCATTTCTCTCGGGCTTTTATCAGTTGCCAAGCTTCCCTCATTTGCATTCTCTATAGCAGTTAGAGAGAAATGAGGTGTTTGAAATGTCTCGGAAAGTAACTGACATTGTCGTGATGGAGTTTACCCGAAAAATTGTGGATGGTCGACGGGTACGTACTATTGAAGCAGTTCGTATCATCGGCACTGCGTCACCGTGTAGGGTAGTAGTCGGTAGAGGTGTAGGTCCTGTTAGTCGTTGTTTGTTGAGGAACGGATTCCGTATTGTGATCATACATCGGAATGCGATTGTCTTTACACGTAGGACCTAACGTAAGGAACTTACAACGGTATCCCCCTCTGGGGTACCGTTGTGTTTTCATTTTCCGAAATTAGCACTCGAGTAATTTTATAAGCATATATCGTTTAAATAAAGGCGTTCTAACAAGTTCCTGATGATATCATTGAACATATGATAAGATGGGAACAACCACTGTTCCATATACTCTAACCCTAGTTTAGTCCCTTCATAAAGAAGGGACTATTTCATATCGATTAGACTTTTTATACTGAAAACAATCTCCTCTACACAAGCACCTATTATAACAGTGAGCATGAACTGTAATTATGACTGCATCTTATCCTACCTAAGTGAAAACGCCAATGGCCCGATGACTGCAGCAAATGCTGCTCCTGAGTGAATTCCGGAAACCCCTACTGCCACCGCAATGGCTAACTCGAAGTTATTACTCGCTGCTGTAAAAGTAAGCGTCGACGTCATAGAATAGTGGTAGCCTGCCTTCTTGCCGATCAAGAACGAAATTAGAAACATCACGACAATGTAAGGTCCCATGTCACTAGTTGACGCTATCATAGCAGTAACAACATGGTATAACGACATTCTGTATTCTTGTGTTTTGTTGTGCTGTCAAACCCGTTAGTTGAGCATCCACTTTTCTTATAATTTTTATAGCCCCTCCCTAAATTGGGTTCAATTTAGGCTAGAATGCTTAGTTAAATGCCTATGCCATGAGGCACAGCTATACATAACAATGAAGAGATCGGACAGGAGGGAAATCCATTGTCACGTAGGCGCTGTAAATGTGAGTCATCTTGTTCTATGAGGTTTGATGATCCACCGCCGTTTCGTGGTCGAGGAGGATTTGGCCGTCGATTCAGAACCTTTGAGTCCCCTGGATTTAGAAGGTTTCGCGAATCACCATTTTTCTTCGAGGAATCACCTTTCTTCTTCTTTGAATCTCCCTTCTCGAGACGCCGTTTTTTCCGATAAACACACTCTTTAAGTTTCTCTATCTCAGTTAAGGGGTGATCGAAGTGCCTAGTGGTGGTATTTTTGGTGATGACATTTCTTTAATTTTGGTTCTTTTCGTCCTCTTAGTAATTGTTGCTTGTAGTTGTAATTAATTGGTTATGTTTATGGGCAGCTTTTATAAGCCGCCCTTTTTTAACCGAAGTTTATTGTTTGTCTGGATAGATGCAATTATGCTTACTCAGAGCATTGGATTCATTCTTTAGGTTGAACTTCATACCAAGGATTTAAATGAACCATGACTTCCTCAACATCTTCTGACCTTGCCTCAATAAAATAGACAGCTAGAATCCCTCATTTACAACCATATTTTAATATGCTCTTGCCCCAAACGCACACATTCCGTGTCCTTGCGCCGGATCCGGGCATATCCCCAGCGGTAATGGGGGTCGGTTGTATGGTCTTGATAGAAGAATCTGCTTTGATCCAAATCCCGCTTGCAAGCTTCCCTGAATTTTTCATATTCAGGCCTCATCATCGCTACGTCCATGTCGTCGTCCCAAGGAATAAAACCACCATGGCGCACAGCACCAAGCATAGTGCCCATTAAAAGACAATAGCTTATGCCGTTTTTTTTTTGCAAACCCGGTCAATTTCCAAAAGCATTTCCAGAAGAACCTTCTGAAGGCTGCGAAGTTCTTTGTCAGAGAGCATATGGCTTTGTTTGTTTTCGTGTGGCCTCCTGTTTTAAACGGTTAACTAATTCCAAATTTTTATATTTTGACGACCTGCTCAACGCCGCGAGAAAATCAAAAAATAAGTTTATTTTCTGTTCCTGAAAGCAGCTTTTGTATATTTTCCATATGCCTGAAAATAACCATAAACGCCATTAGGCACGCAAATATATAAAAATATAAGGTATTCCCAAAAACAGGAATAAATGAAATAGCCGCAAAAAGCATTGTAGCACATATTGTGCCTAAAGAAACATAACGGGTTAAAGCTACTATTATCACAAAAAAGCCAAGGCATAAAAGAGCCATAACCCAGTCAACCATAAACAGCACAGCCACTGCTGTAAGTGCTCCCTTGCCCCCTTTAAACCCAAAATATACCGGCCAGTTATGCCCTATAACCGCTCCTGCGCCTGCCGCTAAAAGGCTTACGCAATCTTTAGCCTCTCCCGAATAAAAGTAAACGCCAAGGAACAAGCCTATAAAACAGGCAATTATCCCTTTTAATATATCACCCGCAAGAACAAGCACCGCAGCAGATTTCCCAAGTACCCTCAGAGTATTGGTAAGCCCGGCGCTTTTGCTTCCATGGCTTCTTATGTCCTTGCCGTATATTTTCCCTACAATCACCGCTGTATTAAGGCTGCCTAAAAGGTAGCCCAAAGCTAAGGCCGCAAAAAGCTTTAAAATATCAATCATCACTCTTCTCCCTTGGAATTATTCTAATTTTCTTTTATTTCTCCATCAATACAGGGTTCATCCGTCGCCAAACCTGCCTCCTTTACCCACCGGTATATCAATGAACAACTACGGCCAAATATCTTGCCAAGCATGTTATATGAACCTTTACCAAGCGAATAGAATAGTATTACCAATGCTTTTAGTGCTGCTATTTTTTCATTTCTTCTTTCATCGCCAACTATGAAGTAGTTTCCATATAATGTAATATTCTGGCTTCATTATATCATATCTCTAATCCTTAATGACACAAATTTGAGAGCGCCTTTTTAATAAGTCCACAAATTTGTATCATACCAGTGTAACTATGAGCAATAGCTCAGTGATACAAATCTACTACCATAAAAGGTCTAAAACATTTAAAATCGAGTGCATTATACATGTGACACTAAAAGTCGCGTCATTTATGGATCGAATCGAACTTTATTAAGAAAAATCAAAAGGCGAGACTGTTTAGGTCTCACCAATACCTGGTTGCCATTCATGATGTCCACCCGGGCCCTCGACTTCGCTCGATATGCCGGTTCTCTCCCACATAAAAGAGAGAGCGAGACACGAAGGTTCGCTCTCTTCTCTCTTCCCTTTACTCTATCAAACCGCTGACTTTTCTATAAAATGGGCAATCGCTCAGCCGCGACGTGAAAAGCAGGACGCCGTTCCTTCCACGGGCAGGCATGCTCCAGCTGGGAAGCCAACTGCAAAAGCGTCGCCTCATCGGCATAGCGCCCGGCAAATTGCATGCCGATCGGAAGTCCGTCTCTGCTCCAGCCAAGCGGCAATGAAATGGCAGGCTGGCCCGTCGTATTGAACAAATTCGTAAAGGGCGCATAGGTGAAAATCTGCTCTGTCCATTCTTTGGCGCCAAGCCCGCTGGCGTTTGCATTCAGCTCTCCCAAAGGCAGAGGCGGCCTTGCCGTCGTCGGGGACAAAAGAACGTCGTACTCCGTAAAAAAGCTGCCAACCGCTCGGGAAACGATATTCTGAATGGCGAGGGCATCCAGCAGCTCCGTAGCGGTTATGTTCCGTCCGTACCGATAGGTGGACAGATTCGCTGCTTCCACATTAGCTTCTGATGGTGTTTGCCCCGTCGCTTGGGCGATTCCATCGATCCAGGATGTGACGTTGGCTGCCCAGATGCGGAGGGTTGCAAGCATATGCTGTTCACTGTCGATGACCGGCGAAGCTTCGACCAGTTCATGCCCGACCTCCTCGCAAAGCCGGACAGTTGCATGCAAGCTATCCAGACACTCCTGATCTACAGCAACTCCAGAAGGCGGCTTTGATGTCCACGCGATACGCAACCGGCGAGGCGGGTGGGAAATCTCATCGAAAAACGGCCTTTTCGGCGGTTGGGCCCATGCGTAGCAGCCAGTATCCGGTCCCGCTACTGCATCGAGCAGCGCAGCAGCATCACGGACCGTGCGCGTTAAAGCAAATTCAATACCGAGACCATTTAACGGCTCGCTGTAGTCAGGACCCGTCGGCACACGTCCACGAGTTGGCTTCAACCCGACCAGTCCGTTGCAGGAAGCCGGGATGCGGATGGAACCTCCCCCATCATTCGCATGGGCAAACGGGACGACCCCCGCTGCGACAGCAGCTCCCGATCCTCCGCTTGACCCGCCTGAACTGTGCCTCAGATTCCACGGGTTATGGGTCGGTCCGTGCAGAACGGATTCGGTCGTGGCGTTGTATGCGAATTCCGGTGTGGTCGTCGTGCCAACTGTGACTAGACCAGCCTTGCGGAACCGTGCCATCAATTCGGTGTCGTACGGAAAGACGGCCCCTTTTGCCAATCGGCTGCCCATGCTGAATGGTACACCAGCTGCATGCAGTACGATCTCCTTAATGAGGAAGGGAACACCACGGAACGGCCCATCCGGAAGGCCCGCATCGATTTGCTCATCCGATTTTTCGGATAAGACACTAACGATCGCATTCAGCTGTGGATTTACCTTTGCGATTCCTTCCAATGCGGCATTTTTCAGTTCCTTTGGAGTGACTTCCTTTTGCCTGACCAGCTCAGCCAAACCAATTCCATCGTAAACTGAATATTGGGACAAATCCACTAATAAACGCCTCCCTTACTATCATTAGCTTGTTTCTTTCGCTTCATTATGACAAACGAAGAAAGCGCTGCCAATTACCCGAAAGAGTCATTTTTTGCGTACTGCGCATTCTCTTCCTGGCCATGTTGCTAGCCACAAACACATATATTATGATGGTGGAAACTCGAATGAAAGAGGGGGAATTTGGTTGTGGATAAGGGCGCATTCCATCTGGGGAGTTCAAAAGTTTTGGAATTTATCGATTCCATCTTGGTTCCAGCTGAAAGGTTTCCTCAACAGGTTTTACTCTCCCTCTCGCAAATTTTTGGCTATCATCGGTCTATCTTTTGGATCGCAGACAAACACGGCAATTTGTTTCTTCCTAGCACGCTCAATGTCGAGGATCGGCTGATCCAAGACTATATCTCCTATTATTTTCAGCATGATCTGCTGCATCCGCAAAATGCCATTCCTCAAAACCCCTCCCGCACTGCTTTGCGCATCAATGACGTCATGCCCGACCAGGAGTACGAGCAAACCATTTACTACAACCAGTTCATGCGCGCCTACGGAAACTACGATGAGATGGGCATTTACCTCAAAAAGGAAGGCACGCTGGTTGGCAGCATTGGGTTGGCGCGCTGCAAGCAGGAGCAACGCTTCACAGAAAATGACGTGCGTTTGGTAGAAACACTCTCCCGTACGATCGCCCATACGCTTGCCATCCACACGCATGCAGATGAACTGCAAAAAGAACGGATGTTATTCGCTGCCCATTCCCAGTTGTCCTCCATCGGCATCATCATCGTAGAGCCTCCTGCCCACATCCGTTATGTGAATCCGATAGCCAAAGACATTTGTGCGGAATGGTTTTTAGGAAAGACATACACGAATCCTGTACATGCCTTTATCAAACAGCACGTGGAAAATAATGCCTTTGTCAGTCCCTCTTCTTTTTCTGCTCCAGCAGCAATCGCTTTGTTGTCTCCTTCTCAGCAAGAGTTCGCCATCTACGTCCAACCTTCTGTCTCCATCCCTTTTTCCGATCACCGAACGCTTCCCTACGCCATCTACCTGATTCCCAAAGGAACACACTCCGGGATGTCTGCCACCCGAGAGCAGGACCAGCTCCCCCACTTGACGCGAACGGAAAGGAGAATCTACGAACTTGTACAGCAAGGTTATACCAACCAGCTGATTGCCAACGAGCTGCATATCAGCCTGAACACGGTGAAACGACATTTGCAAAATACGTACAGGAAGTTGGGCGTTTCGAACAGGACTGAGCTGTGCTATAAACTGAAAACGAACTGACGGAATGCAAAAGCCACCTTCCTCGGTGGCTTTTCATGCGTTAAGGCACTATCGTGCAATTTTCCATGTAAACTCTTACATACCTTTATTGAATTCACTCTTGTCGAAATTGTTTTTGAATGTATAAGCAATATACGTTACTAAGAACGATGCTTTGTTCATTATCTCTTTCAGGAAAGCAGAATGGACAATACATGTTTTCACCCCATTATTTTTCCCATCAATTTCTCCTACTAATCTCCTTTATTCTGGCCGATAAGCTAGCCGAGGCTGCCGGATAATCTCCAGCAGCCTCGCCTCTGAAGTTTTGCTAAGCTATCGAACCCCGTTAGCTTTAAGTAGACGACTGTAGCTTATTGTTTCCGCAGACGTTTCGATGATTTTAACTCCGGTTGACTCTAAATGTGCATAACTCCAGACGTAGTTATTATTAATGATGTTTAAATATAAGTTGTGTTGGTTGCACATGATAAAGTGTGGATTCAAATCATAATCGGAAAAAGTAGTGATTAATATTGAATCAAAGTATGCATTCTTATATCCTTCGAATCGTTGCCTCAATTTTTCTCATGTTGCTCACGCTCTTCAAATACCAACTTGCCTATGCGGATTCGTCGTTGCCAATTGTTGTTGAACAAGGGGTCTTTTCCATTGATGTTCACCCCTCCAAACACCAATTAATTGTGCGGAAACAAGGTCAACCCATAAAAGTTTATCCGATTGCTGTTGGGAACCCATCTACGCCTACCCCTGTTGGAGAATACAAAGTGATATACAAAGGTAAAAATTGGGGACCAGAATTCGGCCCACGGTGGCTAGGATTAAACGTCCCTTGGGGAATTTACGGCATTCATGGCACGAACAAACCATATTCTATTGGACAACATCTAAGCCACGGTTGTATCCGCATGCGCAACAGTGACGTCATTGAATTATTCGATATGGTTCCACTCGGATCCAAAGTTACGATTTATGGGCATGTATTGGGGCATCCGAGTCATAATCCGAGAGATTTGGCGGAAGGAGATGTCGGTGGAGATGTTCAACTGATTCAATCCCGTTTGAAAAGCGCCGGATACTTCAAAGGTTTATGTGACGGCAAGTATCGCTCAAATACAACTGCTGCTCTTAAAAAATTTCAACGCGACCGTCACATGCCTCAGAACGGTGTCGTCACAATTAAAGTTTACGAAGAACTGGGATTGCTAGAATAATGAACCTATAACTGTGCTGCATCTCTCTGTTTGCAGGAAAGAGCATGGATTTTTGGAAACTGGATACCTCTATTCATGCTCTTCCCGCATTTATCATAAGTAATGTTTTGTTAAGCTAATGATTTTTCAACGGCATTGTTGTAAGATAATCCCAAAATCATCTAGTACAGGACTGATTAAGTGATTACATCTGCTGAAGAATTTATAAGACTGAGAACGAGTGAAAATCCTGAGGAATATCTTCGTGCAGTTTTGGGATGAAGCCCCACTGGATGTTTGGAATGAAATCATTCAAAATTATCCAGACATGTCTTTTTGGGTTGCTCAAAATAAATCGGTACCTGTTGAGATCCTTTACATTCTTGCCAACCATCCCGAAGAGAGAGTTCGAATCATTGTTGCTTTGAAAAACAAGCTCCCAGAAGAATTGGCACCACGTAACCGTTGATATCGTTTTTTAGGCATTTATCATAATAACTAATAAGTTAAATCAGGGTTTTCATTGTCCACTCAACACCAAGAACTTCCTGATGTATCATTATAAGATCACTCGAAAACTGTCTAAACGCCGCCATTTCTTCAGAAAATTTCTCCGTAATTTCTTGCATACTATACATGACACAGTCTTTTGCCAGGTCGTAATCGTCTCCCAATAAATAAAGCGATCTAAAATTATAATAATCCCATAGTTTCGTTTGTACAATCAATTTTTCAGTACAACTGATGCCTTCTTCTAATGTCAAATTACAGCATTGGTTCTTATATTGGATTATCGAAAGTACTAGTTTGTGTCCGTTTCGGATGATGCCATTAAAGAAACCTCAATAATTTCATAAGGGAATGTATCTCTTGATTCAATGACCCTGTCACACCAGTTAATAATATCTTTTTTCCGTAGAACACCACATTCGAGTGAAAGTTGGTATACCCTTGATAGTTGGATCAAGTTATTCACCTTTTATCACTTCCTGCCCAATTTGTTACATACAATTTTAAACCTTATTGTGTGATCGTGGGCATTTATCTCCCTACACATTTTGATAAATCAACCCAACTTTAGTTAGTGCACAGTGGTTTTTCGCTTTTCTATAATAAAAACCGAAATAGATAACAGTATAAGAGGAGGATTTTTAAATGAATTTTATTGAACAGTTATTTTGGGGAACAATTTTTCATCTTCAAATTATTTTTAATGCCTTGGGTTCACTTTTCCACCACTAATCCTTATAATCTTTCCTTTGAACACCGAGCCTGAATGGACTCGGTGTTTTTTTATTCGTATTGAGCAATGTGTAAATTACAGATAAGATTATGCTTAAAGCCCAAAATTTTTATTTTGTACGCTAACACCCTTACAATGTTCGCTTTAATACATATGTTAAGTTTGAGGGTTTTCCTCAATCTCATTAAGGGGTGATCTAGATGTCCTTTTTTGAAGATAACTTTGCTTTAACCTTGGTTCTGTTCGTCCTTTTAACTATTGTTGCTTGCACCTGCGATTAATTTTTCTATGTTCATGGGCGGCTTTATAAGCTGCCCATTTTTTTGTAAGTAGCACCTATTTAACATAATTGAGCTTGTGTTAAATACGTTCCTTTTTAAATTATTTTCGTTAGAGATATGCAAAGGCTGCCCGTAATACTACCGGCAGCCTTTGCTTGTGTTGGTTTCGCTATCGATACCCGTTAGTCCAATGTTGTAATGTTCATCAAAATGAAAGGGGACTTGGAATGCTTTGAAAAATCTGCATTCGACTACCTAAACCCGGTCAAGCTTATCCGGGTTTCGTACGGCATACATTCTGGCAAGCTTTCCGCGTCGGAGTTGTAAAAATATAGCAGCCACGGTTTTGTCCCCAAAACGGATTACGATACCGGTCTCACCGTTCAGAGGGGCAGCCTCGAAGTGAAGTTTTCCATGATTATAGGGCCCTTTGCCATGGAACCCGTCGAGCAGGACTCGGGCCACGTGGTCGCGCGTTTGTACCGGATGCTTGAACGCGATTACTTTTCCGCCTCCGTCGGCGACGAGCATGACGTCTTCGGTCAACAGAGACAGCACATGATCGACGTTCCCTTGCTCGAGGGATGTGAGGAACCGGCTGACCCATTCCAATTCGACCGCTTCGGCCGCGACCGGCTCCTCCTCGGATATTTCCATCTTGCTTCTTGCCCGACTCATCAGCTTGCGGCAATTCGCCTCTTGCTTGCCGAGCAGTTCAGCTATTTCGGGATAATCGAAGCCCAGCGCCTCCCGCAGGACGAAAACCGCCCGCTCTGTCGGCGTCAGCCTCTCCAACACTACGAGCATGGCGTAAGACAGCAGATCGCGGCGGACGACCGTCGTCTCGAGCGTATCCGCCTCGGGCGTCCGAATCGGTTCGGGGAGCCACGGACCGACATACATTTCCCTCTTCTTTCGCGCCGACTTCTGCAGATTGAGGCAGTGATTGGTTACCATTTTGCACAAATACGCCTTCGGTTTCTCCAAACGTTCAGGATGTACGTCGAACGACTTAAAAAACACGTCCTGCACCGCATCTTCCGCGTCTACCGCAGAGCCTGTCAGCTGATAAGCCAGCATGAACAGCAGCGCTCTATATTGATTGTACAGTTCTTCCATTCGCCGTTTCTCCTTTTCCAGGCTGTTAGAAATATTGCAATATTGGTCACTTTGTTTTTATCGTAGCATACTGCCTCCATCCCATGCCAGATTCCTGAATTTCCACGCAGGCTTTCCCGTTATAATCATATTAAGTCCCCATTTGCGCCCCCATACCAATCCGCGATTTTCCCCCAGGCCTATGCAGAAGAAATCCAACGGTACCGATTTATGAACCGGTGCGGGGCGGCCCTCCAGATCGGCCATCACGATTTTTCCCAGTCGATCCGCCTGTATCACACCTTCTCCGCACCTCATCTGATCCGCCTTGCCGGTTCTCGGATCGACGATTCTCGCACAGTCACCAATGCTGTATACGCCCGGCGCCCCTTTGACGCGATAGCATTCATCCACCAACACTTGACCTTCAGGAGTAAGCGGCAAGCCCATGCTGCGAAGGGCCGGATTCGGTATCAGACCAATTGTCCATATACTTAGGCCAACCGCCAGACTTTCGCCATTGCTGAGCGTCACCACTCCTGCTTCCTCCCGCATCGCCTTGCGATTGTGAAGCACTGTCACTCCACATTCGCTGAGCGTCAGTTCCAACATCCGTCCTACTTTCTCCGGCCCTCCGGGGAACAGCCGCTCCTGCGCATTCAGCAAATAGACGGAGGTTTCGAATGGATTCAGCCCCAGCGCCGACGCTTCCTCCCGCATCGCGAGCGCCAGTTCGGCAGAAGTCTCGATGCCGCTGATACCCGCTCCCACAACCGCGAGCGTCAACAAGCGTTTGCGTTCTTCAGGATTCGTCTCGCCTGCAGCCTTACGCAGGTTGGCGCTCCAGCGCTCCCGGATGTCCGCTGCGGCTTGCGGGTCGGTCAAGGCGATGCCACCCTGATCGGGATCCGGTCGCCGAACGATGCTGCCGACTGCCACGACTAAAAGGTCATAATGAATTCGGGCATCATTTCCATGCGCATCGGTATAACGAATCCGTTTTTCCCCACTGTCCACGGACGTAACCGTACCTTGCACGAATTCGACTCCTTCTGATAAATAATGCGTCCAGGGAATCATAATCTCTTCCCCGCTCGTGGCCGGCCGGAACAACAACACTTTGCGCACATGACCGGGCTGCTTGTCGAACAGAACAAACCGAATCCGCCGTCCGTTCGCCATGCCCCGGGTCGTTTCCTTTATTGCTTTGAGCGAATGAAGCCCTGCATGGCCGCCTCCGATGATGATGCATGTCAAGTCGTTCATCTTTCCTCAGCTCCTTTACGTTTTGCACATATAACAACGTAAGGCTCTGATTTGTGACATCGGAAACGAACGAATAACCTTGCATGAGCCCGTTTAATCAGCCGTTCTTTCGTGCCCGTTGTTGAGTAAATCTGCCCGTTAGTTGAATGCCAATCTAATACTTTGTTATCCAGTCTAATACTTTAATCGGTCTAAAACTTTATTATCTCTGCACAGTTAGACAAATTGCTGCACAACTGAAGCAATTCATGAATGAAGTGGAAGCCTCATGCTTTTAAGGAGACTCCGGACTCGCCCTCTAGTGTATAAGTGATGACTCGTTGGTATCCCATTTCCTTCGCGATCCTTCGAACAGCAGCATATTGTTCAATGAAAATAAAGTATTAGACTGATGTCGTTGATTTTACGCAAAATCTTCATAAGAAAAGCACTTACCTTAGAAAAATAAGTATTACACTATTCAATCCTACCGTACAAAAAGCCAGTCAAAACACGATAATAAAGTGTTAGACTGGCTTAGTTTATTGAATTATCGAACCGCTAGCGAAGGGGGCAGGCTTTTCCCTTCAGAAAATTAGTGCTTGCATGTAATGATCTTTTGCTGGCTGATCTCGTCCAGGAACGACTGCATCGTGCTCGTGATCACGGCATCCTGTCTGCGTATGAAAACCGTGGTCACTTCCTGATAAGGTTCCGGTACCCGATGAAGATGAATCGTCCCGCTTTCAGCCAGGCGGCTCACCGATGATTTCGGCAAAATGCTGATTCCGATTCCTGCAGCGACTCCGCCGATGATCGTGTCAAACGTTCCGAACTCCATCACCTTACTCGGAATTAATCCCGCAAGCTTCATCCAGCTCTCCAGCCTCTCTCGATACCCACAGCCTTTTTTATACAAGAGCAATGCTTTTCCCGTCATGTCATTGACTGTGAAGGAGCTGCTTTTGGTGACGAGCACAAGCTCTTCGTGGAAAACCTGCACCTGTTCAATCAGCGGATGGTTGATCGGGCCTGTGACGAACGCTCCGTCCAGATCCACATCCAGAACCTCCTGAAGCAAATGCTCTGTTACTCCTGCCTTAAGAGATAAATCCACATGCGGATACTGACCGCAGTAAGAGGATAAGAGTGCGGGAAGTGCATTGATCGTTTCAACCATCCCGATTGCAAGGACCCCAGAAGGCACGGACGTTTGATGGAAATAACGATACATGTCATCCATTTTCAATAGGATTTCCCGTGAGAATTCCAGCAGTCTCCTCCCTTCTGTATTCAGTGTCATTCCTCGCTTATTTCGATAAAACAACGGCGTCCCCAGCTCTTTTTCCAGCAGCTTGATTCTGGCCGTTACGTTGGATTGAACGTAGCTCAGCTCGGATGCTGCCTTGCTCACACTGCCTAGTGTGGCCACCATTTGGAAAATCTTCAAATCGTTCAGCTCCACCTGTTCCCTCTCCTCATGCTTCCCCCCCATGGGAGGTCTCTTGTCTTTATCCATCACCAAAAGTGATACATAAAGTTATTATCAATCATTATACTATCTTTTTTCCATCCCTTATGATTTGGAAGGAATCAATAATCAGCTTTAAATTGAAAGGGAGAGCTTTTACATGAAAAACAAACAAATCATCATAGGATCAATCTTATGCATGATCGCAAGCGTGTCGTGGGGAGCGATGTTTCCAGTTGCCCACATCGCTCTGCAGCAGGTTGATCCTTTCTACTTCTCGTTTCTTCGCTATTTCTTCGTTACGGTCATTCTGTGTGGCCTGCTTTGGGTAAAGGAGGGCTTGTCTGCCTTTCGCTTTGAGGGGCGCGGGAGGGCTTTGGTGTTCTTTGGAACGATGGCATTTACAGTCTACAACATGGGGGTCTTCCTGGGACAGCATCTCATGGGCGAGGCAGGCATCATCGCCGCATCCATCATGGAAGTTCTCATGCCGATGATCTCCATCCTCCTGTTGTCCGTCACCACCAAAAAACTCCCCCCCTCCTATACGCTAACCAGCATCGCCATCGCCTTGGCTGGCGCATTGCTTGTGATTACGAATGGGAACTTGGCCTTCTTCACCACGGCGAGCGAACAGCTTTTCCCGTTGCTGCTGATTTTTGCCGGTGTGATAGGGTGGGTCATATACTCCATCGGCGGAGGGCATTTTAGCAGTTGGTCAACTCTGCGTTATTCGACGTTGACGTGTTTATTGGGAACTGCGGTTTCTTTCGTGGTGATTGCGATCGCGTCCCTTTTTCAGTGGATTCCCGTCCCGACCTGGGAAAGCGTGGTGTCCATCAAATATGAAATGGCCTTCATGGTCCTTTTGCCTGGACTCGCCGCCCTCTTGAGCTGGAATGCTGGCATCAAAGCGCTGACTCCGTTAAACGGCATTTTATTTATCAACCTGGTCCCGGTCACTACCTTTATCCTGATGTCTTTTCAGGGCTACGAGATCAGTATGTTTGAATTTTACGGTACCTTGCTCGTCATTTTTGCTCTGATCCGAAACAATCATTTTCAGAGAAAACAGCTTGGCTACCGCGTGGCTGCGCGAGAAACAGGCAGGAGGAAAATTCCATCCGTTTGACGCACCTGCTTGTGTAGAAGAGTAGCGACAGTGTTAGTTTAAAATAATGTAGTAGACCGGGAAACCTAACGTAGTACTAACTTTTAGAGGTCACCACTCATCAAGTTTTGATTACTTAGTTTTAGGCTGATCGAAAATAAATAGGCAGCGGCAGCCACGGACTCAAAAATAAAGTCTTAGACTGCAACTGCCTTTATTCAACTATCGAACCTGTTAGTTCAATGAAATCATTCAGGAGTTACCCTCCATAACCTCTCCTCGTTATTTAAGATCGAAACGATCTGCATTCATTACCTTGACCCAGGCAGCAATAAAGTCACGCACAAACTTTTCTCTGTTATCGTCCTGAGCATAAACTTCTGCAATGGCACGCAGAACAGAGTTTGAACCGAACACGAGGTCAACTGTAGTCGCTGTACGCACGACTTCACCTGTCTTGTGATCACGTCCTTCAAATACGTCCCCGTCTACAGGCTTCCACTGTACTCCCATGTCTAGCAAGTTTACAAAGAAGTCGTTCGTGAGTATGCCTACACGATCGGTGAATACGCCGTGTTGTGTTCCACCGTAGTTTGTACCTAGAACACGCATACCGCCAACAAGTACAGTCATTTCTGGTGCCGTAAGGGTCAGCAGCTGTGCCTTGTCGACTAGGAGCTCTGCTGGACTTACGCTATACTGCTTCTTCTGATAGTTGCGGAAACCATCCGCAATAGGCTCGAGAACTGCAAAATTTTCTGCATCCGTTTGCTCTTGTGTTGCATCGCCGCGTCCTGGCGCAAAAGGAACCGTTACATCAAAGCCTTCATCTCGTGCAGCTTTTTCTACTGCGGCACTACCGCCTAATACAATCAAATCAGCCATGCTGACTTTCTTACCAAAATCCTCTTGAATGACTCCCAGGATCGTAAGCACTTTTGTAAGTTGTTTTGGCTCATTCACTTCCCACTCATTCTGTGGAGCAAGACGGATGCGAGCACCATTGGCGCCGCCACGCATATCCGAGCCACGGAAGGTGCTAGCGGAAGCCCAAGCCGTTGTTACCAGCTCGCTGACAGTAAGTCCCGAGTCTAGGATCCGTGTTTTCAGCTCTGCTACATCTGCATCGGTTAATTCATAATCAACAGCGGGTACAGGATCTTGCCAGATAAAATCTTCTGCTGGAGCTTCTGGGCCTAAATATCTTGAACGAGGACCCATGTCACGGTGTGTAAGTTTGAACCATGCACGAGCAAATGCATCTGCAAACTCTTCTGGATTCTCATAGTAACGACGAGAAATCTTTTCGTACGCTGGATCCACACGCAATGCCATATCCGCAGTGGTCATCATTGTCGGAACACGAACGGATGCATCTTCTGCATCTGGTGCAAGATGCTCCTCGGCAGGATTTACAGCAACCCACTGGTGTGCGCCTGCCGGGCTCTTGGTAAGCTCCCATTCATATCCGAATAGTAGTTCAAAGAAACCATTGTCCCATTGTGTCGGATTCGCAGTCCACGCCCCTTCAATACCGCTGGTGATGGCGTCGCGACCTTGACCGGAACCGTGTGTGCTCAGCCACCCTAAGCCCATTGCTTCAACAGGAGCAGCTTCTGGCTCTGGGCCAACAAGAGCAGCATCTCCTGCGCCGTGTGCCTTACCAAACGTATGGCCACCTGCCACAAGTGCAACGGTTTCTTCATCGTTCATTCCCATGCGTTTGAAGGTTTCGCGAATGTCGCGAGCACTTGCTAGCGGATCCGGAATCCCGTTCGGACCTTCTGGGTTCACATAGATAAGGCCCATCTGAACAGCAGCTAGCGGATTCTCGAGCTCACGATCGCCAGTGTAACGATTATCCCCTAGCCATTCCTTTTCAGCACCCCAGTAAATATCTTCTTCTGGATGCCAAACGTCCGCGCGTCCGCCTCCAAAACCGATTGTCTTACCGCCCATGGATTCAATAGCAGCATTACCTGCTAGAATGAGCAAGTCGGCCCAAGAGATCTTGTTGCCATACTTTTGCTTAATCGGCCATAGCAGTCTGCGAGCTTTATCAAGGTTGCCGTTGTCTGGCCAGCTGTTAAGTGGAGCAAAACGCTGTGTGCCTGTTCCAGCACCACCACGGCCGTCGCCTGTACGATATGTACCAGCGGAGTGCCAAGCCATACGGATAAAGAATGGTCCATAATGTCCGTAGTCGGCAGGCCACCAATCTTGGCTGTTTGTCATTAAATCGTAAAGATCCTGCTTAAGAGCCTGGTAGTCTAGCTTTTTGAATTCTTCTGCATAGTCAAAATCTTCGCCCATAGGGTTCGATTTTCTGTCATGCTGATGCAGAATATTCAAGTTCAATTGGTTGGGCCACCAGTGTTTATTCAATGTAGCACTAGGGTTGTGACTAGTAGCGCTGCCGTGCGAAAACGGGCACTTTCCAGTGTTAGCTGTAGCCATAGAGTCCATTTGCACCTCTCCTATAATTTATATTAAGTATTAAATAATAATTCTTCTAATCAATTTATAAAGCAATTCACAACAGAAATCAACAATTATTTGAAGTTTCCTTTTATTTTTAACGCTATTTTGTAAGGATTAAGGACATTACGGGTTGGTATCATATCGATGGGCGGTCAATATTCCGCATCCTGAAGGTCTTTCGGCGTAGCACCGTAACGACTATCGTGCTCTACCACTTTATGCCCTCCTAAGTGGAAAAGAGCTTCGTTACGGGGCGGGGGTTATGAGATGTTAATAACAAAGGGAACGTAGAACACGATGAGATATATCACCCAGCATTTTTGGACTTTTTTCTGATCCTAGCGTATGCAGGGTCGGTGAAGATTATGATCTAGTAAATAGTTCGTTCGCCTATTTTCCGGGCGTCCCGATCTTTCGCAATGAAGATCGAATACTGATATTACGTATTTACCTTACGCTCCCTGATTACCTTTGCTGGCTCGCAGAAAGACTTTCAAAAAAGTAGTGAGCACGCAACTGAGTAAAACATTCTTGTTCTTCTCGGTTCTTCCCTTCGAGAATTTTTTTAACTGCTGTCTTTAGATTGTCATAAGTGATGGTTTGGGGAACGGCTCCAAAAAACTCAAAGTCATCAACATGTCCTTGTAAGAGAGCCTCCATCTTCTGATGAAAGAATGTTTTGACAAAGATCTTCCGACTAAACGTACAACGTAAAGAAAATACTTGAACTGTGATCTGCTTTCTAAGCAATACAATATCCACTTCGCCCCAATCGCTGCCATACGGAGTTATCAATACAAACATACAACATGAGAATCAAGATTCCGAAAGAGAAGGACATAGAATTAAAGTGGTATAGCCATTTTCTTCAGACCGCAAGACATAATAAGACTACCAAAAAGGTAGTCTTATTTGTTACAAGGTACGAGTATCTCAGATCAGATGTCGATTCTCTGGAATCCCTCAGGCATGCATCCAGTTTGGAAATTATATCGAAGCCGTTCTGGATTATTCAAATTCGGTTTTTTCATCGTTTTCGTCAGGGTAATACGATCGAAGCTGTTCGTCAATTTTCTGCTAGAGCCGGAAATCTGCGCAGAAATTGCCAAATCATTCCCGTATATCAATCCGAACAGAGAGGTACGCAAGCTGATTAACAAAGCCACCCTGGACAATATCGCCATCTATCCACCCGCTAAGGAAATGAATAGGGTGGAGAACCTGAAAGATATTGGTGATGCCGTCACGCTGTACGATCGTGCCTAGTCGTAAATGAAAAGCTCGCAGTAGCCAATCACTTTGTCCAAAAGCCATGCTTTTTGTCAGCCAATCGCTTAATTATCAAAGAAAAAGGCGGGGTAGATTGCCCCCGCCTTTTTGCTGTCCTGATTCAATTGTGGAACCATAGTGGGTGCCGTTTACCCGGCCATGTCATCTTGCCGTTTTATTAAATCAATAAAACGGAGACAAGTTCACCTTGGAGCATTCCCTTACTTCCAGGAGGAATCTTGATCAAGCAATCGGAATCTTTAATGGATACAGTAACGCTTGATTGATCAATCCCGGCAGGCTTTACGAATACCTTGCCATCGCTTATATACGACTTTCCGCGAACATACCGTGGAAACGCATTTACCTTTTTAAAATCTTCCCCTAAAAAAGCAGTAAAGTCCCGCATGTATCTATTTTGAATACCCTGCATACCCAAAATAACGGGACGAACGAAGAGCTCAAAACCGACAAAGCATGCTCCCGGATTGCCTGACAACGCAAACAAAAATTGATCATTCCAAACCCCTGCGGTTGTAGGACTTCCTGGTCGCATAGCTACTTTGTTAAACAGCATCTTCCCTTCCCAATTTTGGAAAATATCTACTAGAATGTCGTAGTCGCCTACCGATACTCCGCCTGATGTGATCACAAAATCGGCTGCGGAAAATGCCTCCAGAATAAGGGCTTGCGCTTTGTCCGCTTCGTCTGGAATGGATCCCATAAGTAACGGAATCCCTCCTGCTTCCTGAATAAGTGCTGCCAGCATGTAAGAGTTACTGTTTCGAATTTTCCCTGAGCAAAGTGGCGCTTCTAGAGGTAAAAGCTCGGAACCTGTTGCAAATATAGCGATTGTTGGGCGCTTATATACTTTGACATAGGAAAGACCGAATGTAGCCAACAAAGCGATCTCACCAGCGCGGATTTCTACTCCTTTTTGCAGGACACAATCGCCCTTTGTAATTTGGCCAATCGGGGTCAGATTCTGCCCGGGATGGATCTCTTTTTTTATCGTAATGTAAGTTATGCCCTGTTCTTCAAAGTCATCTGTCATTTCAAGCATGATGACTGCGTCTGCTTTTTGAGGTACCATGGCTCCAGTCATGATTCGGGAAGCCGTTCTTTGCGATAATTCTTTTGTAGGGACAGCGCCACACGGAATATTCTCGATCACTTCAAATGGACAGGAGATTCAGGTGATGCTCCGCGTGTAGAACTGGACATAATGGCAAACCCGTCCATCCCGGAGCGGCGGAAATGAGGCATGTGATCTGAAGCAATCATATCCTCTGCCAATGTACGGCCAAAGGCATTTTCCAAGGAGACTTCTTCCACGCCCAATTGGCTTACATATTGTTCAATTCTGCGTTGTGCTTCAACGACTTGAACCGTATCTCGGCGAAATCGATTCAAGCTTTCTACTTTGTCCATGCCGTCTACACTACCCTCCAATTTGAGACATGCGTCTAACCGTTGGTACATGCGACTGACTCTCATCGACTAAAGCCTTTGCCATTTCGTGATTCTTTGGTTTGATACTCAATGCTCTGAAAAAGAGCTCGCGTACCGCTTCATCATTTCCAATGCACTTACGAACGTTAAACTCATCCGCCCAATATAAGCATGGCTTTATGTTTCCATCAGCTGTCAAACGAAGCCGGTTACAAGTTTCGCAGAAATGATCGCTCACGGGATGAATAAGCCCAAAACTCCCCTTCGCGCCTTCAATGCGAAAAGTCTGTGCGGGCCCGTTTCCACGCACAACATGACTCTCATCCACTTTCCAGCCCAATTGATTACAGCGTTCCAATACGGTGGACAATGGCAGATAGGATTGTTTCCATCTCATGTCGTTGTGGCCGATGGGCATGTACTCAATAAATCGAACTTGTAAATGGCTATCTATCGTCAGACGAAGAAAATCTTCAATTTCGTCATCGTTGATCCCCTTCATGAGTACAACATTCAACTTAATTGGCTGAATCCCTACTTGTTGGCACGCGGCTATGCTTTCCAGAACTCTGTGAACATCACCACCACGGGTAATGAACGAAAAACGATCCGCTTTCAATGTATCCAGACTAATATTGACGCGCTTCAAGCCTGCTGCTTTTAATTTTTCGGCTTTTTTTGCCAAGAAAATGCCATTGGTAGTCAAAGCAATATCCTCGATCCCTGGAATTCCTGATATCGCGGATACCAAATTTTCAATTCCTTTGCGGACCAATGGTTCTCCACCCGTCAGCCTTACTTTTTTGACTCCCATTTCGGCCAAAACCCTCACAACCTCGGTAATTTCGTTAAAAGACAGGATATTTTCATCCGGTTCAAATTCCATCCCATCAGCCGGCATGCAATAAACACACCGCAAGTTGCAGCGATCCGTTACCGAAATACGTAGATAGTCATGGACACGACCAAATGAGTCCACTAATTCACTTGGAACCACTGGACTCCCCCCTTTCTACCTCTGCAATTCGTTCGGGCCATGTGTACACATTAAACGATTGATTTCGAATAAACCCAACCGTGGTAATACCAAGTTCATTTGCCAACCGAAGAGCCAATTCAGTAGGAGCTGACTTAGATAAAACGATGCTGCATCCAATCTTGGCTACCTTCAACAATACCTCGGAAGAGATCCGGCCACTAAAGACCATGATTTTATCTTCAACAGGTAACGAATGCTGCAAGCAATAACCGTATAGTTTATCGAGGGCATTATGTCGCCCTATATCCATTCTTGAGAGGATGATCCCGTTTGTATCGCACAAGGCAGCATTATGAACGCCACCCGTATATTGAAAGAGTTCTGCAGATTGTTGCATCTCTTGCATGAATCGAAAACAGTCGGAGCTCGAGATCGAAACTCCTTTGGCTTCAACCTTCTTCACTGTTCGCGCATCATTATAAAAGTAAAAACTTTGCCGACTTTTCCCACAGCAAGAAGTAACATATCTTTTGGAGTGAAACATCTGGTTGTATTTGTTTGCCTTTTTCGCCTGGACATAGGCGTGCCCAGTCGTTTCGTCGATGAAGAGATCTGTTATGTCAGTATACACGCTGATCACCCCTTCAGACGCCAAAAAACCAATGACGAGTTCTTCGATGTATTCCGGACTGCATACTAAAGTAGCAAACTCATCCTGATTCAACATGATCGTAATCGGTGACTCAGTTACGATTGAATCTTCCACTTCCATCAGAGAGCCATTTTCATAATGCAGGACATGCGATAATACATGCACGGGTTGAATCACGAGTTTTACCCACCTTCCCTCACATACTGATCAAGAAATCGGTCTATCTAAAACATATACGGTCATGGCAATATCCTCTTCAATACTGATATCTGAAAAAATCCTCAAGATCTTCGCTTGGATGATATCCTCGAGTTTTGCTACTACCGCAGGATCGTTATAAATCTTCTTCACTAGCTTCGTGCGAGCATCGTGAACCATTCGTCTGCCTTCTTCGGAAAGAATCATAAATTTTTCTACATTTGTCAGGTTTCCCTTCATCTCACAAATCACCCAAGGGCCACAAAAGCGTGTGAGTATTTCTCTCGGTCCGTTTCCGACGTGTTCTTTTCGTATTTCACGAACCAGCATACTGAATTGATGTTCAAGGTTTATCGTCATTCGATGTTCTCCTTTAGTTCCCCCATTTTGTTCTGCCGAGGAGCCAGCATGATGTAACTAATGACTAGGATCAGAATCACAGCCGATAGAATCAGATTATTCATAGCGTTATCACGATTGACGATGATAAAACGTAAGGTACCGGTAATGCCAATATAAATGAGGTAACGTAGTGGAAAATGGTAATCCTCATTGAAATACTTAACAATCATGGATATAAAAACGAAATACAAGAAAAAGGCTAAGACTTCCTCCAAAATATCATGCACGTTAGTATTTCCAAATAGTGCTGCGGTTACAATGAAATACAATTCACGCACAAGAAAAAAACTTAAGACCAACCCCAGAATGATGAGTGAAATATTTAGCATCAGTTGATAGAAGTGTACGATCGATGCTTCGTTTTTCCATTTTGCCATCCAAACATCTGCCCTCCTCCTCATAAAGATTGCAACCTCTTTCATCAATCCTTTAATCCTTCGCCTACTCCTTTCAGCAGGTTTATGCCAAAACCCATCGCCCGATTGATGTCAGGATCGCGTAGAGCTTTCATCAAATCGAAAATACCCACCTTTTTTCCAGAGCGAAGAGCTTCATCAGCCCTTTGTAGTCCCTTTGTAACACCGCCCATCAGCTTTTTTGTCATTTCAGGATTTAGCTCTGTTAACCCACCTGCGGCAGCCATCGCATTGTTGATCATATTGGTGACAGGAGGACGCACCATTTGTCCCACTACGATTTTGGCTATATCCTCCTTTGCACAGGCAGCGGCGTTGAGTGCCCCAAGAATTCCACTTTCATGGAGTTCTTGGAGCAGCTTGATCGTGGCCTGGATACCCTCTGGATTATTTGCCAGTGCTTGCAAGACAATTTCTACAGTCTGATCTTGCCTTTCTTTTTCGGTAAGAATCGGTTCAACCACTTTCGTAATCGGTCTTGCCATTATTTTTTACCTCCCACAACGTTAATTTCTGCGATAGGTTCATAATCGTCTCTGGCCCATTTGCGTTCTACTTGGACACCCATCTGAGGGTTTCGTTTGGCATAACGGGGATTGTACATGGGCAGTGGAGTCATTCCTTTTTCTTCGAGGAACTCCATGCGCACTTTCGTTTGTTTGTAAGCAGGCGTTTGTGTGCGAACGTCTCCAACACTGCCGGTCAAAAGGTTGATAGCATTTTCATGGCTAACGGAGTGCATAGGTACATACAATTCTTTTCCGCTAACTCGATCTGTCACGAGAACGCGAAGCTTAATGGCTCCGTATGGAGAGACGAGACGGACTAATGAACCGTCTTTCAGACCGCGTTCGTTTGCAAGTTCAGGGGAAACCTCTACAAATACCTCCGGCAGCTTGTATTGGATGCCCTTTGATTTATTTGTCATATTTCCTTCGTGGAAATGCTCCAGTAGTCGTCCATTATTTAAGGTAAGATCAAATTCAGATGGATACTCCATAGGCGGAACATATTCAACGAGCGAAAGTCTTGCTTTTCCGTCTGGGAAGTTGAATTGTTCTTTGTACAGAAGTGGCTCGTCGGCACCATTTTTTTGTACGGGCCAAAGCAAGCTGTTCCATCCCTCTAAACGATCGTATGAGACTCCTCCATAAAGCGGTGCCAAGCTAGCAATTTCGTCCATGATCTCACTAGGGTGTTGATAGTTCCAGTTTGCCCCCATGCGTTGGGCGATCATCTGAATGATGGACCAGTCAGGTCTTGATTCACCCAGTGGTTCCATTACTTGATACAACCGTTGGATACGTCTCTCCGTATTCGCAAAGGTACCCTCTTTTTCCAGGGATGGAGACGCAGGCAAGACGACATCTGCAAATTGAGCCGTTTTCGTCAGGAATACATCCTGTACGACAAAAAATTCAAGCTTGCTGAGCGTATCATGCACGTGGTTAGCGTTGGAATCTACCCAAGCCATGTCTTCCCCCATCAGGTACATCGCTTTCAGTTCACCTTTCTCCACCGCTTCCAGCATCTCGATATTGGTCAAGCCTGGTTTGTTAGAGATCGTTACGCCGTACGCCTTTTCAAATTTGGCTCTAGCCACATCATCTGTAATATGCTGATACCCTGGAAGCCAGTTAGGCAGCGTCCCCATGTCGCAAGCGCCTTGTACGTTGTTGTGCCCACGCAATGGGTAGGCTCCTGCTCCCGGTCGGCCGTAGTTTCCTGTAACGAGCAATAGGTTGGAGATAGCGGCTGATGTATGCGATCCAGCGATGTTCTGGGTCACACCCATTCCCCACAGGATGCAAGTGCCATCTGCCTCGCGGATCATTTTGGCTGTTTGAATCAACTGTTCTTTTGTCAGCCCGGTTACTTCCACAGCGTAATCCAGCGTATATTTTTCAAGCATGTTACGATAATCGTCAAAATCATTTACCCGATTTTGGATAAAGGCTTCGTCATGCCAGCCTTGATCGATGATGTACTTCGCGACTGCCGTCAGCCAGACAAAATCTGTCCCTTGTTTTGGATGAAGGAAAAGATCGGAACGTTCCGCCATTTCGTGCTTACGTAGATCAGATACAATCAGTTTTTGACCGTTTAATTTCTTTGCCCGTTTAACGCGGGTTGCCAATACGGGATGGCCTTCTGTTGGGTTCGCCCCGACGATCATGACCAGTCCGGCACTTGCGATATCTTGAATGGTACCGGAGTCCCCACCGTGTCCTACCGTTGCCAGCAATCCGTCAGTGGCAGGTGATTGGCAATACCTGGAGCAATTGTCGATATTGTTTGATTCAAATACCTGGCGCGCCAGTTTTTGCATGAGGTAGGCATCTTCATTTGTTGTTTTGGATGAGCTTACAAATCCAAGCTCGTTGCCTCCGTATTTTTGCTTGATGGAACCCATTCGCTCGGCAATCAGTGATAATGCCTCTTCCCACGTAGCCGGAACAAATGCGTCTTCCTTTCGAATCAAAGGTGAAGTCAAGCGTTGATCACTGTTAACAAAATCCCAACCGAACTTCCCTTTTACACAAGTAGAGACACTGTTGACCGGAGAGTCTTCCGTTGGCTCCACTTTCAGAATTTGGCGGCCTTTGGTCCAAACCTCAAATGAACAGCCTACCCCGCAGAACGTACATACGGTTTTCGTTTTCTTGGTCCGCGTTTCCCGCATGGCCGCTTCTACTTCAGAAATCGCAAAAATACCGCTGTAACCAGGTTCAACTTCTTTAATCAGATCGATCATCGGATTCAACAGATCTTTTTTAATCCCGGACATAAATCCAGCTTCGCCCAGCATGCTTTTCTCCATCAGCGCATTGCATGGACAGACTGTCACACACTGACCACAAGACACACAAGAGGATTCATTAATCGATTTATTGTCATCCCAGATAACCCTTGGAATCTTTCGCTCCCAATCGATCGTGAGCGTTTCATTTACCTGTAAATCCTGACAAACCTCCGTGCAACGTCCACAGAGAATGCATTGATCAGGATCATAACGATAAAAGGGATGCGACATATCCACTTCTTCGTTTTTTTCTCGGAATGGGCGTGTTTGGTGGTCAATTTCGAGCAGCTCTGCCGTATTGTGGACCCGACAATTTCCGTTGTTGTTGTCGCAGACGGTACAATACAGCATGTGGTTTTCCAGGATCCGGTCCATCGCTTCGTTCTGCGCACCTTTTGCCAGTTCGGAGGAAGTAAGGATGTTCATGCCTTCCTCAATAAGAGTCGAACACGCTCGCATAATTTTCCCGTCAATCTCACACATACAGGTATCACAAGTTTGAATGGGCCCTAAAATAGGTGAATAACAGATGTGAGGATGCTCGATTTCGTGTTGTAGCAGATAATCAAGGATACGGGCTCCTTCTTCCGCTTCATGCTTCACTCCATTTAGTTCAAAGTTAATTTTTTTCATCTTCTCTAAAACCTCCAAGAAAATAATAAAAGCCCACCATAAAACAACCTGGGCATAAACATGCGCAAATTGTATTATGGTGGGCTAATTCCTAAGCATCCAATGATACTTGTTATCCGTCCCAACTTACCTATGAGTGAGATCAGGATGATTGAGCAATTCGTCATTACCAACCATCAATGATCAACTACGGCTACATTATATCACCGGATCTATATGGATCCAACTTTTTTTATGGAAGGGTTGTTCACATGTAGCCTCTTCATTTCGGTAGCACCACCCTTATTAAAAGGCACGAACTATCCCTTTTTCCTCCCTAACACCCGGCGTACCCCATCCACAATATGCCACGGTGTCAACCCATATTTTTGGAGCAAAGCGTCATTGGAACCAGACTCACCGTTCTTGTCACGAACACCGATGCGCTCCAGAGGGACGGGAGCATGCTCACCAAGCACTTCCGCGACTGCTCCACCCAGCCCCCCATAAATCGTATGTTCTTCCACGGTCACGATCGCCTTCGTCTTTTCAGCTGCGGTCACTATCGCAGCAACGTCGATCGGCTTGATCGACGGGATGTGCAGGACACCAGCGGATACTCCTTCCTTTTCCATCATAACCGCCGCCTCGATGGCACGATGGGTTTGCGTCCCGGTTGCAATCAGCGTAACATCCGTTCCTCTGCGCATCTGAATGCCTTTTCCGAGTTCAAATCGATAGCTGGCAGAATCGAAAATGACGGGGAGCGGATCGCGCGCCACTCGGATATAGACAGGCCCGTCATACTCATTGGCAAATGCCATCATGCGATCCAGCTCTACGGCGTCTGCAGGCGCTAGCACAATCATGTTGGCCAGGCTCCGCATGATAGCCATGTCCTCCAAAGACTGATGGCTCTTGCCCGTGCAGCCGTTGAGCAACCCGCTGTACGCCCCAACCATTTTGACGTTAAGCTTCGGTTGTGCGATGGAGACGGTGATCTGATCGAGTGCCCGCTTCACAACAAAGGCAGCAAATGAACAGACCCAAGGCTGAAAACCGACTGTGGCCAATCCGGCAGCAACACCCAGCATGTTTTGCTCCGCGATCCCCATCTGCAAGAACTGCTCGGGATTATTTTCCGCAATCTTGTCCAGCTTTGTCGAGTTCGCCAGATCCCCGTCCAGCGCCACGATCCGTTCATCCTGGCGTGACAGCGCGAGCAGCTTTTCCCCGAATACATCACGCATCGATATTTGTTGTGCCAACTTCACTTCTGCCATAGTTACACCGCTCCTTCCTCTAATTCTGCCATGGCAAGTGCTAGCTCCTGGTCGGTGGGAACCCGCGAATGCCACAGATAGTCCCCTTCCATAAAGCTCACGCCTTTGCCTTTTTTCGTCTCGGCAATGATGATCGTTGGCTTTCCTTTCGTTTGCTTCGCGTCCTGACATGCCTGCACAATCTGCTGCATATCATAGCCATCTATCTGGATGACGTGAAAGCCGAATGCTTGCCATCTCGCCTCTGGTTGAAGAACGGGAATTTGTCTCACTCTTCCGTTGCTGCCAGCCCACCCATACTGTTGAAGCTGGTTGTAATCCATGAAAATTGTCAAGTTATCCAGTGCGTATTTGGAAGCGATGTCCGCCGCTTCCCACACTTGCCCTTCTTGCGACTCCCCATCACCGATCATGCAATACGTGTGGAACGGCGCTTGCTTCAGCTTGGCTCCCAGCGCGATCCCCACTGCGGACGAAATCCCTTGGCCAAGCGATCCCGTAGACATATCCAAGCCGGGAAGGACGGTCATATCAGGATGCGCCTGAAGCCGTGAGTTGATTTCATCGAAGGTGTGCAGTTCGTCCTTGGAAAAGTACCCTCTTTCGGCAAGCGTGCAATAGAGAGCGATGGCGGAATGGCCCTTGGACAGTACAAAGCGATCCCGCCCCTCCCAAGTGGGGTCTTGCGGCCGGATGTTCATCACTTCAAAGTACAGGGCAGTCAATACATCCGTAGCCGACAAAGGTCCCCCGATATGGCCTGCACGCGCGTGATAGACCGTTTTGATTACATTCCTGCGTATTTCTTTTGCGAGCTGTCGCAGCTCGGCTTCTCTTGATTCTAGCAACAATCGCTCCACTGGTTTCATTCACTCCTTTTCGCAACTCTTTCTATTACTCTCACTTCTGCCCTAGCTCCTGAGCGATCCTGCACTGTCGCTCTATCGTTTTCACAAAGGTTAAGCCTCTCTCAGCTGATTGATAGACATCACCGAAGGGAGGATATTCGAGCGAGATCGTCCCTCGATAGCCTGCATGCATGAGTGCTTGCGTAACCTGTGAAAAGTCGATGCATCCTTCCCCCGGAATCCGCCTGTGACGATCAACGTAATGCACATATCCGATGTGTTTCCCGCAATAGGCGATGCTCTGGGCCATATCCGTCTCTTCCTGATCCATATGAAACGTATCGAGGTGGACCTTCACAAAAGGATGATCTAGCCGTTTCACGAAGTCAGTTGTTTCCTTTACCCCGTTCAAATAATTGACTTCCTCTTTATTGATAGCTTCCAGCACCAGCAAGACGTTTCTGCTTTCGGCATGACAAGCCAGCTGTTGCAAACTATCCAGAAGCAGACTCTCGCAACTTTCGTACTGGTGCACGTCAGGAATATTGCCGCGCATGTACCCGATGATGACAACGCACCTCAAATGACTCGCCACGTCGATGATCTCGATCAGTCTTTTGATCGCGTTTTGTCTGCGCTGCTGCTCTTCATCGATTAAGGAAAGCTGATCCATCGTATAGGCCATTCCCGTCGCGAGAGCAGCGATACGGAATTGATGTCTGTCGCAATATTCCTTCAGTATTTCCGCATCAATGTCTTCTGCGGCGCGCACGTGCCATTCCAACGAATCAAAACCGATTTGTACTGCTTGCTCGATGCTGTCGTAAATATCCCCTCGAAAGATCACGGGAGCAGACGGGGAGAGCTCTGCCGTGCCGCCTGTGGCCGCGTACGCAAACAAGCTTTTTCCTGGACGGTTCTCTTTACAAGATCGTTCTCTATGGGCGTGTTCGGTAGTCATTCTGCCAACCTCCACTCTCTTTCAATGATCCTTAACGGCGTTGCGACGTCGGTCTGACCACGATTTCATTGATGGCGACGGAGGAAGGTTGTTCGACTGCGAACCGAATGATTCGGGCGATATCTTCTGCATGCAACGCTTGCTGCTCGCTCGCTTGACGACCTAGCAATTCAATCGCCTCCTGATCAGTGATCCCTTCGGAAATTTCCGTCTCGACTGCTCCTGGTGAGATGAGCGTCGTTCGGATTTGTTGATCGGGGCGAAGCTCCCTGCGCAATCCTTCTGTGATGACCCGAACCGAAAACTTCGTCGCACTGTAGACCACCCGCACCGGTGTTATTTCATGGCCCGCCACTGAAGACAGATTGATGATGTGTCCTTCATTTCGCTCTTCCATATGAGGCAGCACAGCGGCAATCCCGTTTAGGACACCTTTAATATTCACGTCAATCATCTGATCCCACTCTTGTACCCTCCGCTTATGGAGATAAGAGAAGGGACTGATTCCCGCATTGTTGACGAGAATATCGATTTTGCCGAAACGCTCGATCGTCTTTTGCGCCAGCGCCTCCATATCGGATAACGACGTCACATCAGCGACCTGATAGCATGCCTCCCCGCCATCCGCCTCGAGCTCCTGTTGCAGCTGCACCATTCGCTCAGCGCGGCGTGCCGCCAGCATCACTTTCACTCCCGCTTTTGCCAGCTCTTTGGCGGTGGCTGCCCCTATTCCGCTGCTCGCCCCTGTAATAATTGCCACTTTTTGCTCCATACGCCTGCTCCTTTCCTCGCCATCGACTCCCATTAGCCGAGGTACGCTTCTACGACTTTGTTGTCTTGCAAGAGCGCGCGAGAACTGCCAGAGATTTTGATCTCTCCTGTCTCCAGCACGTACGCACGCTCCGAAGCTTCCAGCGCTAAATGTGCATTTTGCTCTACTAATAGAATCGTGATGCCGTTTTTACGAATCTTATCGATGACGTCAAACACCGTGTCTACCATGACCGGGGCCAACCCGAGGGACGGTTCGTCGAGAATCACCAGCTTCGGCTTGGACAAGATCGCCCGGCTCAGCGCCAGCATCTGCTGCTCACCGCCAGACAACGTACCCGCCATCTGCTCGGCACGCGCATGCAAAATTGGAAACAGTGTAAACACTTCCTCATAATCGAGCTTCAGCTGGCGCTTGTCTTTGCGCTGGTATGCCCCGACCATGAGATTTTCCATGACCGACAAGTTTGTGAAGATCCTTCTTCCTTCAGGCACGTGGGCTATCCCGCGGCTCACAATCTTATCCGAGGCCAGTCTCGTCAATTCCTCTCCTTCATACGTGATCGACCCATTCTTTGGCCGCACCAGTCCGGAGATCGCCTTCAGCAGACTTGATTTTCCCGCGCCGTTCGCTCCGATCAACGTGACGACTTCACCTTGCCTGACTTCCAACGAGATACCCTTGAGTGCGTGAACATTTCCGTAGTACACGTGCAGATCAGCTACTTTGAGCATTCTCATACCTTCTTCCCAAGTAAGCCTGAACGACTTGCGGATTGCTCGTCACTTTTTCATAACGTCCCTGGTCCAGCAATTTGCCAAAATGCAGAACGGCTATTTCATCACAGATCCCTTTCACCAATTTCATGTCGTGCTCGATCAAAAAAATGGTGTGACCTTCTGTTTGCAGCTGCCGGATCAGTTCCATCAGTTCAGCGGTTTCCACCGGATTCAAGGCCGCAGCCGGTTCATCCAAAAAAATCAATTCAGCTCCTGTCGCCAATGCGCGCATGATCTCGATTTTGCGCTGCAATCCTTGGGGCAGCTCCGTGGCGATTTCATTACGGAGATGATCCATCTGATATTTTTGCAACAACTGATCGACTCTTCGCTGGGCCTCCTGCTCCTGCTTACGGTATCGGATCAAGCGAAAAAAGGCTTCGGGGAAGCTGTAGGTGACGCTATGATGAGTGGCGAGCAGGATATTTTCAAAGACGGATTGCCCCTGCAGCAGACGGATGTTTTGAAAGGTTCTGGATATGCCGAGCGGCGCGATCTCATGAGCCTGTAATGATGTGATATCGTTGCCTTTATAAAATACCTTGCCGCTGGTCGGTCGATATATCCCTGTCAATAAATTAAACATGGTTGTTTTTCCGGCGCCGTTTGGTCCAATTAACCCGAAGATCTGCCCAGCTTTGATCGAAATAGAGACGTTATCCACCGCCATCACCCCACCGAAACGGATGGTCAGTTCCTGGGTCTCCAATAGTACGGATTGATTCATGGCGTCACACCTCCTCTTGTGCGGGTACCTTCCTGCCCTTGGCTAATGGCAACTCGGACCAGCCTCTGCTTTTGACCACCAGACCGCTGATTCCCTTCGGCGCGAAGATCACGATAATAACGATGAGCAGTCCGTAGATGACCATCTGATACTGCGTGAACTCACGCAGATACTCTGATAGAACGGTGATGAACATGCCCCCGATAACCGAGCCGGCGATACTACCGACACCACCGATCAATAGCATCAGCAAAATGTTGACCGACATCGAAGATTGAAACGTCTCAGGACTTAAAAACAGGATAAAGTGTCCGTAGCATACCCCGGCGAGACCTGCGATCGATGCACTCCAGACGAACGCCCACACCTTGTAATACGTGACGTTGACCCCCATCGACCGCGCTGTGATCTCGTCCGTCTGAATGGCCAACAGCGCGCGCCCCATCTTGGAAGCCTTGATCCTAGCTGACAAGTAGATTACGAGGATCACAAAAGCAACCAGCAAAAAGTAATAGTCCATTTTGGTACTGAAATCCATTCCGAAGATCGGCTCAGGACGAGGAATGCCGCCCAATCCCATCGGGCCCCGGGTCACATCCACCCAGTTGTTGAAGATCAGATGGACAATCTCGCCGAACCCCAAGGACGCAATCGCAAAATAGTGGCCCTTCAATCGAAGAACAGGATAGCCGATCAAAAATCCACATCCAGCAGCCATCAAAATGGCCATCAGCATGGAGACCCAAACCGAAATGCCTGATAAGGAAAAGATCGCAGAACCATAGGCGCCGATTCCGAAAAAAGCCGCATGCCCGAGCGAGACTTGACCCGCAAAACCGGTAATGATGTTAAGACTGAGCACGAGTATGATGTTGATGGCGGCCATCACCATGATGTGGAGCAAGTAGTCGTTGTTCCATACAAATGGGAACACGACGGTTGCGGCAACGAGCAGTAGGAGCGCTTTATTTTTCATTTACACCTTCTCCTGTACGTGCTTGCCGAATAAGCCAGCCGGTTTAAACAGCAACACCAAGATCATGATGACAAATGCAAACACATCCTTGTATTCAGAGGATAGGTAACCAGCTGCATACGTCTCCACCAGCCCGAGGATAAAACCGCCGGCGATGGCCCCTGTCACATTGCCGATGCCGCCCAACAGCACGACGACGAACGCTTTCAAAGTGGCCGACACCCCCATCGTCGGATAGACGCTGAATATGGGTGCCATCAATGTCCCTGCCAATGCTGCAAGAGCCGCCCCTACGGAAAAGGTGATGAACAGAACCGAGTTGGCTTTGATGCCCATCAGCTTCGCCGTCTCCATGTCAAAAGCGCAGGCCCGCATGGCCACCCCGATCTTCGTCTTTTGAATCCCGTAATAAATGATCGCTATCATGACGACTGCGACGATGACTACAAAGAGCCTCTGTCCGTTGATAAAGACGCCCCCAAGATTCAATTGAATGTCTGCAAAAGGAGATTGCATATTCCGCGGATCAGGACCCCAGATCAGCTGTACCACATTTTGCAAAAGAATAGATACGCCAAGAGAACTGACCATGAGGTTGATCCGAGCGGAATGGCGAAGCGGATGGAACGCGAGCCGCTCCATAATGATGCCCAGGATCGCAACGACTGCCATCGAGATTGGTATCACCGCCAAGTACGGCAGATCAAAGCTCTGGACGACCGACACCGACACAAATGCCCCGGCCATGAACAGTTCCCCGTGAGCAAAGTTGGCCATATCCATCATGCCGAGCACCAATGTGAGTCCGAGTGCGATCAGGACATAGGTGCTCCCCATGACGAGACCATTGATCGTTTGCTGCAAAAACTCGGTCATTTCATGTGACTCTCCCTTCGGCTACTTCATGTCTTTGTCGGAACCAATGACCACATACTTGCCGTTTTCCAGCTTTTCAAAAATCAACATCTGGTACGATTGGTTGTTTTCATTAAACGTTACGGGACCGGTCACGCCCTGGAAATCTTTTAGCTGCTTCATTCCTTCGCGAATCTTTTCTCGATCGCCGCTGCCTGCAAGTCGGATCGCCTCTGCGAAAATCTGCATCGAGCCATAGCCGTTGGCTACCTGCATGTCTGGATTTTTTCCATACTTTTGCTTATACGTCTCGACCATCTTTTTCGAATTCGGGAAATAGTTGTAGGCAGCCGGTTCAAACGTGCCGATGCTGATGATGCCTTTCGCCGATTTGCCCGCCAGCTCGATGAATTTGTCGTTGGCTAGCGACGCAAAGCCAAACAGCTGCGTATTCATTCCCAAATCGCGAATTTGCTTGATGATTTGTGCCCCTTCCGTGATGTTGCCCGATATGAGGATTGCGCTCGGATTCATGTTCTTGATTTTAGTCAGCTGCGGATAGAAGTCTTTATCGCCTTGCTTGTAAAATTCAAGGGACAATACGTTGCCTAGCCCCTCGTTCTCCATCGTTTTCTTAAACGCTTCCGCACCTGTCCGCCCAAAATCGGAGTTCTCTGCGACAATCGCGACGTCTTTTAAGTTCAGCTTTCCTGTGACGTATCTGGCCAAAGCCGGTCCTTGTTGTCCGTTGTACAGCGTGTAGCGGAACATGTACGGATGCCCCGGTTCGGTAATGTTATCTGCTCCCGAGGCAGGCGTCATATGCACGACCTTTTCGCGTTCGGTAACATCACGCATCGCGAGCGTGTTAGAAGAGCTGTGTGCACCGATGATCGCTGACACGTGATCTTGGGTAATCAACTTTTGCGTAGCATTTACTGCCTCGGCTGGCGTGCCTTTGTCATCTTCGTATATGACCTCAATTTTCTTCCCGTTGATTCCGCCCTGTGCCGCAATCTCATCCAGAACCAGATCGATCCCTTGTTTGATCGTCGTGCCGTAATACGCTGTTACCCCGGTCAGTGGCAAAACTGCTCCGATTTTGATCACATCCCCGTTTGCCGCTGCGCTGCTTCCATTGGACCCCGCACCAGGTGTAGCGTTCCCGCTGCATGCCGTCAATACCATGCCCATTGATAAAAGGAGACCCGCAACCGTACTCCCCATTTTTTTCTTCATATCGTCTGCCTCCTTAATAGGTTGGTTCCATTATTGTGCAAGGTAAGCGCTTACTCTGTGGATAAAAAGGAAGCTGTCGTTCTTGTTGCTTTTCGACAGCCATTTTTTCAGAAATCATTAACCGATTTTATTGGAGAAACTTTCGCAGCACGTTATGGGTGATTCGCTCGACGAATGGATTGCCGCCTTTGATTCCGTACGCCCATTCCGTTCCGCCGCTGTTGAACACCTCACCCAACCCACTGCAAAACGAAACGATCATGGCATTTCCATGGCGCAGCCGATTGCGATTTTCCGGCGTATCTTCACCAAGCACCTCGCGCGCCGCCAGTGCCAGGTCACTCTCCCCGAGCAACAGATTCGTATACCCACGATCCAATCTCTCACCGAGGCTTGCGGGGGCCATCGCTAGAATTTCCATGTCGATAGGAGATCCATCCTCACCAGTCGGATAAGGCAGACCATCACGGAACGCAAATGCACAGCCGTCATTTTCGTACCCGACGATGCCTTCCTCACTGCCCAAGACATCTCCGTATTCCAGTCCGGTTCCCTCAAACGCCCAATGGTCCGATCGATAAATCGTGTAGCCCCCTGCTCCTCGAGGGACTGTCATGCCTGTTCGCGCATAGCCCCCGCGCGTCATCGAGACGCCTGTCAGACGGTTCTCAGGTCGGTTTATCGTCCGTGATGACCAGAGCGTCGTCGCATATTTTTCCTCCGCCGTTCCGATGACCGGGTCCTGCTGCGGCGCATCATACTTGTAGCAGACCATGGTCTTGCCGTCGTCCTCGAAACGCACCTGCCAAAACACGCTGTTGCCCGAGAACATCGCCAGTCTTCCGCCGCGATCAATCCAACTCTCTAGGACATCCCTTTCCTGCCAGGACCAGTATTCATCGTGCCCAACGCTCAAATAGAGCTGATACGGCTCCAACAATTTCGGATCACGATCCAGATCATACTGGGTCGCGTAATCGACGCTATATTCGTTTTCTTCCAGCCATTTGACGAAGATTTCTTCCCAGCGTCCGGCAAATCCGCTCGCCACCGTCCAGTAATCGACTTGTGCCTCGATCGAAAACGGGCGGTACGGTCTGCCTTGCTGCTCCATCATTCCAGGTTTTTGCCCCGGAGCGAATGCCGTGCGAGGCGCCCCCGGGAACTTGCTTAACAGACCAGGCTCAAACGGACGCAGAATAGACGCGCGATTCGCCTTCTGTGCATGGAAATCAAAGACTGATTTGCTCGAGTACAGGCTGCCGCCCCCCCAGCTGTTATACGCCAGGTACGTGTTGGTGCTCAAGACGAACAGAATCTTGGAGTCGCGCCCCGGATTCGCTGAGCGCAAGACGAAAAAGTGCTCGGATTCTCGCCATCTGCCTTCCACTCCATCTGCACGAACAACGATCTGGTAATAGCCCGAGCGCCAGTCTGCCGGAATATCCATAGTGAAGGATACGGGCCAATCGCAGCCGGTTTCATTTGCCTTCTCCGGGATACCGTGCCACTCTCCCGATGATTCCCGTCTCTCCCATACGACCTCCCGCTTCGCCCCGAGCCTCGCAATTTCTATGGAGTAAGCCGGCTGCTTGGATGAGATGTGGAACGCGACGGTCTCGCCGGGTGCGTAACTGAAACTGTCCGTGTAGCACCAGATTGCCCCTCTTTGCTCGCTGTCTGCCGCAGGATTACTCTTGGATTCACTCACGAGTCTCACCTCTCTGCTTTCCTGTTCCTCAAAGTCTAGTACCCGAGCGAGGTCTCAACCGCATCAATCGCATCGGAGAATATCTCGATCATTTTGGCGATCTCTTCTTTCGTAATGATGAGCGGCGGCGCCATCACGATCGTATTTTTTCCGCCATACGTAATCGGACGCACGATTAAACCGCGGCGATAGCACTCCTCGACGACTTTGGGAGCTACATTCAGCGAAGGGGCAAAGCCCTTGGCGCTTTCCCTGTCCGCCAGTAGATCGTAACCTCCCAGCAAGCCCAATGACCTCCCGTTTGCGACGATCATGTGTTTTTCTTCCAAGTAGGCGAAGCCCTTGGCCAATTCTATTTCCATGTTTCGAGCGTTCGTCATCAGTTGTTCCGTCTCGACGATCTCGATGTTTTTCAAGGCAATGGCACATGCTGTCGGATGACCGCTGTACGTAAACCCGTGAAAAAGGGTGCCCTCCGAACGCTCCGCGAGCTCGTCGCGGATATACTCTCTCATGACCACAGCCCCCAGCTGTATGTACCCGCTCGTGATTCCTTTGGCGACCGTCATCAGATCGGGAACGACATCCCAGTGATCCACGCCGAACCATTTCCCTGTCCTGCCGAACCCGCAAATGATTTCATCCATGATCATCATGATGCCGTACTCGTCACACAGCTGGCGAACCGCCTGCAAGTAACCGTCTGGCGGAATGTTGACTCCTCCCGCTCCTTGAACTGTCTCCAAAATGACGGCAGCGACTGTTTCTGCTCCTTCCCGCTCGATGATGCCGCGAAAGCTCCGGGCGTAATCCGGGTCCGTCGTGTCCCCTCGCTCACAGTTGGTCAGGAACGGTTTAGCGTGAAGAAAATCGGGGGCATTGGCCGTCGATACGTCGTGGAATTGCGTGATCCCCGTCGCGCTGGTCGCCCCGATCGTAATGCCATGAAAGCCGAGGTCCAGTCCGATGATTTTTTTACGCTCTGGCTGGTTTTTCAGCTTCCAGTAGTGCCGGACCAGCTTGAAAGCCGTATCATTCGACTCGGAACCGCCCGAGGTAAAAAAGCTCACGTTGAGATCCCCCGGCGTCAGCGAAGCGATTTTATGCGCCAGACGAATGACTGGCTCATGCGACAGGTTGGCAAAGGATGAGCTGTACGCCAGCTTTTCCATCTGCTCCTTTGCCGCTTCTCCCATTTCCTTGCGCCCGTGTCCGATGTTTACATTCCACAACGACGCCATCCCGTCAATGAAGCGGTTTCCGTACACATCCGTCAAATAGACGCCTTTCCCGTCTTTGATGATCAGCGTCGGACCATTCTTTTGATGCTGCTGGATCGATGACGTCGGATGCAAATAGTGCTGCTTATCCCATCGGATCAATTCATCAATGTCCACACCGTTTTGCGTGACATGCTGCGTCATGTAAAGCCCCCCTATGATTCAGATCAGTGATCACACAAGTCGTTCGTTTCGCAATTAAGGTAACCGCTTACCCTAATGAGTACATTCTATTCCAAGTTTTCTGTCATTTCAACATAAAAATCGAAATATTCTCATGTTACTTTGCTATCAAAATTGTGCTTTATGCTCCTCAATCCCACTATTCTTAGCGAATTCTAAAAGAAGAAACGGAATTCCATCATATCCAAAAAGGTTAAGCGCTTTATTCAGTAGACGAAAAAATACACTTTTGAAACCTCTCATTTTGCACGGATTCTTGCATGAAAATCGCCCTTCATGCAAGTCGGCTACAACTTAGGTTCTCAGGTGTTTGGCATATCCGCTATTTACTCTCCTGTATACGCCAACGTCGTTTCCCTTTCGACCAATTTAGGGAGCAAGATCAGCCGTTGTTTCACATGCTTTTGCCCTTTGATCTCCTGAATCAACAGATCCATCACCCCATACCCCATCTCCCGGATCGGCTGGGCGATTGTCGTCAATGGGGGATCGCTGATTTTGGCCCAGATCGTATCGTCAAAGCCGAGGACAGATAGGTTTTTCGGTACCGTCAAACCTCTTTGCCGTGCTGCTTGGATCACCCCGATGGCCAACGAGTCATTGCAGGCAAAAATGGCGGAAGGTGGAGCTGACGAATCGAGCAGCTTGCCGGCCAGTTCTTTTCCGCTCTCGACAGCTGAATCTTTTACAAATTCCATCTGAGTATCAAATTCTAAATTGGCTTCCTCCAACGCTTGCTTGTAGCCGCGAATCCGCTCTCGGTTGCTCCAAACGTCACGGGCGATGATCGCGATTCGTTTATGGCCGAGCCCAATCAGGTGAGAGGCTCCCTGATACCCGCCGAGGAAATTATCGATCGATACAGTGTCAACCTCAAGCGATGGGATTTCTCTCGCCACTACCGCGATCGGGAAGTTTTGGCGGATGAGTTCCTTCGCGCTTTTGTGATTCTCAAATCCAGACGCGAGAATGATCCCGTCAACGCTTTTTTGCTTCAGCAGCGACGTGTACTTCGCCTCTTTTTCCGGGTCGTAGTCCGTGCTGCAAATGACGATGTTATAGCCTAGGCTGTGCCCGCGATCCTCGATGCTTCTGGCAATCTCCGAGAAAAATGGGTTGGCCAAATCAGGAATGAGCAAACCGATCGTATATGTTGATTTTCCCGTCAGTGCGGACGCCACTACGCTCGGCTGGTACTCCATCTCCTCCATGAGCGCCCATATTTTTTTTCTCGTCTTCTCCGAGATCCGCCCAGTATTGTTGATGACTTTTGAGACGGTTGCTATAGAAACTCCTGCTTTTTTTGCTACATCATAAATAGTCGGTTTCATACAGTTCCCTCGATTTTCTATGGATAGTTCCGTTCATGTCCACAGTCTGGATGATAAGGCGCGCGCCTATTATTAAATTGATTAACCGCTTACCCTGCACCCATTATACGAGTGGAAAATGAATTATTCAATGAACAATGTCTGTGGACGATGCGACTGACAAATGCAAGCAGAAATAGGAATCACGAAAACCATGCGCATACAATCGAACAGTCGCGAACAGTCGCATGGTTCTCTTCTTTTATCATATCTAGGCAGCCTTCTTGGATCATACAAGCGTAAATATTCTTAATTGCCGTAAATGGTCATCCCTCCATCTACGAACAACGTCTGGCCGGTAATGTAATTGGACATGTTGGAGGCGAGAAAAACAGTCGGACCCACGAGATCTTCCAGTTCCCCAATTCTCCTCATCGGTGTCCGCGCGATAATCTCTTCCAGGACGACGGGATCAGCCAACACCTTCTCGGTTAACGGCGTCTTGAAAAAGTACGGGCCAATCGCGTTTACATGGATGCCATACTGCGCCCACTCGACCGCGTGAATCTTGGTCATTTGAATCAAGGCTGCTTTGGTGGCGCCATAGGCAACTCCTGACAATGCAGCCAAGTGTCCGTCGACGGAAGAGATATTGATGATTTTCCCCCTCCCCCGCTCCTTCATCTGGTGTGCGACCACTTGGGACATGATGTACGCTGACTTCAGATTCGTGTCGATGATCTTTTCCCATTCCTCATCGGTCACTTCCAAGGCGTTGCGGCGGATATTCGTCCCGGCGTTGTTGACGAGAATATCGATTTTACCCGCCCGATCTATAATGGAATGCACGGCTTGTTCAATCTCGATTCGTTTTGTCATGTCGACTTGGATCGGGTAAGCGGTTCGACCCAGCTTTTCGATTTCGAAAGCCACGGATTCGAGATCATCCTGCGTTCTCGCAAGCAGGGCCACATCTGCCCCCGCTTCGGCAAGTCCAATGGCCAACGCTCGCCCGAT